>JAZDHD010000435.1:0-8792 GCA_043806215.1 Pseudomonadota bacterium | reverse complement strand
TGAATTCTTCCTTCGCATCCAGTACCATCTCTTCCATCCGGGGCCTCCTTGCTCAATGAATTCCTCTTCAACCCATTAAGCATAAAACGGTCCCGGAGAACACTCTTTTCTTCCTACCGAGAACCGAAAAGCGCGACACACCACCGCCCGAGAGCGCGGCCCCGGCCGACTCCTGGATTCGGTCTCCTGTTCATTCACCGGACGCGTTCCATGGTGTTTCAATCAGGCAATTCGCGGGCCAAGCTGGTACACCAGGCATGCAAGAAGGAAACCGATGATAATGGGATACACCGTTGCAAACACCATCCAGCCGGTGCTTTGTGTCTCGTGTTTGATCATGATCAGCGTCGCGAGGCACGGAGGAAACAGCGCGACGAACACCAGTACGGCGAGTGCGTGCCAAATGGTCCAGCCGGTTTCGGTCTCCCGGATCGACTGAGCCAGCGAGCCCGACTGAGCACCCTCTTGAACGCTGTATATGGTGCCCAGTGTACCCACCAGACTCTCTTTCGCAGCAAACGAGCTGATAATCGCGATGTTTATGCGCCAATTGAATCCCGCAAGAAGGCTTATCGGCTCGCATGCCCGCCCCACTTGCCCCGCCCAACTCCCATCGATAATCTCTTTTCTCCGGTCCCGCGCTATTGACCGGATCGAGGCGTCGAACCGCTTCAGGGCCGCACTTGCCTTTCGTGCGTCTCCATCCACCGCTCCCGAGGTCGTGACTCCTTTGTTGGCAAGGACGAACAAGCCTGAGTTATCGGATGCGAACTTCCCGTTTACGGCCTTCAGCGCCGCCTCATTTCCAATGGCGCCTTGCTGGGCGGCCTTGAGCCGCTCCTGGAAATGCACCAAATCGACAAGTTTTGCGCCGGACAAATACCCGCGATACGGGTTGGAAGGCGCAACGCCGGCTTCCAGTAGGCCCTGTGCGCCGGCCAATTGCGCATCGTAGTACATTTCCCTCTCAAGGCCGATACCCGGAAAGGTCACAAAAAACCACACTCCTACCATCACCGCGGCCACGATGGTGACGATCTTCTTCACGAACAGCCAGCAGCGTTCGATGGACCGCCGGATGATTCCTCCAACGGTCGGAAGGTGATACGTGGGCAGTTCCATGACAAAGGGAGCCGGATCGCCCTTGACGAGGTACCGGCTGAAGAGCTTCGCCATTACCAATGCCGTCGCGAAGCTGAACAGAGAGATGCCGAACAGGACCAATCCCTTGTTGGCGGCAAAGAACAGACCGACGATGAGCACATAGAACGGAATCTTGGCCAGGCAGTTCATCAGGGGCATGATAAGGATGGTTACCAAGCGGGCCTTTTCATCCTTCATTGCCCGGGTGGCCATGACGCCGGGAACCGCGCAGCCCCCCACCAATACGCCCCCAAGGATCAGGGGTAAGGTCGACTGGCCGTGAAGGCCGAAAGACCGGAGCACGCGGTCCATGATGAAGGCCACGCGCGGCATGTATCCGCTGTCTTCCAAAATCGCGATGAGCGCAAAAAGAACCAAGAATATCGGCACGTAGTAGAGAATCGCAACCACGCCTCCCACGAGACCGTTCACCGTAAGGGACTGAAGAAGACCGGAACGGATGAGGTCCGGGGAGGCCGGGAACAAGCCTGCGATGAATTCCTTGCCCTTATGAAGAAACGGAAAGCACCAGTCTGCAAGCATGGTGCCGTACACCATGGTGAGCTGATAGAATACCAGGAGCACCGCTGCAAGTACGATGGGAGCGAGTACGGGGTGGAGCACTACCGAATCGATTCTGTCGGTGAATGTCTTTCGAGACAAGCCGTCTCCACCAACGACCTTTCGGACGATTTCCCCCGCCTGAAGGTATCTGGCCGCGGCTATGGCCTTTTCCGGCGACTTTCCGCCGTCTTGAAAGTAATCCTTGCGCAAGACGTCCACATAATCTACCAATTCCCCCACATTCGCACTCTCTGAAACGGGTTCGTGGGCCAGGAGTTTCCTGCGCGCTTCCTCATCGTTTTCCATGAGCTTCACGGCCAGCCACCGGGGCGGGAGCACTTCGGCCAGATGATCGAAGTTCTTCAGCCTCGTCTCCAGGCTTTCGATCATTGCTTCCAGCGCAGGATCGTATCGGGGCAACCGGCTTACTCCCGGCCTCGGATGGGCTGCGCGGTCAATGGCCTGCATGAGTTCCGCCTTACCTCGATTCTTGGCGGCGACGGTCGGAACAATGGGGACGCCGAGTTCCTTTTCCAATGCCTCGACGTCGAATTCCATGCCCCTCGATTTGGCCGTGTCCATCATGTTCAGGCACAGAACCATGGGGATTTCCATCTCCTGAAGCTGAAAGACCAGGTATAGACTGCGGTCGGGATTGGAGGCATCGACGACGGCCACCACTACGTCGGGCTTCTCCCTGAGAATGAAATCCCGGGCTATCCTTTCCTCTTGGGTGTACGAGGTGAGACTGTAGGTCCCGGGCAAATCGACCAGTTGAATCTTGTGCTCGGATGTCTTGAAACTGCCCAACTTCTTCTCAACAGTAACCCCGGGATAGTTCGCTACATGCTGCCGTGCGCCGGTGAGCATATTGAAAACCGTCGACTTGCCGCTGTTCGGTTGTCCGGCCAGAGCCACCAGGAGATCGTTCATACCAATTCAACCTCTATACCTGCGGCTTCGTTTCGTCTGATGGCCACGAGATTTCCGCGGATACGCACGTCAAGGGGGTCGAGAAGCGGTGCATTACGGACAACCCTGACCGCGCACCCTTCTATGAAACCCATGTCCAACAACCTCTGAAGCAACGCTCCATTGAGGTTGACGCCGCTAATGGTGCATTCCTGACCGGGCGCCAGTTCATTCAACGTCATTTCCATCCTCCCAAACAAGGTGATTACCCAGTTTTCCTTAGGGTTCGTCTCAGAGTAAACGGTTCAATCCCGCGGAACCTTCTCGTTCTGCGGGCACGGCACACCGTGCCCCTCCGAGGCGGAATGCCCGCCCATGTGCAATGCTTGTTTCGGGACAGTCACTTACTCTCCATCGACCGCCACGATGATCCTGGAAGCCATGCCGTGACCGATGGCAAGGCGCGTTCCTCCGGTGGCTACAAGCGCCGGCCCACCGCGGCCGTTCGGCGACCGCAGGATCTCCACAAGGCACCCGACATTGAGCCCCATGCCGACCAGGCGGTTCTGAACCGACCGCCCTCCGGCAAGTGCCACTACTTGGGCCTTCTCTCCGGGTTTGAGTTGATTGAGGGACATTACCGTGTTGTCATTCATTTCCTCGCCCCCCGGGAGACAGGCGTTCAACGCCGACGTCGGCGCGCCCGCCGGGCATGGTTGCTTCGTTCCGTAAGGCTTCATCCATCTCTGAAAGGCACCGGGATCTTCCACAGCCGCAGTGACTGCAATTACAGTCGGAGTCCAAGCCCGTCGAGCTCCCGGCGGAGTTGAAAGAGCGGATGATTGCACGGATGACCAGAAGTAAGGCCCCGATCACCATCAGCGTCGTTAAGGCAGGTTCCCACACAGGTACCTCCATTCATGTGAACATTCATTGCCCGGGCTGTTCACAAGCCATGAATGCCCGAAGGGAAAGCTGTTGGATGAAGCGGGGTTGCTCTGGGCCTTGTGGTCTTGCCGTCTTGCGTATCGGCCGTTGAATTGCGTCATTGATCTTCCTTAGTGCTCTGTTTCCTGATTACGATCGCACATTCCCGCATGTGGTGAATCCCGCTTTCAGCTCGATGAACCGTCCCGCGGGACGCGGGATTCGCGGTACAAAAGACAGAGACCAAGCCCGTCGTACATCGTGGGACGGGCGTCCCTGCCCGTCATCTACCGGGGCTCAGGTTGTGCGACCGAGTTTACGCCATGGAGCACTTAGCGTTAGAACCAATAAACAGAACGCCCTGTGTCCGGTAGACGGGCCTACGATAGGTTGATCACTCTAACTTTGTCAAGTTCTTTTTCGTCCGTTGCGTGACAACGGAAGCGAAGGTCTTCATACCGATTGAGGTTCTCAAGCCGATCCGCATATCTCGACCGATACGGCAAGACACGCTCGGGAATTGCATGGAGACGAGATCGTGGGAGGGGGGGGACTCGGCCGAGGATCAGGATTTCCGGATTTCGGTCCGGCTGAAATGTATCTCTTCATGAGCCGTCGCACGCCCGGGTTCCTCTGCATCGACCCTCAGCGACCGCCAGGATATGAGGTCCGCGTGCATTCCGCCAAACGTGACTTCCACGCTCAGGGTTTGATCTTCATCGCGGCGTCCGGCTTTGACCTCGTCGTCTCCGCAGGCACCGGTGGATGAACTGAAGCTACAGACATCACAACCAAGTCCCAGTCCTCAACCTATTAGCCTTGATGCCCGCACGCGACCAGTGTTGTTCAACGGACTGGACAAAGGAGGGACGAACCAGCTTGGCTCTTTGGACGAGCCGGTCTCCCTGATCGAACCGAAGATATAGACCCTCTGCCGGTTTGTCGCTGAGTCGCGACTGCGAAAGAAGTCCACTTAGTTCCGAAAGCGTGAAATGACCTTGATCCACTCTTGGTACTGGGGAGATACCAATCGCATCAAAAATCCTTTCGCGGCGAGTGCAAGACAGAAAACGAGCAGTGCTTCCATCGTAAATGTCGAAGCCCAGAAACCAGTCCGGCAGTCGGTCGTAACTGACCGTGTGCCGCGCATAGCACCATTCTCCGAAGAGAATGTAGCAGTCGGTCAGGATCTCGAAGAGAGCCTCGGTCTTTGGAGTCAGCCACGCCGTGAGTTTTTCCCACTGCCCTGTACCTGGAAGAGATAGGTATGCTCCTCGATTCTGAGCTCGCATATTCCCACCTGCGTCAAAGGAAATGCCAAGATTAGCCCCGTCCACCTTTTCTTCAACGACAAGTTCCTCGCTGAGGAAGCTGTTCCTCTCGGATTCCGACATCACTTTGTCACCCCTGACTTCAAGGCCGCCCAGGAGAGCGAGATGTGGAGTAGAAGGAAACTTGAAGAAATGGTCTTTCACGGGCGCATCTTCTCTTTGAATTTTGACTCGATATATTCAGCACAGAGGAACCGCACAATAATACCTGCTTGCGCCAACTCGTCTTTCCATCCCCACCACTTGCTGTCCGTTGCTTCCAAAACCGGCGGCTTATCTCGATGGGCGTTTGCGACCGCTACGAACTTACGATCCGAGTTATCAAACAGCGTCAAACCGGCATGGTCAGGAAATTCGAGGTATGACGTGTCATTCCTTGTGATCGTGACGCGATCTTCCCGCGGAAATTTCCAGCGATTGTCGTGAACCCATTTCATGAAGCGGTCGCCTACGCCGGGCTGCCCGCTCATCGACAGTTGTTGTCGATACTCATCGAAAATCTCGTCACCGGCATCAATAACCAGTCCGCCCTTAGTCACAATATGTTGAATGTATTCAACGCAGGCCAACACGCAGGGAGCAAGTTCATCAGGAACATTGTCCGGATCGGATGCCAGGTTTGCCACCTTTGGAACATTAGTGTCCACAACACATTTCTTCGGGAATCTAGTCATTAGATGCACCTTCATCGCCGCATTTTCGCCCAACGCGACTTTCCATAGCAGCCTTGGCTTGTGCGGCGATGTCGCCCATCTCGTCGCCGAAGAACTTGTCGGGCCAATTCCGAATGTTTCCGAACGAGTCTATTTCCAGGGCATCCAATTCAACGGGTCTCTTGGATACGTTGGCAAAATAGGCAGAGACCTTTTCTTGTTCGACTCCTTTTTCGGCAATACGTCTCTGTAACCTTCTGAGAAAATGTTCCGAATGGGTTTCGACAATGATCTGGATTGCTCTGTCTTTGCCGTGCTCCCGCGAATTAATTACGTCAATGAGCACGTCGGCAAGGGCGGCTTGGGCGCTTGGATGTAAATGAATTTCCGGCTGTTCCATGAGAATAATCGATCCTATGGGGGCATAGAAACACTGAACCAAGACAGGAAGGACCTGAGATATGCCGAATCCCACATCAGGGAGGTCCGCCCAGTCCTCGGAACCCCTGGTCCGCACTTTCACTTCGTATTCCCGGCGCTGCTCTGATATCGCATTAACTTTGAATTCCTCAATCAAGTCCATTTGCTTCAATTTCAGCGCAATGATCTCCTCAAAACTCTTGGCTGTACGTCTATAACCCAGGCTTATCTTCCTGTTTCGAGCGGCTAATATAGCTGCCACGGTATTCTCCCCAGAGTATCCCACACTTTCAGGCTCGATCCCGGTCCATGAGTACAGACGTTCAGCCTTGGTACGAAGCGGCCCGAGGTAACTAAGTGACCGGAACAGCTTTTCGTGTTGCAGATTGAGCGTCTGAACATAATCCGCGTTCTGGTGATACGCGACAACTTCATCGGGAAAACCATAAAAGCGAACCGGTGCAGCGGGGTACCACACCCGACCTTGTCTCCTTACTATTGAGTATTTATCTGCCTCAACCTTGTATTCATCTCTCGTTCCCGATTTTCGCTCCATTCCAATGGACAGTACAAAGTTATTCTTGAGAATCAGATGGTATTTCAAGTGATCGACAACGAGAGAGTGTTGATCCGTGGCGCCTAGACCAATTTCAGCTTCAAAGGACAGAGTGTCGGCAGAAAAGGACGTATTAGAAATCGGGTCCTTAAACTTTATCGGCTCCTCCAGATTCCACCGGTAATCGAACATGATTTTGTTGTCGGGGTTACGATGGAAGACCATTTCCTGATAAGAACCCAATTGAACTGCCGAGTTTCTCCCCCCCGGATACAGAACTGCTTTCCGGTCGGGAGATTCGGCCGTCTGTTTCAGCATCATTAAGAACTGTCCGATACTGGACTTGCCCGAACTGTTGGCACCAAAAAACAGTGTAAGCGGGGCCGTCTTGATCCGGCCTGTGTCTTCCCAAAGCTTGAAGTTCCGGATTCTTAGTTCACGCAACATCTCATTCTCCTCCCAGCCTTGTCACAGCCCGGTCGTACCACATCAGCAGCTTCTGGTCATCCTGGAGGACGTTTTCGGGGATCTTCGAGCCATCCGCGGCTTAATGATGTAAAGATACACGAGGTACCCAACCGCCAGCACAATATTCGCAGCAATCATCATCACAATGCCCAAGAAGCCGTATACCCAGACCCAAGAAGGAATCAGTTGAATGATTTCCATGCCACTGTCCTCTCATTCAATCTTTCTACCCACAAGAAGGGCATCTGGTCTGTTTACCAGCCTGAACAATCCGACCCGAACCGTTAAGGATCAATCACATCCGGCCCCAAAAGCCATTCTGAGAGACTCTTTGATCCGCTTTGAACTTATCATAACCTGGAAATCGGCACAAACTATTCCATTTCTGTCCGGATATCCGCAATGTCGTGGTTTCAGGTAACGGAACGCAACGGCTCTCGAAAAGATCTGTCAAAGGTTAAACGAGTCCTGAAGTGGATTCACACGATCTTGGTACGCCGCTAACTTGATCACTTGTCCGCTGACCAAGTTCCTTTATGGGCCTTCCCGACTTGTGCAGTGACTTGGTCACTTCCGGGGGGGAAATATCCATTGATGATCCCATTTATGCCATCATGACCTCGTTTCCCGAACCTGTTGCTCTATGAATCGCTGCATTTCCTCCTTCTTCGGCAGTTCAAGCTGGTAATTGGAAACGAAAAGGCCGTTGTCCATGCCGGCCAGCGCATATTCCACCAGCGTATGGTCGCGCTGCGTGCAGAGAAGGATGCCGATAGGCGGATTGTCTCCCTCAGACATCATGTTTTTCTTGTACCAGCTCACATAGGTGTTGATCTGGCCGATATTTTCATGGCTGAATTGTTCGAGTTTCAGTTCCACCAGCACGTGGCACTTGAGTATGCGGTGATAAAAAACAAGGTCCACGAAGTTGTGCGTATCGCCGATCAGAATCCGCTTCTGGCGGGCCTCAAAACAGAACCCGTGCCCTAGCTCCAGGAGGAAGTCCTGAAGTTTGTCAAGAAGTTGGTCCTCCAGATGCGATTCGCTCATGACTTCCCGGGATTTCAATCCAAGAAACTCGAAGACGTAGGGATCGCGTATCGCCAGCTTGGGATCGGCAGCTTCTGCTCCTTGTTGCGCCAGCGCTGCCAGCTTCTTTTTGTCTCTGGATAGGCCGGACCGCTCATAGTACAGACTGGCTATCTGCCTTTTCAACTCCCGAACCGACCAGTTGCCCCGGATGCACTCGATTTCATAGAAAAGACGTTTGGTCTCGTCGGTAATTGCAATCAATTCAACAAAGTGGCTGAAGGAGAGTTTCTGGATCAGCTCTAACGCTTGAGTAGCAGGTTGCTTCGGGCCGGGCGGAGAAGTCATAGATTTGGCAGGCAGTGTCTGCCAAATCGAAGATGGAATCAGGCGCTCGAATGTTTTGGCAGACGGTGTCTGCCAGATTCCCGGGTAGGTCAAATAGAACTGTCGGTATTGACGCAATGAGCGGGAGGCAACCCCCTCCATTCCGCTTTCAGCCAGTTTTGACGAGAGACTTTCCAGGAGTCTTGCGCCATATTCGGCCCGATCAGCTCCATGTTGTTCATATTCGGCAACGGAAATATGCACTTGACATACCCTTAGATCTGTAGTATATTATTCTTAGAGAATGAGATAGAAGGGAAGTCAACTATAGTTTTGCCCTTTCGTAGAAAGGTGGTTCTCGCGTAGAGCGCGCGGTCCTGATTTTCGTGGAGTTGTCGCGAACACTGGGCTCGCGCGAAATTCCCGGCGTAAAATGGGAACGTCTTGCCTCAGCGAGCATGT
>JAZDHD010000434.1:0-10536 GCA_043806215.1 Pseudomonadota bacterium | reverse complement strand
CACGATTCCGAATTTTGCGAGGTCGCATGGCGCCGTTCGCAAAATCGGATCATGTCCCCGATTGCCGGCGGCCCCCACGGCTATACCATTAGACCGAGAGGCCGGAGGGATGATGGGTCTATTTGGTGACAGACCCTTAGTGTTTCGTTTCCCGAGTACCGTTTCGTACAAGGCAACGTTCCCTGACTTGGTAGCGCCGGCCTCCGTGCCGGTATTCTTCGGGTTGCGGCCGGCGCCTGGGACGCCCTCTTCAATGGGCCCCCGCCGAACGTGCTCAAGAATGCTGCACCGCATTTACGCCACTGAAGACTTCGGCAGAACGAGCTTGGTTCCGACACTACTGGTAACGAATTCCCCGGGGAACTCCGCGGCTATCCGTCGAACCGACGCCCAGCCGGTACAGTGCATGGGAACGATGACTTCGGGTGCGATGCTCTTCATCTCTTCCACGGTTCTTGAGACAAGCGTTTCCGCGTCCGGGCCGACAAGGTGAAAGCCGCCTATGACGGCGTGAACCCGGGCTTCGCCGGTCAGTTCACGGGCATAGAGGAGGGTATTAATGATTCCCGAATGTGCGCATCCGGAAATGACCACAAGTCCCTTGTCTTTGATGTTTACGACGATGGCCTGATCGTCCTCGATGGAGTCGGGAACCAACTTGCCGCCGGATTCCTTAAGTGCGCCTACAAAACCTTTTTCAAAGCCCGTTACCCTCGGAACGCTGCCGGTGACCAACATGGAATCGTCGGCCAAGCTCAGCGGGGCCGTGCTCTCCACGACATCGGCCCCCAGGAGCTTCAGTTTTTCCCGGGTGATCACCGTAGGAAACGTCACCTTACCTCTGTCGGGGAAATCGGCAAACCGCTTCGCAAACGCATCCGGATGGACAATGACCTTCACCGGTCTTTTCATGTCCTCCAACACGGTCTCCAGGCCGCCGGTGTGATCCATGTGCCCGTGGCTTACAACGACGGCCTCGACACGGTCCAGCGGCAGGTCGAGCAGGCGGAGGTTGTGCCGCAACGAGAATCCGTTGTACCCGGCATCGAGCAGGACCGAATGGGACTCACCGTTCATATGGACGGTGATCAGCAGACAGAGGCCATGCTCGGCCACGAGTGTTTCCGTACCGATCTTGCCTTCCTTGGCAAGTGCCGGTCTTTGCACGAAATCGTTTCCGGGAAGCAGGACGTCTACGTAGTTGTCCACCAGAATCAGGATTTCGACCTTGTCTACAGGTTGGATTTTCGCCATCTTTCCGTACCTCGTATGGTTATTTGGTGCTCCGTAGCTCGAGTACGGTCGCGTATTCTCCTCCCGTTCGCCGGTCGGAGACCCGGAAACAGACTCTTCCGGTCACGGAGGCCCGGGCTGTGGAAGAACTCACCGACATCACTCTTGCCTTCGTGGGACGGGCCTCCGTGCCCGTCATCTTGGTGGGACTGGCGTCCCTGCCCGTCTCTTCCGAATCTCATGCAGATGCTTGCCTTCCCGATTTCCGGGCACGGAGGCCCGGGCTACGAAAGAACTCACCGACATCACTCTTGCCTTCGTGGGACGGGCGTCCCTGCCCGTCGTCTTCGCTGGACTCCCGCGTTCTGCGCGGGATGCCCGCCGACCTTGCTACAAGCCGAGCCGGTCGCCGATCCCGGCCATTGCTTCCAGACTTACGGCAATGAATTCGTCCAGAGGTATCCCGATGTTCTCGCACAACCGTATGTGGTCCCGGTTGACCGAACGCGCGAACTCCTTGGCTTTCATCCTTTTCTTCACGGAATTCGGCTTGACCGAGCTAATCTTCTTGTCCGGATAAACCAGCGTTGTCGCCACGATCATGCCGGTAATGGTCTCCGCCGCGGTGAGAGCAAAGTGCAGGGGTTCGGACCGTGTCAAGCCAAGATTCTCTGCATTGTGATACTTGATGGCATCGGTAATTTCTCCGGAGACGCCCCGTTCTCTCAGGATTTGCTCGGTGACGAGGCCGTGCCGGTCCATCTTGTCTCTCGTTTCATTGTAGTCCAGGTCATGCAACAGTCCTGCAAGTCCCCACATTTCCCCATCGGCGTCAAACCGTGGAGCCAAAGCTCTCATAATGGCTTCAGAAGCCAGACAGTGGTTGCGCATGTTGTCCGCGTCCAGGTACTGCTCCATCAGTGCAACCGCCTCGTCCCGTGATATTCCCCAGTCTCGTGCGTCCACGTCATTCCCTTTCCGGCCTCAAGTCAGGACTTCTTATAACGTTCCTGTTTTTCTGCACGATAATGGTTCACGGCGAAGAATGCAAAGAGATTCGGCCGTTGATTTCAAGCCCGTGAATTCCTGAGCGACCGCGGCCTTTGTTGACATCGGGCGTAGAGATTATTACTTTTAATGAGACTCCGACGAGTCCGCGTTTCACGCCGAGGAGGTTATTGGAAGGGGATACAGTTATGAAAATAATCAATATGGACCATGTGGCCGCGTCGCCGATTCTTCCCGAGGCGGCGGACGCCATGATACCGTTCTTGAAGGAAAAATTCGGTAATCCTTCAAGTATGCACAGCCTCGGCGAAGAAGTGACCGAAGCCGTGGACGAAGCGAGGGAACAGGTCGCCGCCCTGATCGGCGCCGCCCCCGAGGAAGTCGTGTTCACCTCGGGAGGAACCGAGTCCAACAACTGGGCTCTCAAGGGAATGATGCAGGCAGGCAGGTCACGCGGAAATCATCTCATAACCTCTTCCGTCGAGCACTTCTCCATTATGCACGCCATAAAAGCGCTTGAGAAGCTGGGAGTGGAGGTAACCAGACTCCCGGTGGACACGTATGGAGTGGTGAATCCGGACGACGTAAAGAAGGCGATCACTCCTCAAACGGTTCTCATATCGGTCATGCACGCCAATAACGAAATCGGCAGCATCCAACCCATCGCGGAAATCGGCCGAATCGCGAAGGAGAACAACATACCCTTCCATACCGACGCAGTGGCAACAGCGGGAGTCATTCCGGTCGACGTAAATTCTCTCAACGTCGATCTTCTTTCTTTGGCTGCCAACCCTTTCTATGGGCCCCACGGAGTAGGGGCACTCTATGTGAGGAAAGGAGTGCGCATCTCACCGTTGATGGACGGCGGCATCCAGGAGGGCGGCCGGCGCGCGGGGACGGAAAACATTCTCGGCATCGTGGGCATGGGCAAAGCTGCCGAGATCGCCATGAGGGACATGGATAACCGGTTGGTACATGTTTTGCCCCTGAGAGACCGTCTGCTGAAATCCATTCCCGAATCCATCGAAGAGGTATTTCCGGTTGGCCACCCAACTGACAGACTGCCGGGGAATGTGAGCGTCACCGTGAGGTACGTGGAAGGCGAGTCCATGCTTCTTTTCCTCGACATGGAAGGAATCAAGATAGCAAGCGGGTCGGCCTGTATTTCAAGGTCGCTCAAAGTTTCTCACGTTATGCTGGCCATGGGTATCGACGCGGGGACCGCTCAGGGATCTCTGCTTTTCACGCTGGGAATCGACAATACCGATGAAGATGTGGACGATGTGCTGAGGATTTTGCCGCCCATCGTACAGAAATTGAGGGACATGTCTCCGCTGTACAAGAAGACCGTTTCCCGGAGATGAACGGGAGAGGGACGGCTGCGCAAGTCCGGCATGAATGGCCGTGGTGAATGGAGTGACGGACAAAAAAAGGATCATCTGCTGTTTTTGCTACACCGGGTCAAGCTTTTGGAGTATTATGGTGGGTCTCCGGCCCCGGCGATGCCGAGGTAGGACAAAAGAGAATAGAGCGAACGACCGGATAGCATCCAGGGGGTAACTGAATGTACAGCGAAGTAGTTATGGACCATTTCAAGAATCCTCGTAACGTTGGGGAGATTGACAATGCCGACGGTGTCGGTGAAGTGGGGAATCCCGCGTGCGGCGATATCATGGCTTTCTATATCAAGGTGAACGATAATGTGCTGGAAGACGTGAAGTTCAAAACGTTCGGGTGCGGCGCAGCAATAGCGGTATCGAGCATGGTCAGCGAAATGGCCATAGGCAAAACCCTCGATGAAGCCATGGAGATCACCAACAAATCCGTGATCGACGCCTTGGAAGGGTTGCCGAAAAAGAAGCACCATTGCTCCAATTTGGGAGCGGACGCGCTGCACAGAGCCATCGAGGACTACCGCGCAAAGCAGAGAGGCAATCATTACGACAGACCCGAGGACAGACCTGAGGTTTGTTCATGCCCGGTGTGCGATGTGAACGATCCCGAGGAAGCTCCGTACTGCAAGTCTGCCTGCGAAAGGCCGCAAACATAGCGTTTGTCCCAAAGCAACTGTTACAACTATGTCGGTCACCGAACGATCGTGAGACTACTCGCTTGGCTTTTGACCCGGCACTGAAGTACCGGGCTACTCTCAACAGCCCCTGTCGGGGCAAGCGATCATGAACGTCCCGGAGGGACCGTATGAGAGTAGACCGGTCTTTCAAGGCCGGACTAGTAAGCCGGAACTTAACCTTTTGAGATTGCCACGCCCTCCCAAAGCCTCGGGCTCGCAATGACATGGTTCAGCGTGGTGCCGTGACCGAAATCGCGTGCAATCACGAGAGGTCATTGCGAGGAGCGCAGTCCCGCGCAGAACGCGGGAAAGCAATCTCAGCGCGAAAAATCCGTGACCGTCTTTACGCCGCGGAGCACTTAGTGTCCGTGCCGGCGCATGAATACTACGCGGCGAAACCAATTCTCCGCTTCAGCCGTCACCCCAAGGGCGAGGGGCCTTCGGCATCGGGGGTCCGTTCACTCTCATACTATGCGGCCGTTCATCGCAAAGGCAACCCCTTCCCGCCCGGGAGCGCTAAGAGATTTCACCGCTCGCAACCGCGGAATCTGGGCCGGAAATACTCTCGTTATAGATCCTGCGGAGCGTCTGTTTCGTCACCCCGTGATCGACCACGTCCCAGGGGAAGATCTCGTTCTCCCCTCGTTCACGGTGAAGATAAAAAGCCGTTTCATTGGATTTCTTGCCCAAGATGCCCGACCGGCCTCCCGCTGCGTCCGTCCCGTTCATCAGGATTTGGGAAATCCGGCGGTCTCCCCTTGAGATCATGCCCTGCACCAACGACTCACGGACCGATTCCGCCCTGACCACCACATTGGGCAGACGCTTCAGGGTATTATGAATCATCCGGAGTCTCCTGCGAAGCGTCTGAAGCCCGGCCATGCCGGCCCATTGAAACGGGGTCCACGGTTTTGGGATGAACGGGTTGAGTTGAACTCCGATCCGGCCGATTCTTCCCAGGGGGCGGGATGCTTGCAGGAACACTTCACGGGCTTTCGAGACGAACTCCACGATGGCCTCCGCGTCTTCGTCCGTTTCGGTGGGAAGCCCGACCATGAAATAGAAGCGTATGTTGGGGATGCCCTCGGCGACAAGCCTTCCCACGAGGTCGTAAAACGTCTCCGAAGGCAGATCCTTGCCGATGACTCTCTTCATGCGGGGCGAAGCGGCCTCCGGGGCCAGCGTCGCAGTCTTCTGACCGGTGCCGGCCAACAGACGTATCACGTTCTCCGTCAAACCTTCCGGCCTGATGGACGAGAGAGAGAAGTTGCCCCCCATGTCGGCGATGTATTGCAGGATGTCTTCCAGCTCGGGATGACCGGCCAGGTCCGACCCGATAAGACCTATGGTCCGGCCTGCTCCCACTGCCTCATCCACCTCATGCTTGAACGAGGCAAAATCCCGGTACCGGACGGGCCGGTGTATCCAACCCGCTGCACAGAACCGGCAGCCCCTGCCGCACCCCCTGTTGGACTCTACGAGGAGAGATCCGCCGAATTCAGCCTCCTGGGAGAACAGCACGGAAACGGGTACCGTTGCGTCTTTTGCGAGACGCTTCACGGCCTTGACGCGGCTTGGGAATCCGGATGAGTGCCTGATCTCTTGAATCAACCCGTCGGGACCGAAATCGAACGCATACGCGGAGGGAACATAAGCTCCGGCCGTATCCCGGAAGATGCGAAGGAAGCCTTCACGGTCGGCCAACGCGTGAGGCGAGTCCGACAGGGCTTCGGCCAAGACATCAAACAGGCCGCCGGCCTCTCCGTGTTCGTCCGGTTCACCGATGAAAGCCAGGTCGAGAAAGGGAGCCAACGGTTCGGGATTCAGCGATACCGAGACCCCGCCGGCAATCACCAGCGGGTCCGAAGCCCCGCGGTCCCGTTGCAGCGGGGGAATGCCCGCGGCGATGAGCGCGCCGGGAACCGCGGGATAGTCGTTCTCGAACGGGATGCTGAAGGCAATGACGGAAAAAGAGGTCAACGGCCGTGATGATTCTTCGGACAACGGTCCTCGCCCCCTCCCACCCGCTTCACCGGTCGGGTCGGGGAAGAAGAAGCGTTCGGCAACGAATTGCGGAAGGTTGTTGAAATACTTGTACATATACTGGTACCCGAGATTACCCATGCCCACGCGGTACGTGTTCGGGTACACCAGAGCCACGGGAATGGCCGACCCCCCGGATGGTATATGTGCTCCTGTTTCGCCGGTTCTGATCATCGGTGACGGCTATGGTCGGAAACAACAGCCGAAATTTCGAGTCCGGTACCCGGCCCATGCCGGGAAGACGGAACCCAATACGAGACCGTATTCATGAAACGGCATGCCATGCAAAACCGGTCCGCCCACCGCGCTACTGCGAGTCCCATGCCCTGATTCTGTCAATGTATTCCTCGGGAAATTCCCAGAATATTGCGGCATCCAGCACGGCCTTTTTGTATTCCCTGGTGGGTCTGGCGTCTCGGGTGCTTTTCTTGTCGGGGTTGGCAAGGTAGAGCCAAGCCATGACCGTTTTCCCGTCGCCTGCCCGGGTAACCGGGACTCGGCCGTTCCCGCGGGAGTAGAAGTATGGATGGCCTTCCTTCCGGTCGAAGGCCTTGAGCAGCGATTCATCGACCTCGAGGAGTACTCCCCATATGGCCGAGTTGTCCTTGTGTTCAAGATTTGCCGTCCCACCGGCCCAGCCGTGAGAGTAGTAGTTCCATACAAAGTCATAACCCTGCAATACGGCAGGTGCGGCTTCCACGATCAGAGAGGAATCGCAACCGCTTGCTTCAATCCAGGAGCGGAGTTCCGAGCGGTTCATGTTGGAACCGTAAGTAAATATGAAGTCCACGGCCATTACTGTTCCTCCACAATTCAAATACAGGAGTGCCGTTTGAAGCGCCGGCGCGGCGTGACGAAAACACCCGATCCGGTTATTGGTCCTCTCTCCTGTCGAAAACGCGTTTGGTCTTCCTTTCGCTGCGCGGCAATGATCCGTATTCTACTATCTCCACCTCGGGAGTCACCAGTATTTTATTCCTTACGGACTCTTTCACCACGGCGGCCGTTTGTCCGTCGGCCGAACGATCCGCTTCCCGGCCCCGCTCCACCTGGAGAATCATGGTGTCCCTCCCGTTGGTCCGATCGATGATCACCCGGTATTCACTGCCGATTCCCGCATCTCGGACGGTTATCACCTTCCCCGGTCTCAAAGCCCGAAAGCAGCCAAGGACTACGAATATTAGAATGACCCCCCGGTCTTGTCAACGTTTCGTAAAGCATACAATGTTTCCGGCAACGCCTCTCGGTCGAAGGACGCCGGTCAATGCTTGGAAAGGCCTTGTCCCTGCGAAGGAAGATTACTCGCGGGACTGCATATGACAAAAACGAGGTTTTCCAATATGGATTTGGGAGAATGATACCCGAGCCGCGAAGACTTGAGCATAACGTCCGCTTCGAGCAGAGCTTCCATGATCCGAACCAGCTTGTCCATGGGGAACCTCTGAGCGTCTTTCAAGGCGAGATACAGAGGGTAGTCTTTCATGGCGAGCAGCTTGTATTTCCCCTGTTGAGCCATTTCCGGGTGCTTGTCCCGCGCAGTTTGGGCGAGGGGCTTAAATCCTTCAAAAGAAATGTTGGGCCTCCAGCCGGTACGGAAGACCGTGAACAGAAGTTCCCGTGCAACGAGGAGTTTCCGCATATCCGAGGCTATCGCCCCCAGCGTCTGGAGAGGATGGTCCACGAGTTTCAAGTTTTCGTGCAGTGCAGGGAGACACTTCTTGATGTCGGCTGTCCGCAAGGCGTTGGCAAGGTCGAAGAAGGATGCCTCGTGGAAGTCCGGTACCACTGCTTGGACATCCTTGGCGGTTATGCCGTCGCGCTCGCCTATGAAGCCGACCAGTTTCTCGATTTCGCCGTGCAAGCGGCGGAGTTCCTTTCCGGAACGGGCATAGAGCTCGTCGAGGCCGTCGCGGGAGATTTTCTTGCCCTTTTCGCTCACCCACTCTTTGACGCGCTCGTCAAAAAACGACCGATCCAACCCTGCGCCGTACTTCTGTTCCCGGGCGGCACACTCCACCACTCGTCCCCGCTTGTCGAAAATTTTGACGACTTTCTTTCGCCGGTCGACGCCGGGAGCGGTGAACACCAGCACCGTGCCCTCGGGAAAGGGCTGAGAGATGATGTGTTCAATGAGATGTTCGTCGTTGGTTGCCGATTTCGCTCCCCCGTCGTCCAAGAGTGCCTGCGCAGCGGCTCTCAGAATTTCCCCGTCCTCTGCGGAAATGGAATCGCCGGCGGCCTCGCTCACCCATTCCGACCCGCGCCGTGTCTCCGCCGGGTCTATTCCCGCCAGAGAGAGCAACTGTGAAAGCGCCTTGACCGATGCGCGCCGGGATCCCGCCCTCCACGCCTGAACCGTCTTGGCCAAGAGCTTGCCCCGGTCGGTGCGGCTCATGAACACCGGTGTTTGATCGACCAGTATCACCCGCTCCCCGCCGAAAAGGGATGGAGTGAAAAGCTGAGAAGACAGGTCGCCCAAATCCAAATTGTTGCCGTCAAAAACGATGAGGTTGGTTTTTTGTAATTCGGGAGAGATCTTCCTGTCCACCAGCTGCCGAACCTGTTCCTTAACCAGGAACTCGTCGCCAAAGAGGAGCCATAGATCGTCGTTGCCGCCCGGCGCGGCGGCTTCAGCCGACTTTTTCATAAGAATTCCCGTAGTGTGGGGCGATTGGCGGCCGCCAATGATCTTAAGGAGATTTTCGCGTCAACCCATGAGACTTAGTCGGGCCGGGACAATCCTCACCGGCGCGTTAAGTCGGCCGGCGGCAACTTCCGTTGCGCGCAGGCGGGCGTTTTCCGGGGCAAGTGCAACCGCGAATCGGACCGGCGCGTTCATCGGACGGTCCTATCTGGGCTCGGTTTTGTCGTTGGGCATCTTTTGGGGTTCGGGCGGGGGAGGCCCGGCCGGAACATCGTCGACCTCCATGGTCCGCTTGAAGGTCTTTATCCCTTTTCCTATGCTGCCCATGATTTCCGGAATCCTCTTGGCACCGAAAATCATGACTACGATAAGAAGTATGACAATTAACTCCCAGGGTCCCGGCATCATTGGAGTATCCTCCACAACCCTTCGAAGAGGGTTATTTTTTTGAAACTTTCGGGGTAAGTCACAGTCATTATAGGTGAGACAGTGCAACACGTCAAATTTTCCATTGGGATGGGTGCGCGCGCGGAATTCGACAGATGGGTCGGATTTCGTACACACCCCTGTGAACCTGATCAACCGGAGGTTTTTCAGGCACGGTGAGGAGTTGTATGTCCGATTCCGGACAATCGGCCGAGGTTGTTTTTCGCGGGCCAAACGCGTAATCATATGATATTATGCTTGAACTGAGTTTGTCCAACAGTTGGCACTCACCTTGCATAACTGGAGGGCATGAAACATACAAAGGAAGGCAACATGAGCCAGAACAGCGACAAACTCGAAAACAACAACGACCGGCAGGAAGAAGTTATTGCTACCCTCATTAATCCTATCCACGTATTTTCAGGCGCCGTGTCGACCAAAGATTATATTAATGCTCAGAAGCAGCTTCTCCGGGACTTTGGAGAGGAGATATACTTCAACTGGCAGCTGGAGATACTTCACTCTGAAATAGCTTCAATTATCGAGGAAATCCGCTTGGAGAATTGCGGTCCTCGTCCCAATACAAACGTCGTCGGCCAAGCGTGAACCCCGTATTCGTGACCGTCCCGTCCACTGAGGAAACTCCCGGACTGACGATCAAGTAGGACAACAACCAACGAGAGCGGGTCTCCGCTGTGGAGGAAAAGGTAGAAAAAAGGGGGAAGGGAATTACGGTGATTCCCTTCCCCCCCACCCTCATGAATGCCTGTCGGCTCGGGAGCTTTAGCCTTCCGGGCCTTTTTTCTTTTATCTTTCGGGATGTTCCGTTTGCGCTTCCATAACCGGGGCCGTGGGAGGGTCCCTGCCCATTCCCCGTTCGGGTCCGGCATGTCCGTGGAGTGAGAGGAAACCTCTGCATTTTACCTGAAAGTTCTCTTCCTTCTCGTTCTCGTAGGGGGAGGCCCCCGTGCCTACCCGGGCGGCCATCCCGCGTTCTGCGCGGGACCCCTACAGCCTGGGAATGCCTATCCACCGGGCTCTGCCCGGTCTTCGGCCCGGAGTCCGGGGGGCTTTCATGGTCAGTTGTGATCGCCCCGATCATGGGGGTTTA
>JAZDHD010000433.1:0-7814 GCA_043806215.1 Pseudomonadota bacterium | reverse complement strand
ATGGGCCGGGTAACGTACGAGGGCCGGTTGGGCGAATTCCTCCCGCTCATCCGTTTTTGCGAAACGGTCCACCTGGGAAAGGCCACGACGTTCGGGTTGGGAAAGATACGCGTTGTGGAGGAAAGCGCGGGGGGATAGGAGCGGAGCGGCGTCTGCCCGGCGAAAATCAGTAGCGACCCGGCGTCTCTGCCGGGCGGAGATACTCGATTTGAGTATTCTGTTGGAGGAGATCCATGGACGAAACCACGTTGAAGATAGCATTAGCAGGGCTCATGCACGACGTTGGCAAATTTGTCGACCGGGAGATCGTGGGCATCACACGGGAGTATGTCAACAATCATGCGGACTTGTACCAGCCCTTTTACGAGGGGCGGCACACTCACGCACACGTGGTTTTCACAGCTGGTTTTGTGGAACACTTGGCCGATGTTCTACCCCCTCAATTGAACGATCCGCACTGGGGAGACGGAGACGCGTTCATTAACCTGGCTGCGGGCCATCACAAGCCCGACAGCCCACTCCAATGGATCGTTGCCGTTGCAGATCGTCTGAGCAGTGGGTGGGACCGGAGGAGATTTGACGAGTACAATCGGCAGATTCCGTGGAGAGATTACAAGAAGACGAGACTGCACGCCTGCTTTGAGCATCTTGACATCAGTAGCGGAAACGGGACGCGCGGAACGGGACCACCATCTTTCTGCTACCCGCTGTTGGCCCTGTCGCCCCTGAGCATCTTCCCTGGCCAAACCCGGAACGTGGTTCCGGAATCCAGGGAGAAAGCCGAATACGAGTATCGGATGCTCTTCGAGGAGTTTGTTGCATCTCTTGGCAGGCTTCTTCACGCAAAGGAAAGTGTTGAGTTGTGGCTGGAGCATTTCGACAGCCTCATGATGACGTACACGTGTTCAATCCCTTCGGCAAGAGCAGGGGACGTGGTGCCCGACGTCTCCCTCTACGATCACAGTAGAACTACCGCAGCTCTTGCCGCCGCCCTGTACCTCTACCATCGGGATTCCGAAAGCCTTACCGTCGATGCCGTCAAAGAATACGAACCCTCAAAATTCCTGCTCGTGACCGGAGATTTCTACGGCATTCAGGATTTCATCTTCAGCACACACGGCGACGTGCGCCGCTATCGCTCCAAGCTCCTGCGCGGGAGATCGTTCCAGGTTTCGCTCTTCTCGGAACTTACTGCATTGACGATCTGCCGGGAAATGGGCCTGCCCTCGACTTCCGTCCTGTTGAACGCGGCGGGCAGGTTTACCCTCGTTGCGCCGAACACGCCTCAAGCAATCGAAACTGTTGGGAAAGTGGAGAAGACGGTAAACGATTGGCTCGTGAAGATCTCCTTTGGGGAGAGTACCATAGGCCTCACGAGTCGAGAGGCGACACCCGACGATTTTGTGCTTGGCAGGTTTCCCGATCTTTGGGACGGCTTGCAGCACGACATGCAGAGAAAGAAGTATGCCAAGGTCGATTTGGATGCATTTGCCGGCTCGTTTTCGGATTACCTCAAGGGCTTTGAGCCAAGGCTCGATCACCCTTTGTGCCCACTTTGCGGAAGAAGGCCTTCCAGTACCGAAATCGAGGGGAGCGATTACGTTGAGAAGGCAGGTTCCGCGTGTGCAATATGCCGAGATCACCTATTTCTCGGCACCAACCTTGTGAAGAAACCCTGCGTCGCTGTGACCACCTTGGACGCCAACCTTGGACACCCCCGGGATCGCCTTGCAGAGCCACTTTTCGGACGGTACCAAGTGGCATTCTTGGACGGCCCATTGAATCAACTTGCCCGGACCGGGCACTTGCTGAAGTACTGGAACTTGGCTCTGCCGACTCAGGGTGCTTCAAATGACGGCATCGCAGTGAAGTTCATCAATGGATATGTCCCGGTCAACTCAGAAGACGATCGCAATGACGATCGGTTGCCGGCAGGCGGCGGAAGTGAGAAGAGGACCTCGGCCCCGACGGACGAAATAACCATTGGAGATCCGAAAAACTTCAATCGCATCGCAGCCAAGGCCCTCAATCCTCGGATTGACCGGGAAGGCTTTCGCGGTGTGCAAGCGCTCGGAGTCATGAAGGCCGATGTAGATCACTTGGGAGTGCTTCTTGCCTGTGGAATTTCCCGAGAGAAGTTCACCTTGTCTCGTCTGGCCACGCTCAGCAGGCAGCTCGATTTCTATTTCAGTGTGTACATGAGTCACCTTCTGGCCGGCGACGAGCGATTTTGCGACGTGTACACCGTATTTGCAGGAGGCGACGATCTGTTTCTCGTCGGCCCGTGGAACCGGATCATTGAACTGTCCTCGGTCATCCAGGATTCGTTTGCACGGTATGTCTGCCACAATCCGGACATCCATCTGTCCGCGGGGATAAGCCTTCACAAACCCCACACGCCGATGGACAAGATGGCCGCAGCCGCGGAAAGCGCGTTGGAGAGATCCAAGTACTCGGGCCGGAATAGCGTCACCGTTTTCGATGAGACGGTGCAATGGGACGAACTGACGCGACTCAAAGAGATTGGAAGTCAAATCAAAGAATGGCTGAACAAGGGATGGGTGAGCAAGTCAATGCTGTATCGTCTCAATCATTTCATTGATATGGCTCAAGAAGAGCATTTGTTGAGGGACAGGACTTCCCTTCGAATATCCGAGATGGAATACACCAAGTGGAGAGCCTATTTGACATACTCCACGGAAAGGAACGCCGCCCCCGGATTGCGTGGTGAGGAGAGGCGGCGAGTAGTCGCGCAGGTCATCGAACAAACGCGTTCGTGGCTGCTTGAACACGGTGGAAAACTAAGGATCCCGCTTTGGAACGTACTCTATAACATACGATAGGAGGAGGCTATGGCGAAGATAGAATTTTGGAAGGATAAGGCGCGAGGCTTGCTTGATCCGACCCTATTCTCGGAAAAGGCTGCGGAACTGGCCAAAGAGATCGAGAACGCTGGAAGAAAACTCATGAAGGACGGCACCGTAGTGCGCAATGACAAGGGAGAGATAGTATATGAAAGAAATCGTTCCAGCCAGATCAGGAAGTTCTACGATGAGGTCCAGCGCCTCCAAATTATGAGCGAGCAAGGTCGCCGGAATTGGGCGACTATACTCCCACTGCTGCACATGCTAACAGCGAAGGCGGCCTATGCAGAGGGACGTAAACTTGTGTCCCCGAATTTCACGGAATTCATTAGAGACAACATCCCCGATATCAAGGAGCCGGACCACCTCCAAGTGTTTGCAGGTTTCTTCGAAGCATTCATGGGGTTCTACAAGCTGTACGGACCGAAGAACTGATCGGAAGGGGGAAAAGATGAAACTCAAGCTTATAGGCATCAAGGAAATTACGGGAAGAATCATCCTAAAGACCGGCCTCCACATCGGCGCCGGCGACGTGGAAATGAAGATTGGGGGAGTCGACAACACGGTAGTCAAGCATCCTCACACGCATGAGCCGTATATTCCGGGGTCGTCCCTGAAGGGCAAGGTAAGATCACTGCTGGAGATGCGAAGCGGTCTCATGTGGAAGACCGAAGGGAAGCCCCTCGGGTTAGGAGATCTCAAGAACTGCATGGGAGAAGAGAAGGAACACGGTGAGAAAATCTTGAAGATCTTTGGGGCAAGTGGAGCGGACACCGATGAAAACACCCGGCTGGGGCCGAGCAGAGTCTCCTTCGCGGACTGCCCGTTGAACCGGGCGTGGAAGAAGAAAGCCGATGAGCGAAATTGGCCTTTGACAGAGGTGAAGTCCGAAAATGCCATCGATCGCATTAAGGGAACGGCAAGAGATCCTCGATTCACCGAGAGAGTTCCTGCCGACGCGGAATTCGACTTTTCGCTAACGTTCAAGTTGCTGGAGGAAGGGGAAGATACGTTGATAGACTTCCTGCTCGACGGCCTTCGGCTCCTTGAAATGGATGCCCTTGGAGGCAGCGGCAGCAGAGGATACGGCAGAATCCGGTTCGAATTTGACGACGCAGAGATACGGGAAAGGTTCGCAGGCTGCCTGCCTCTGCCGAAGGAGGGATGACGTCGTGAAGCTCTACGAGATCATCATCGAGCCCATTTCCGGCATGGGTACGCCACTGAAAGGGGACACCATATTCGGTCACTTCTGTTGGCAGGTTGCCTACGAACCGGATCTGGTGGAGGGCGGGTTGGAATCCCTTATCGGTTCGTACGCTGCAAGGCCGGGGATAGTCTTTTCGTCGGCATTTCCCATTCTTGAGAGCGGTCAATTCCGGTACGCATTGAAGAGGCCGGATATTCCGCCCACCTTTCTGTTTCCTTCCGAGTCCGGCAACCGGATACGCAACATGAAGGAACGAAAAGAAAACAAGAAGAAGAAATGGTTGCTCGTGGAGAGAGATCTCCGGATAGTCCCGGGTGAGTCTCCCTGCATAGACGACCGTGAACTGGCCGAGTTGGCCCTGGCGAGCGATCCGAACACCGGGCAAGACACGCCGAGTGAGTGGTCGTTGCCTCGCTTCGAACGTGCATTCGCGCAGCCTCACAACACGATCAATCGTATGACCGGGACCACAGGGACCGGCGAGTTTGCTCCGTTCACAGCGGACTCGGTCCACTATTATCCGGGCACTCGACTGGCGGTCTTCGTTCTGGTCGACAAATCCATTACTACGGTCGACAGGGTAGCAAAGGCCTTGAGAAGCATAGGCAAATTCGGCTTTGGAAGAGATGCCTCCACCGGTCTCGGTCGTTTCTCGGTGATCGGGCATGGCGAGATCGAGTTCCCCGGATCCGGTGCAGCCGACTCGCTGTACTGTTTGTCGCCGTGTGTACCGGAACCGGGGACGTTCACGGACGCGTACTTCTCTCCCTTTGTCCGCTTCGGCAGGCACGGAGATCGTTTGGGGACATGCGGACTGCCGTTCAAGAATCCCGTGCTCATGGCGGACGAAGGTGCGGTATTCATCCCAACGGATTCCCGTGCCTTGGAAAAGCGCTATTTCGGGAGGGCCGTCCATAACCTCTCCAGGGCCGAGCCTAACACCGTAACTCAGGGATACTCGGTATGCTTGCCCATGAAAATGGAGGTCTGATATGACGCGCTGTTGCCTGGAGATCTTGTCGCCGGTGCACATCGGGTGCGGTGAAGTGTACGAGCCGACCGGATTCGTCGTGGATGAAGACCATAGACGCCTGGTAATCTTTGACCCTGCAGTTTTCTATTCGGATCTTGACGAGCAAAGCAAGGCGGAATTCTCGGAGATCTGCCGGAGAGGTACCATCCGTTCAGTACTTGACATTTACCGATTTCTCCGGGGGAGACAGGCCGAGGGCCGGCACGTGGACGTGTGTGCAGGGTTTCTTCGCACCTACGAAAGAACGTTGAACCTCTCGTCCGCCGGCGAGAAAGCCCTAGTGGGACAGTTGAATGATTTTGCGATCCCGCGGACGGCCTATCTTGTCGACACCGACCGCCCGTACATTCCCGGATCCGCGGTCAAAGGAGCCTTGCGAACAGCGTACCTGAATGCAATCAATAGAGAGAAGCCCAAGAAGAGGTTCTCAGGTAAGCACGCGGCAAATGATCTCGAAAAATATCTGTTCGAAGGCACCTTTCAGACGGACCCATTTCGTCTGGTGAAAGTCTCTGACTTCATGCCGGTGGGGGACATTAGGACACGCGTAATCTATGCGGTGAACAAGAAGAAACGTCCTTCTCGACCCGAAAGGGATGACCTGTCCCAGATGCTGGAGGTAATTTTGCCTCCTGCGCTGTTCATCGGAACAATCGCAATTGAAAGGCCTCTCAAGGAGGCGGGAATTTGCAATGCTCCCACCTTGGAGACGCTGTGGCACAGCATGAACTCCTTCTTCAAAGCAGAGAAGTCGCGGGAAGACGTGGATCTCACCCGAATCCAAGCCAGGCCGGTGATCATTGAAAACGGCCGCAATGCCGCTCTTCTTAGGATCGGGCGGCATTGTGGAGCGGAGAGCGTGACGATCAAAGGACATAGAGATATCGGAAGCACTCAGAAACGAGGCGGCAAACCTGTGAAGAAGGAAGAGGCCGGCACCCTCTGGCTTGCTGCGTCTCACCCAAGGCCCAATGAAGGCGAACCACTCGAGCCCTTCGGATGGGTCGTGTTGTCGGAACCTGAAGAAATGCTCCGGGTTCAGTTGGAAGATACGGAACTTGAGTGGAGCGAAGAGCATGAGAGACTTTTCGAGAACCGTGTCGAAAAACTCAAACGAGCCCTGGCGGAGGCTGCCGAGCAGAAGCGGATGGAGCTGGAGAAGGCCGAAAGAAGAAGGCTCGAGCATGAGCAGAGACAACGGGAGGAGGAAAGAAGAAAGGCCGAGGAGGCGGCAATGACCCCAGAGCAAAGGGCCACAGCACGCGTCAAGAGCCCGGATGTCAAGGAAGCCGAAGTTGTCGAAATCTACTCCAGGCTGGATGAATTCCAGGACAAACACGGACTGGCTGAGGCACTCAAGGAGTACTGGGTGAAAGCCGGGAAATGGAACAATAAGGACTGCTCGAAGAAGCAGTGGAAGAAGGTGGAAAAGGTGAAAGGAATCCTCGGCGTCGAGTAAGAGTAGCGACCCAGAGGAGCTGGTAGCGTCCCGGCGTCCCTTGTATGTTGTTTCCAGAAGTACTCGAACTCTTCGCTCGAACGTCAACAGTCGGGGGGGCTGTTGCTGGGGTGAGGGAACCAGTACTTCGGTACGGAGGACGTACTGGCTCTTGCAGTCTTGGGTACGTCCTGATAGAGGGGGGGTGCACGGCTGCCAGACTCTCTGCAGGAGTCCGGCAGGGGCACCGGTAGATCGTTCGTCCCTTGGTCCTTTGAGACTGCCCGGCAGCTGGATCGCCGGAGGCCTTCGTGTAAAAAGCCCGAACAGTCGCCTGGACTCGTTCTGAAGTCCGTATCTACAAGGGTGGGATGTTTACACATGCACGAAGAAGTTTTTGTTGGCATAGATATCTCTAAAGATCAGTTGGATGCTCATGTGCTGCCCAATGGCATGCACACTACCGTCAAGAATGATGCCCAAGGCATCGCCTCGCTGATTAAGACCCTCCACGCAGAGACCCCCATGGTAATCGTGATGGAGGCCACCGGCGGCTACGAGATCACCGTGACAGCCGAACTGTGTCTCGCCGGCCTGCCGGTTGCTGTCGTCAACCCCGGCCAGGTGAGGGACTTTGCCAAAGGCATCGGAAAACGAGCCAAGACAGATGCCATTGATGCTTATGTGCTGGCACGTTTTGCCCAAACGGTCAGGCCCATACCGAAGCCGCTGCCATCGGAGGACGAAAAACAGATCAAGGAACTCGTAACGCGTCGAAGACAGCTCGTTGATTTGCGTGCATCAGAAAAGAATCGCCTCCATCGAGCCCGTTCCAATCGCGTGCGGCTCAGCATTCAAACGGTCATAACAGCCCTAGATAAGGAAATCGAAGAAATCGACAAAGACGTCGATGACCTTATCAGGAAATCGCCTCTGTGGCGTGAGACGGAGGAACTCCTCCGAACTTTCAAAGGCGTGGGTCCCATAACTGCCCGGGTCCTCATGGCAAAACTGCCTGAACTGGGACATGTCGGTCGTCATGAAATCAGCCGCCTCGTCGGCCTGGCTCCTCTCAACAAAGACAGCGGAAAGAAGAAAGGCAAGCGCGAGATTTCGGGTGGACGAGCGGATGTACGCGCAACCCTGTATATGGCTGCAGTCACCGCCACAAGGTCCAACGTAGTCATTAAGACCTTCTATGAACGCCTCCTTGAGGGTGGAAAACCTTTCAAGGTTGCAATCACGGCTTGCATGCGCAAGATGATTGTC
>JAZDHD010000432.1:0-3313 GCA_043806215.1 Pseudomonadota bacterium | reverse complement strand
GATCTACCACACGATAGGCGAGTGTATTATGCCCGAGCAGGGCGTTTTTGCACGGGTCATTGTGGGTGGAGAGGTTCGGACGGGGGACCGGGTCGATTTTGAGAGTCGGTCGGTCGAAAACACCGGGTGATTCTGTTCTTGGCTGTTTAGAGAGGAACCCTGAGTGCGGCATTCCAGAAGTTCGGTTACATATTGTCATTCACTGCCTCAACATGGCCTAAGGCTTTCGTGTACTCACAGAGCTTTCTCCAGGTTGCTCTATACGAACTGACGGCAGTATTGGAACGACTGAACTTTCTCTTAAATTCATCGTCATGGTTTGCGGCCGGATGGGAGAAGACTTCTCGCGGTTCAAATACATCCAGATAACCAAAGTTGCATTCCAGGTAGCCGATACACCAACAGTTGTCGATGTGTTTACTCGTGGTCCTTTCGGACAATCCTTCGGCGCGGAGGTAGTCCATGAATTGGAACAGATACTTGCCCAGATCCAGGGCATATCTGTGCATCTCTTCACCATAGTACCAGTCCTCGATGTAGTCTTCCAACTCCTTCAATTCCAGATCGTCGCCATTCATGGCAAGCTCCTGCCGCTTGGTTCCGGGAGTCTTATTCGTCGTATCGACTAATCCGGCTGCCCCCGATTGTCAATACGCGTTCCGCCAACGGTAGTGATTTCATCTGCAAGCTTCGCGACCTCTGGTGGTCTCATGTTGCGTGGTTACCAACATACCCGAGCCCCTATTGCTTCTGCCTTGCGTTCCGGTTTGTAGTTTCTTGCTTCGCACCTCACTGAATCTTCTGTGATTCTACTCAGCCAAGCACCGAACACACCTCCCAAGTGACTTGTCCCGCCCACACCGGACGCATCAACAGTGAACCCGAAGTGTCGTATAGTATCCTTCCAGAATGAGGCCGTTCCCACAATATAGTCTGCACCTCCCCCTGTAATGGGAGGCGGCCCATAGCTCACGTAGCCGTCCTCGTAGCTGAGGCGGATGGTGGTGTGCGCGTGCCCGGGGAATGTAACCTGTTTCGCGAGCCTGCCTTCGTACGTATTGTTCGGGGCTTTGGGTTCTGATGGGGGCTTCGGAAGCTTCCGCCCAAGGAAGAAGTCTCTAATCCGGCGAACAAGGCCGCTCTCGTCCGAAAACACCACCTTCCTCCCGTCAATCCACGTGTCGAACCGCATGAAGGCAGGATCGAGCAGGCGGCCGTCTCTGCACGTATTGCCTTGTTTGGGAAATCCAACCCATTCCGTGGTCGTCTCGCCGGTGTTGAAGAAACAATAGACCGCGTCAACAACGAAGCTGTCTTCTCCCAGCCGCATGATCACCTCTTGAGAGTCCATGCGGACCGTATGATGGGGCGACGTTGGAGCAGGGGCACCCGTGGTGATGTCAAGGGATATGTAGTCCCACTCGGACCCACATTCATTGCCCCTTTTGCTTCTGTCTCTCTCCTTCTCCCGTGCCCCGTGAGATTTGAGGATTGCCGTAATCTGCCGTTTTCCGAAAGCAATGTCCAGCGCCACAGCACCGTACCAGCTCGCAAGGTTGACATCAGCTCCGCTGTCTGTAAGCAATTTCACCTCATCGGCCCGGCCTCTCCTCGTGGCCCACATCAGGGCTGTCCAGCCGTCGCGACCGGCTGCATCGACGTCCGCACCATTATCGATAAGCAGTCTGAGAATTGTAGTCCGGCTGTTCCTGGCGGCCCACAGAAGGGCCGTCCAGCCGTTATGGTCCCGAGCATTAACAGCAGCACCCTTATCGAGAAGAAACTTGACGATTTCCTCGTGTCCCATGGACGCAGCCCAAAGAAGAGGGGTTTGACCGAACGCGTCGCATTCGTTGACATCAACTCCCAAGTCGAGAAGTCGTTGCACCTCTGCCTTGTCGCCCACCATCGCAGCAATATGCAGTGTCACTGGAGCGCCGTATTGCAGGAGAAGCTTCATCATATTGATATCCCGCCTATTGGCCGCGGTCAAAACGGCCGACCACCCATGCTCCGCAATGGCATTAACGTCGGCGCCTTTGTCCAAAAGGAGTTTTGCCACATTGACGCGGCCCATCTCAACCGCCCTCATGAACGCGGTCTTGTCAAAAACATCCCTTGCGGTCATGTCGGCACCGTGATCAAGCAGTAGTTTCACTACCTCGAGGCTACCGTCGCACGCAGCGTCCATGAGGAGCGTACGTCCATATTCGTTGGCCGAGTTGACGCTGGCGCCATGGTTGAGCAGCATCTTCGCTGCCTCAAGATTTCCCTTCCAGACAGCCGACATCAGGGCCGTCATGCCGTGAGCGGCCCTCGCATTTACGTCGGCTCCCTTGTCGATCAGAACCCTGATTGTCTCACAATTGCCCTCGCACGCAGCCTCCATAAGAGGTGTCCTGCCGCAGCGGTTCCTTCCATTGACATTGGTTCCAGCCTTGAGGAATCGCCGGACTCCCTCCGTATCGCCGATCATTGCTGCTATATGCAACGTTGTTACAGCCCCGTGGCGTTTGAGCAAATTCACCACATCGTCGTGCCCGCCTATGGCAGCCATGACAATTGCCGGCACTCCATTTTCGAGCTTCGTATTGACGTCCGCCCCCTTTTTCAGAACGAGTGCCACAAGGTCAATTTCGCCGTGTATGGCTGCCCACATCATGATCCAAGCATCGTGATCGGCACCGTGTTCGAGGAGCTGCCTCACAATGGCCCTTTGGTCTTTCCCCCAAGACTTCGGCGGGCGTATTGGTCCAATCTTGGCAAGGCGGCAGACAGCTTTCTTGAAAGCAAGGCTGTGAAGCAGGAACGAACGGTTCTCTTGTGCCGGACCGAAAGCCTTTTGGAGCGCTGTCCACTTGTGCTGGCCCTTTGTCTTGATATTCGGGTCTGCCCCTCTCTCCAAGAGCAGTTTCACCAGGTCGGGCTTCCCCTCTCGGACAGCCGCCATGAGAGGAGTTTCTCCGGAAATCTCGCTGTTGAGGTCGGCACCTTTAGCCAGGAGAGTCTCGATAGCGGCTGCATCACTTCGCGCCACAGCGTTCCTGAGTTGCTGGTCAAGACTCGTCTCGTCTTCTGCCACAGCGAGACACGGCAGGAGAACGAAGACCAATACCACGATCAGCCGGCACTTCGTGATCACCGGAATGCGATGGGTTTTCATGGTAAACCGCCAGGGCATTTTGCCGACACCTGCTTCTCAGTTGTCTCGACTGTGGTATCCATGACGGTAGCGGTTCCCTTCGTATAGCGGTGGTTCATTCTTTCTTCTTCTTCTTTGCCTTCCCGTTTTCCGGCATCCGTGCGATCCGGC
>JAZDHD010000431.1:0-12398 GCA_043806215.1 Pseudomonadota bacterium | reverse complement strand
AAGAAAATACCTCGTGTCCTGAGCTTAACACACAACGGACACGCTGACGAGGCGAACGATGCTCAATACGGTACGGGCCGTCGTACGTGACGGAAGAATTGAATTGTTGGAACCGGTGGATCTCCCGGAAGGCTCCTCGGTGCTGGTGACGCTGCTCGTGGACGAGGACACGCTTTTCTGGTCGCGTGTCGCTCATCACTCGTTGAATGCAGTCTGGGATAACGCGGAGGATGATGTGTATGCCCAGCTACTTCAAGAATGATATCATTCTCGTGCGTTACCCCTTTTCGGTGTTGTCCGGGGTGAAAGTGCGTCCCGCCGTCATTGCAAACGCCCCGTGATTTCGACCAATGAGTTTCCCGTTCGGTCGTCTCATCCTACTGGTGTACATGGTTGTGCCAGATCAGATCTACAGGGTACCGGGCGAACTCTGCGTCCTTGCCCACGATCGGGACCGCTCTTGTCATCGCTTGCGCAATGATCAGGCGGTCAAAGGGGTCACGATGGTGGAACGGAAGCTTTGTGACCATGGTCAAATCCTCGAGATCAATTGGTAGTATCTCGATCGCATTGAGGATGATCTGTTCGGGGATCAGTTCTTCAAAGGGCCTGCCCAGGATCAGTCTCCCCAGGCTGGTCTTGATGGCGATTTCCCACAAGCTCGCCACACTCAGCAGCACCTCATTGTCCATATGAGCAATAATCTCACGAGCAACCTGCGGGAGTTGTTCATCCCCGCCAATGAACCAAAGAAAGCTGTGGGTATCGAGCAGGAGACGCATTATATGTAGTCCCTGAAGTCTCCAAGCGGGTCATCAAAGTCCCCCGTCATTGTGATCAAGCCCTTGGCGCTTCCAAACCGACGACGGCGTTTCTGCGTGTCAACCGGCCCTAATCTGACGAGCGGCTGCTCATTCCTGGAAATAATTACTTCCTCACCGGAGGCGGCGAGTTCTACGAGTTCCAAGAAGCGGTCTTCTGCCTGTTGGATATCTACCCGGGTCATTCCTTAATCCTTAATTGAGAGGGAACCGACCGATGAGGTCCTCCCCGCGTCTCGCGGGGTTTTGGTGCCGAAAATCCCCCCCTGTCCCCCCTTTTTCTAAAGGGGGAACTTGCTCCCGGAGCACCGACGGATTTTCATGTTCAGTTGTGACTCTCCGTAAATGCGGTTTATGCCATGGAACACTAGGGCCGCGGTATCCCCAGGTCTCGGCAAATCTTCCTTACAAGATCTTCGTTGATCTCACGGTGTCTTGGTACGGTAGACACTTTCCGTCTTTCCGGATTGACGTATACCGTGTGACTACCGCCCTCACGAAGCAGGTTACAGTCATGGGCCTTAAGATGCCGAATCAAATCGCGGCGCTTCATCGAACAACGACTCTCGGATCACATCTTGACTCTTGAGTGATTCTTCAGAAAGCTGTCGGTTTGCCTCCAGGACCAATTTGACGGCCTCCCGCAGGTTCTCTCTCGTTTCCTCCAAAGTGACTCCTTGCGTGTTTGCTCCAGGCAACTCTTCGACAAAACCTATGTAACCTTCCGGCACCCTTTGAAAAACCGCCGTCAATCTTATGTCCATGTTCTTTCTCCGATGAGCTTGATGTACTGGTGTCGAGAAGGATCCTATCTCTTATGGATTTCATCCCGGTCGAACCGATAATCCACCGGCAGATCAAACCTATGATTGTTGACGAACTGGAAAAAACTCTCCCGACGGTCCTCGGATTCCTCTTGTTCAATCACGATCAGCTTGAACTTCTTGCCTTCCCGAGCCGCTCCCAGGCTTCGGTCGGGAACCAGTACACCGTCTCTGTACACTGCTTCGAGAATTTCGGCCATCTTTACTACTAATCCTCATTTTCTTGTCGTTCCGCGAAGAATTCCTGCATTCCGGGGCCACGATCCCGATTTGTGTCCATCCGCTGCGCTCCGGCAAATCGGGATCGTGGCCCCGGAATTGCGAGGACGGGCTACACTGCCACCGGCGTCAGGAAGAAGACCCGTGCCGACTGCTGCGCGGATTCAAGGTCCTCGCGCTCAAGGGCCTTTCTCACCTCATCGAGCTTGCAGGCATCTTGCACGGACAGGTAGGGCGACCAATCATCATCCGTTAGGATCAGTTTTACCTCTACCTCCGCCAGATACTTTCCCACCCGCACCAATTTTGTCCGGCATTGTTCTTTCATCGTTGTCTCCGGAGAAAATCACGGCTCCATCTCTTGGGATCGGGTCTGTAGGCGGTAACAAGTACCGCAGGCGATACCTTGTCCCGTGGTATACCCCAAAGAACGTGGACGGGCTTTCCTTGTCCATCCCTCTGTAAGACCAAAACACAAGGCCCCTTTGGATAGTCGGGATAGTCTTCAACGACTATTGCGTCCGCTACGGTATTCAGTACGTCTGTGGCAAATATGCCGTCCGCACCGAGTTCGTCATATCCGTGATCGGATATGTTCACGTGTCCGTGTTCTATGAGACGCAAGACCTGTCGAAACGTTCCCTGCATCCAGACCTATCCTTGAGAGTCTCGCCGGATCGGTTTCCAATTAGCGTTCGAGATCTCCGATTCCTTGTTGGACGTCCGCGTATCGTTCGGCCGGGTCTTTGCGCGTCGCCCGCAGGACAAAATTCCTCAGATTGTCGGGCAGTTCAGGGTTGGCCTTCCGAGGATCGGGAACATCCTCGTAGAGTTGTCTCAGCAGCAAAATGGACGCGTCCTCGTCGTCGAATGCCTCTTCCCCGGTGGTGATGCGGTAGGCCAGAAGTCCCAATGAATAGATGTCGGACCGCTCCGTGACGGGCTCGCCGGTGATATGTTCCGGTGAGGCATACTTCGGCGTGCCGAAGAACCCCAATGTCCTTGTGCCGATCTTGCACGCCAAGCCAAAGTCGATGATCTTTGCACCGGAGTCCGCCGGCACGAATATATTTGCCGGCTTTACGTCGCCGTGCACGACGCCTTTGCCGTGCGCATAGGCAAGTCCGTAACAAATATCCATGAGAATCCGGCACGCAGAGTCCGGGGGCAACCGGGGGGTGATTGTCAAAAGCGTTTCGAGCGAATGACCGTGCAGGTACTCCATGATGATGAAGACGGTCCGGTAGAGATACTGAATGTCGTACACACTGACAATATTCTTGTGGTGCAGATCGGCCAAGACCCGGGACTCATTTCTGAACGCATCCTGAAAGCCCTCATCCATGGCGAGATCGTGCTTGAGCATCTTGATTGCCACGGGTGTGGAAGACCCTGCGCACAGTCCTTTGTACACGATGCTCGTCCTTCCGCGGCCTTCGATCTCGGTGATGACGTAATTGCCGATGGTCCGCTCCGTGGTGAGAGAGGCCTGCTCCAACCGGCGGGTCATGATCTCGGTCAACAAAGAGGTGATCTCCGGGTGTTCCTTGGAGATCTCTTCAAATCGGCGCCGTTCCAGTCTCCAGAGCTTGGTGTTCCTCCCCGCGGTGACATCGGCACTGCGCGGCTCGCCCGTGACAAGGGACATCTCGCCGACCATCTCGCCGGGGCCCCGCACGGCGACAGGGTGCGCATCCCCCCCTTTGTTCACGGTCACCACACAGAAGCCCCTCTCGATCAAATACAGACAATCTCCTTCGTCTCCTTGTTTGATGAACGTGGTACCGGCGCTCACCTGCATCGGCTTCATCGAGACCAGCAGGCGGGACTTAGCCTTAAGGGGGATGTTTTCAAGAATGCTTATGGTTGTCAGCAAGCGGTAGTCCGTTTCACCTTCCATACCTCGGCCTCCGTCTCTCCCTCTTGGGATGGTGAGGTCCCCTCGATATTCTGTTGTACCAGACCGCACACGTCAAGGGAAGGGTTTCATGGGAAATCCGTGCTTCACGTGCGTTCCGGTTCTTCATTGCCGTATTTCGTGATACAAGGCTCCTTATGAGTGGTATAACCGATCCCGCACCGGGCAGCATCAGACGATGGCTCATTCTCGGCATAGGCAGCCTGAACTTTGTCATCTCGATGTTTTACCGGGTCTCCACGGCCATCATAAGCCCCGCCCTGATAGATCTGGGTCTGACGAGCAGCCAGCTGAGCGACCTGGCCGCGGCCTTCTACTACGCGTTCGCGGCAATGCAGATCCCCGTCGGCATGGCACTTGACCGTCTCGGGGCTCGGCTCACCATCTTCATTCTTTCCTTCGCGGCAATTGGCGGGGCCGTTCTCTTTGCAGTCGGTCAAACTCCAAACCAGTTGATTCTCGCCAGGGTGATTCTCGGCATCGGGATGAGCGGCAATTTCATGGTTGTTCTCACGTTGTTGGCCGCGTGGTTCCCGGTAAACCGGTTCGCGTCGCTCAGCGGCGTGGTGGTGGCGGTTGGTGCGCTGGGCAACATGATGGCTGCGACTCCGCTTGCGGCACTCAACCTGCTCATAGGCTGGCGGTCGAGCTTCCTGTTCTTCGCAGGCCTCAACGCGGTGGTCATCGTCGCGTTTCTCTTGATCGTGAGGGACCACCCGAGCGGGCGGACTCCTATTGTCCTGAAATCCAGGTCGCTTTTGTCGGGGCTTGCCCGTGTAATCGGCATGTACAGCTTCTGGGCAATCAGCCTGAGCAGCTTTGTCCGGTACGGGTATTTTGCCGCGCTGCAGAGCCTCTGGTTCGCTCCGTTCCTCATCTATGGACTGGGATTCGATGAAATCGCCACAGGCAATGCAATCTTCACCCTTGGTTTGGGTTACATGGTGGGACTGCCCTTAAGCGGCTACGTCAGCGACCGGGTACTGAAATCGAGAAAAGGCGTCGTGCTCTGCAACATGATCGCGTTCACGGCCATAACCGCTCTATTCTTCTGGTGGAACCGATCCATACCCATGTGGGGCGTCCTTGCGTCGTTCTTTCTCCTTGGCCTCACCTCGGCCCCCGGCCAGATTCTCTATGCCCACATGAAGGAGCTTCTCCCCGCAACGATGGTCGCTCAGGCAATGACCTCGGTCAATCTCTTCACCATACTCGGAGTGGGCGTTATGACTCATCTCCTGGGCGCCGTGATCGGCAGCGATCCGTCGACGCTGACGGACCCCGGGCAGTTCGGCATGTTGTGGGTGGTGGGCGTGGCGTGTCTGGGAACCGTTAGTGTCTTGTACTGTTTTGTTCCGGAAAGCACGGCCCTGAAGGGCGGAAGAAAATGATGATCCCGCCTTGGTAATGGACAACCGCCCGGGCGGTATTACTATAGGGAGAACAAAGACGCACAAGAGGGAGTTCAACACATGAAGACAATGATTACGATAGTGGCGATGATCGTCTTACTGGTTGCTTCGATGTCTGCTTTGACGGCGTCCGCGGATTCATCCGTCACTCAAAGTTTTGACAAGGACGCATGTTATGCACGGTGCGCCTGTGCCATGGGTCTTTTCATCGCTTGCGCCGAGTGCAAGGCCGAGTGCGAGCGTAAGTTCTGGAAGCACTTTGACAGGGAAATGGGAAACGATACGACGTCCAAGCAGAGAGGGAAATAAGTCGGAGTAGTACGGCACAGCGGAAATAGAGCAACGGTTTATCGTGAGTTCCCCATTTCCTTGTTCCCAGGCTGTGCCGGTAGCGTGTCCCAAATCTTTCGGCAGGCAACCGTAGGAATCGGCAGAAAACAGACAATCGATTCGAGGTGCAGCCGGCCAGAGCCCCGAAGGGGCTCACCCTGAATAGCCACGGGTTTTCAACCCGTGGAAAGAGGCAACCACCCAATTCTCCGGACCGGCCCTGAAGGGGCCGACCAATAACTGAGCGACGTATTTGTTGCCTCGTTGGTGGACCCCTTCAGGGTCCATAACCGTCTATTATTGTTAACCGTTTCCATGGGTTAAAATCCCGCGTTCCGCGGGACTAGTCACAGTATGCCCTTTAAGGGCATGAGTCCGGTTGCCGGAGGCAAACGTGGCTTTCAATATCTTGCTGGGATCCGAGCACGGTCGGCGGACTCTTTCGCCGAACAATCCGTCTTAATGGGTGACTCAGTAGTAAGGGACCGCAATGCCTGATGCGTGAAGGATGCCCGTAGTCGGTTTCCGTGAAACATTCTCCCGGATGCAAATGGAACAGAGCGCGCCGGTTCGGTCACATTCATCAAAGACCTCAGTTGGAAGGAATATAAATGTCGGAAAAAAGCCATCTTACCTCAAGACTTCTTCACCTCCCCTCAATCGTAACACCGGGGGGAAGCGTAGTCCTTTGCTTGATTCTGCTCCTCTTGGGCGTCTTTCAAACCGGGGACGCACCGGGACAAGAAAGACCGGCGATGGGTTTGCGGGACATGCAGGCCGCGTTCCGTACCATTTCACGGAAAGTCAAGCCCGCAGTGGTCCATATCTCCACGGTCCAGGTGGTGGATGCCCGCCGCTCCATGCCCGAAATAGACCCGTATTTTCAGAATCATCCGTTCTTCCGCGAGTTCTTCGGGGACGACTTCTTCCGTGAGTTTTTCACGCCGCAGGGGAAGACGGGACGATTCCGGAGACAGGGCATGGGCTCGGGCTTCATTTTCGATCCTCGAGGGTACATCCTGACGAACAGACACGTAATAAAGGATGCCGATGAGATTCAGGTCACCATAGGGGATAAGGAGAAATACCAGGCTCGACTGATAGGGCTGGACCCGAAGACCGATATTGCCGTGATCAAGATTCATGGGAGCAATCTTCCGCACATTGAATTCGGTGATTCACGTAACCTGGAAGTCGGCGACTGGGTTCTGGCAATAGGCAACCCATTCGGTCTGACGCAGACAGTCACCGCGGGTATAGTGAGTGCCAAGGGACGTACCAAGATGGGAATCTTGGAATATGAAGACTTCATCCAGACCGACGCGGCGATCAATCCCGGCAATTCCGGCGGTCCTCTGGTCGACATAGACGGCAGGGTGGTTGGAATGAATACGGCGATCCTTTCCCAGAGCGGAGGGTACATGGGAATCGGGTTTGCCATCCCAATAAATCTCGTGAAAAAGGTGATCGACAGCGCATTGACGAAGAAACCCGCCCGTCCCGACGAGACACGGCCTCAACCCAACCGGGCGTACGAACCAAGGCGCGCTCCAATGCCCGGGAACGACGGGAATCGCGGCAGACCGCCTGTCCGCGCGCTCCCGGGGAGCGACATTTAGACGAATGACGGGGAAAAGGCCGCTTGTCAAACGGGGTATGGAAGGTGGAAGTTCGTCCTTGGTGTCGGGTGCTTGCAAGCGAAAGTTTAGGGGTGATGAGAACTTTTCCTTTTCTTTGTGGGCAAACAATAGTAGTATTATGGTACAGCACAAATAATTGGAGGATCGAATGAAGATAGGAGTGGCCCGCTTTTCCGGGATATTGGTGGTTTGTGTTGGTATTCTGACCGGAATGTGCTCTCCCGCTCTTGCCGACATCCCAGACGGCTACAGAGACATCAGGCTCGGCATGAACAAGGTCGAAGTCCTGGATGTGATGAAAAAGAGCCCTATTCACTCCTCGTATGAAGACCAGGGGATTGAAATCGGAGAGATCATCCGTGGAGACAAGATGTTCCGATACGCGACCTATCGGTTCGACGCGCAGGGCGTTCTGGTCGAAATAGGGCTGGAAATGCGTGAAATACTCGGCCGTGACAAGGTCCTGGACCTTTTCAACCAGAAGCACGGATTGAAGCTCTCCCCCAGCCATGGGACCGTAGAGCTCAACCGCAGTATCGAGGTTCGGGAAAACGGCCTGATCATGAAGATGAATCCCCCAGTGGGGCGCCGTTCGGCCAAGGGCACGCCTTGACCTCCGGCGGATGACAACCGGAGCCCTTGAAATCAGGGGTTCCGTGAATCAATCCGATCCACCGCATCAATACAATGAAAGCCCGCAAGAGAGCCCTGCCCGGCGGCTGGTACCCGGTATCGGCCGCGGAATGTGTGCACGATATATCAGGCTTCCTGCAGGGGTTTACCCCGCCTTCAGGCTCATGGCTCGGCGGAGTGGCTCCCCACGCCGGGTGGTATTTTTCCGGTAAGGCTGCGGCCCGTGTAATGGCGACGCTTGCAGGGACCGCCCAACCGGATCGAGTCGTGCTCTACGGCGGGCACCTGCCCGCAGGCGGCGATCCGGTCATCTACACTGAAGAAGCCTGGGAAACCCCGATTGGGCCAGTGAGCATAGATCAGGCGCTTTCGGAGGATCTCGTTTCACGGGGCGAAGCACTCAGGGCCGGCCCCCGGTTTACCGACAACACCGTCGAGGTCTTGCTCCCCTTTGTGAAGCACTTCTTTCCCCGGGCACCGATCATTGCGGTTCACGCCCCCTCTTCAAACCGTGCCGTGCGTCTCGGCGGAGCAGTCGATTCACTCATGCAGGAGAAGGGCTTGACCGCGGTGTACATAGGGTCCGCGGATCTCACCCATTACGGTCCAAACTATGGTTTTGCTCCCATGGGAAGCGGCCCCGAGGCCGTTAAGTGGGTCAAGGAGGACAACGACCGGTCGCTCATCGAACGGGCACTGGCCATGGACGCGCAAGGTCTTCTCGATGATGCGGGCTTTCGCCACAACACCTGCTCGGCAGGTCCCATTGCCTCGGTCGTGACCTCGGTTTCCAGGCGAGGAGCCAAACATGGGCGACTCATCGAGTACTACACGAGCTACGACATTATGCCCAACTCCAGTTTCGTCGGGTACGCGGGCATCGTATTCGGATACGACGCCCTATGATCTCACATTCTAAGTGTTCTATGGCATAAATACGGTCACGCACTCTGTAAACACGCGGTAGCGTCCCGTCCCGCGTTCTGCGCGGGATGCCGGGCGTGTTTGTAGGGGCACCCCCCTGTGGGTGCCCATGGGTAGGCACAGGGGCCTACCCCTACCAACCGGCACGGAGGCCGGCGCTACCAAAGCAGGGACCGTTGCCTTGAATACGTGACCGTACTTACGCCGCGATGCACTAAGCGTACGGCTCGCACACGTCCTCGATGGCTTCTATCTCGTAGAGTTTCTTGTTCTCCTCGACTCCCTTGAGACAGACATCGAACTCGCTTGCCACACTGAGTTTGGCGCAGATGCTGTTGTAGGTCTCTTCCGAGACGACCACCTTCCCGCCGGTCGCGGCATATTGAATCCGATCCGTGAGGTTTACGTTGGCACCGACGATTCCATACTTCGCCCTGGTTTCCGTGCCGATGTTGCCGACAATTACCTCGCCGGTATGAATTCCGATCCCCATGGTGAACTCGGGTAGACCAAGCCCGACACTTTCCTTGATGAAACTCTTCATCTCGTGCTGCATTTCCAGGGCGCAATGCACCGCATCCACGGCTCTCAAGGGCACGTCGCTCTCCACCCCGTTAAAGAAGACCAGAATGGAATCTCCGTAGAAGTCGACGATGATTCCCTTGTAGCGCTCTATCACCGCGATCATCCGCGCAAAGTATCGGTTGAGAATCTTGATGACCTCTTCAGGCCGTAGTTTTTCGGACATGACGGTGAAGTCCCGTATGTCCGACATCATGATGGTCACGGTCTTGATCTCACCGCCCAGCCTCAAGGCTTCGGGACGTTTCATCAGATCCTGCGCGACGTTCCGGTCCACGTACCTCCCAAAGGTGTGCTGGATCAGATCGCGTTCCTGCAGCCCGTCCATCATCTCGTTGAAGCTCCGGTTGAGGAGCCCTATCTCGTCCAACTTTTCCTCGGGGAGTTTCACCGTATAGTCCCCACGCCGTACCCGTGCCGCAGCCGCAGTGATCTCTCCGATCGATTTCCCCACGGATCGGGTGGTCATGCGAATCAGGAGGAGTATGGTACCGATGACAAGGATGCCCGCGATCACGTAATATTCCAGGAACCTCACGATCGGGGCCATAATGACCTTGCCTTGGGAAAAGAGCACGATGTACCAATTCATTGACGGAATCTTGTAGAAGCCGATTACAACGGGCGGTGGATGACCCTTCCCGAAAACCGTGCCGAAGGATTTCCCTCTGATCTGTTTCAGAACCTCCTTTTCAAGTTCGTCCCCATTGTCTCCGAGACTCTTTCGCCCCGAAAAAGACTTATCCGTCACGGCGAGGAACTGGCCCGAGCCGGTGACAAGCGCGGCCGTGCTCCCCTTCCACAGCTTCATCTGCTTGATGGGATCGAGAAAGGAATCCAGATTGATTCTCACGACGAGCCGTGCTTTGGGCCTCCCTCCATTTTTGCCGATTGTCTGGACAATGCGGAGCGAACGATCCAGTGCGCCGGGATCCATCATGGGCGCACAGAAGCTGAAATCCCCGCACAGTTCCATAGTATAAAGCCCCTGTACGGTTTCGGAGCCATCATCGGCCGGATCGCTGATGCTCTCCCCGTACGGTGCCTTTGACGGTTCAATGGTTTCAATATCGACGAACCGCACGCCTTCCTTTTCAACAAGCTGCTGTATGAGAAAAGCCTGAGTGATGTTGCCGTTGGGAATACCGTCGCATTTGCCGATCAGGCTCATCAATTCGAGTTTCTCGTCAATCTGCAGGCTAATCTGGTATGCGGCCTTCTCCAATTTCAACTGCGCTGATTCCACACGTTGATCCAGCAAGTAGCTCCGGGCGTAGAAGAACCCGGTTACCCCGACGATGAGGAGTATTATCGTTACGGGAAGGAGAAGCAGGACCAGGAATCGTCTTTCAAGCGAGTATATCATTGAGCCATCCACGAGAGGTTCATATGCACGTTCACGGCATGGAGCCGTTGCCGAGCCGCAGCGAATCAGGAAAATCCACGACGCTTCCGGTCGTCAGTCTTCAGTCAGCAGGCAGGCGCCATGGGAAAAATAATTGAACCGCCCGCCCCTGACGTAGGTTACGACATCGATGACCGACTGTTTGGCCATGGCTACGGCAAGGGCGCTGGCGCTGGACCGCGAAATGATGAGAGAGAACCCGCTCCTGGCAGCCTTGGTCAGCACCTCGGAAGTGATTCGGCCTGTGGTGAGGAGCAACTTGTCGGACGTGTCGACACGGTTGAGAAAGCAATATCCGGCAATCTTGTCCACGGCGTTATGCCGCCCCAGGTCTTCGAGGATCAACAAGGTCCCGGAGCGGTCGGCCACCGATGATGCATGCACCCCGCGGGTGACCGAATAGATTCCGCGATAGGTATCCAGTTCACGCATCCTGTCCAGAATGGTGCCGCAAGTGATCCGGAGAGGAGCCGGTCTTTCCGTGCGGGGCGCGGATGCGGTCTGGGTCGAGAAGACCAGGCCGCCGGCACATCCCGAGGTGAGCATGCCTTTTTGTTCGAGCTTTTCCAGCCGCTCCCGGGGAACATCCAGTTCAACCCGGACCAGCATATTGCCGTGATCCACATGAAACTCCAGGATTTCTCCGGGATCCTTGAGGACTCCCTCGGATACCAGAAAACCTGCAAAAAGTTCTTTGAGTCCGGTCGGCAGGGTGGCAATGGAGAGAATCTCCCGGTCGTTCACGAATAACGTGTACGGAACCTCTCTGGCCAGTTCAATCTCTTTGCTCTCCAAACCGCCCCGATTGTACCGAAATACCGGAAATGCGGTCGTCAGCCGTACCTGCGAGTCCGTCTCCGTCTCCACTGAAGCTCGTCCTTGATTTTGACTTGTCATGATCATGTACACCGCTCAATTTGTGCCCTGTTCACCCGGCCGCCCTACGCAAAGTCCCTTCTCTTCCAACCGACCAAGGTGTTCCGGGGCTGGACGTGAGTATCATATAATTCCGGGCCGTGGAAGCCTCACCCCCCATCAGCCTCGTCCTCTTCAACTGACTCGTCCCGGGACTCGTAACGTGCAAACAGATCTTGGAACTGTTTGTCGGCATACTCTCCGCACCGTTCACGAAGACTGAGGTACTTGTCGAGCAACTCCTGTCCCTCCAGTGTAAGTCTCGATCCACCGCTGGTTCTTTCCACAATCGTGAATCCACACCGCTCCTCCGTTGCCCGGATCTTTCCCCATACTGCCCGGAACGGTTGCTTGAGCTTCTGAGCTGCCTTGTTCATGGAGCCCACTTCACTGATCGCTTGGAGTATCCTCAGCCTCCCCGTGCCGATCACCAGCTGTCCCTTGTCGTTTTCAATCCAAATTTTGGATCGGATCTTGAAAGACATGTGCCTCCGTCCTCCAGGGATTCCATAGCGATTTTGCGGGTCGCCGGCTCACGTGCAGTCTGAGCCTCGGCACTAAGTGCTTCATGGCGGCAATACGGTCGCACAACCTGAGCCGCGGAAGATGACGGGCAGGGACGCCCGTCCCACGGTGTACGACCGGCTTGGTCTCTGTTCTTCGTAGCCCGGGCCTCCGTGCCCGGATTCTGTTCTTGCCGGCACCCGAGACGGCTGCGAGACGAAAATGTGCGACCGTATTTAAGAAACGGCGCACTAAGTGCTGCGCGGCGCAT
>JAZDHD010000430.1:0-19369 GCA_043806215.1 Pseudomonadota bacterium | reverse complement strand
GGCTTGAATGCAGCACCGAATTCCGGATCGCCAACCAAGGGGCCATGCCTCCGGTTACGCGCGGCCATCGAGTCCCATGACGGAAACCAGGTGACATTGAAGTGCCGACTGTGTCATCATCGGGTCGATGACGACCCATTCCCGCATAGGCCGAGAACCTGTGCCGGGCTTACTCGATCTGCTTCGGAAATCCGATTGAAACTAAAGCCGTTATGCCGAGGAGAAGTCCAAGAGGGCAGACCCATCAACTGTGCAGTAGTCTGCCGGCGGGCGCTGGTATGAGAGTATGAAACGTTACGCAAACCGGATACGGGAGGGTAAACCATGAGTCTGCCGAGTGCGGAGGAAAGACTATCGCGTGAGGAAATGTCCAACCTTCAGCTTGAACGTTTGAAATGGACGCTGACCTATGCCCGGGAAAAGGTGGGTTTCTACCGCCGGCTGTTTCAGGAGCACGGCGTGGATCCCCAAGACATTCAATCGCCGGACGACATTGCCGGCCTGCCCCTCACGAAGAAATCGGACCTTGTTGACAACTACCCGTACGGCATGTGCGCGGTGGAGCCTTCCGAAATAATCAGAGTGCATGCGTCCTCCGGGACCACCGGCAAGCCGATCAACACCTACTACACGAGGAAGGATCAAGAGAACTGGGTCAAGTGCATGGGCCGCAATTGCGGCATTGCAGGAATCACCAGGGATGACGTGTGTCAGATTGCGTTCAGGTACACGCTTTTCACCGGGGCCTTCGGGCATCACCTGGGAGCCGAGAGCTGCGGTGCGATGGTCATTCCGACAAGTGCGGGCCAGACCGAGCGTCAGATCATGATGATGCGGGATCTCAAGACAACGGTGCTGCATTGCACGCCGTCGTACGCGATCGTCCTCGCGGAGAAACTCCGGGAGTTGCAAATAGACCCGGACGATCTGTCGTTGCGGCTCGGGATTCACGGCGCGGAATCCATGTCCGAGGAAATGCGCGGGCAAATCGAGAATGGGCTGGGGGTGACGGCTCTGAAGGATTACGGGCTCACCGAGTTCGGAGGACCCGGTGTTTCCATCGAGTGCCCCCACAAGTCGGGTTTTCACATTAACGAGGACTACTTCTTTCCCGAGGTGATTGACCCCGAGACGCTGACCCCGGTTCCTCCAGGCTCGGTGGGAGAGATGGTCTTCACCAGCCTGCAGAGGGAAGCCAATCCCTTGATCCGGTACCGTACCAGGGACATCAGTTACCTCATGTACGACACGTGCGAATGCGGAAGAACCCTGGTGCGGCATGGTCCCATCCTGGGGCGGACGGACGACATGCTCATTGTGGGAGGGGTGAATTTCTTCCCATCCCAACTCGAGAGCGTGCTGCTGGGATTCAAGGAATCCGCTCCGCATTATGAGATTCATCTCAAGAAGCGCGGGGCCTTGGACGCCGTGTCTGCCGATGTGGAGACTGTTCCTGAATTTTGGAGTCAGTCTGGCGAGGATGCCAAGAATAGCCTGAAGCAGAGAATAGAGGCGAAGGTCAAGGACATCCTGGGATTCAGGATTGAGATATCGCTGAAAGCCCCGAATACGGTTGCGAGATCCGAAGGCAAGACCAAACGGGTCTATGACGATCGGTGATCCGTCTGCCAGGCTTAGTATTCTATGGCGTTAATACGGTCACGGATTCCGTAAACGCGCGGTAGCGTCCCGGCGTCCCTGCCGGGCGAGAGATAGTATGTTGTTTCTACTACAGAATACCCCGCGGAACGCGGGGAGGCCGGCGCTACCAAAGCAGGGACAATTGCCACAAATGTGACACCGTACTTCTGCCGCCGGGCACTTAGTGCCCCATGGCAAAAGTACGGTCGCACATTTTCGTCTCTCAGCCGGCTCGGGTGCCGGCAAGGACCAGATCCGGGCACGGAGGCCCGGGCTACGAAGGACTATCATGAAGCCTTAGACCTGTTTCGTGGGACGGGCGTCCCTGCCCGTCATCTTCCGGGGCTCAGGTTGTGCGACCGTATTTACGCCGCTGAGCACTTAGTGCTCTGTGGCGTAGATGCGGTCGCTTGTTGGGTTCACGGTCTAATATGACAGCCCGGTGAAAGGGAATAATGCCATTCTTGGCAGGGCATGATATCGTTTAGGTATGACTGCAACGCGCGCTCCATATCGATCCCTCTCGTCCTGGCTGAAGAAGCGGTTTGGCGAACCGGTGAGGAAAATCAACCTCGACGCAGGACTGGGGTGCCCCAACCGTGACGGGACCTTGGGAAGCGAAGGGTGCATTTACTGTAATCCCCGGGGTTCCGGAACAGGGGCTCTTTCGCGGGGAGTCACTCTGGGCGGGCAAGTCGACCAGGGTATTGCATTCCTCTCCCGGCGTTACAAATGCCGCAAATTCATTGCGTATTTTCAATCATTTACCAATACGTACGCCCCGCCTGAGCACTTGGCCGCAATCTACCGGGAGTCCCTGGAGCGTCCCGACGTGGTGGGATTGGCTGTGGGCACCCGCCCCGACTGTGTTCCCGATCCGATTCTCGACGTCTTGGCCGAGACGGCCCGGGACAGGCTGGTGTGGGTGGAATACGGGCTCCAGTCGGTTCACGACGGAACGCTCCGGCTGATCAACCGCGGGCATGCAGGCGATGCATTCTTCGACGCGGTGAGCAGGACTCGGCAGAGAGGCATTCTTGTCGTCGCTCATCTGATACTCGGCCTGCCGGGAGAATCAGTTGACGACATGCTGGAGACGGCAAAGGCGGTTAATGAATCCGGCGTATGGGGGGTAAAACTGCATCCGCTCTACGTAGTTCGCGGAACGGCACTGGAGAGGATGTTTGACGAGGGCAAATACACTCCCCTTACTCAGGAAGAGGCGGAGGAAGCGACCCTCGCGGTAATGGAGGAGCTAAGTCCTGAAATGGTGATTCACCGGATGACTTCGGACCCACACAGGGAGGAATTGGCAGCCCCCTTGTGGATGCTCGACCGCAGACAGGTGAGAACCCACCTGGAAGAGACTATGATCCGCACCCGTTTCAGGCAGGGATCTCGGTAAGAAGTGAGGCAACGCCGACTCACGTGGTCGATCCAATGAGAGAATTACTCCAAAACGAAGATAACCTCAGCTCTAACCCGGTATTCTTGAATCTGGCCGGCTTCACACATCACGCTCATCTCGACGATCTTCAAGCCAGTGATGTTTCTCAAGGTTTTGTTGGCACGATCGAATGCGACTTTGATGGCCTCATCAAAGTTCACGGGAGACCCTGCGATGACTTCGGTAACTCGGGCTACTCTTCCTTCCGACATTTCTTTTTCCTCCCTACCCGGGTTGCCTCACTACCATCAGCTTAGAAGATCATCCATGCTTTTGTCAACTTTTCCGTGACCATCCACCCTCGTTCGGCGCAGGCTTTACGAGTATGTCTCAGGACTGTCGGGGCGAAGTGAATCATGCCGCGGCCGACATCACGTGCCGACTCTTGAGCCGGCCTCTTCCAACCCACCGGAATCAGGACGGCTTCTTTCTCATAAGTTCCCCGAGCTTCAACAGCTCTACATCAGTGAGCTGCCGCCAAGAACCTACCGGGAGTTTCCCCAGGGCGACGGGCCCGAAGCGTATTCTGCGAATCTTTCTCACGGGGTGCCTGAGCCGCGAGAAGATTCTCTTGATCTCGTTCTTCTTCCCTTCGTACAGGAGCAACTTGATCCAGGTCGTGGTTTTCTGTTGCTTGATGACCGTCCACTGGACCTCACCGAGGCGGTCTCCTTCGCCCAGGCTCATACCTTTCTTGATGGTTGAGAGGAGTTTCTCGTCAGGTCCGCCTCGTACCTTAACCAGGTATGTACGTGGGATTTTGTTACGGGGGTGGCTCAATTTTTCGGACAATTGTCCGTCATTTGTCAGCAGCATGAGGCCCTCGGCGTCAAAATCGAGCCGGCCTACGGTGAACAGATGTTTCTTGATCTGTTTGATCAGTTCCCCCACACAGGGTCGTCCCTCGGGATCTTTCATGGTGGAGACCACGTTTCGCGGCTTGTTGAACGCGTAATAGTACTTCGGGGCATCGTGAGCCAAGAGCAGCTTTCCGTCCACCTTGACATGATCCCTTTCCGGATCGGCCATGGCTCCGAGTTGATCCATGATTTCCCCGTTGACGGTGATGCGGCCCTCCCTGATCATCTCCTCGGCGTGTCTGCGCGAGCCGAGCCCCGCGTCGCGAATGATCAGATGAATTCTTTTTAAGGGCATGAGTAACTCCTGTATGAAGCCGTGAAGCGCTAAGTGATCTATGGCACAAATACGGTTCAGTATTCTTAACAACGCGCGGTAGCGTCCCGGCGTCGCTGCCGGGCGTCAAGAATACCGGCACGGAGGCCGGCGCTACCAAGACATAGACGGCGTACGTTAATGTGTCACCGTATTTACGCCGCGGAACTCCAAGGATCTCCGGGCACGAAGAACCGGGCTGCGCAGGACGATACCAGGAGCCGAACAGCATCTTGGTACGGCCTCCCCGGCCCGTCATCTCTTCGGACCCGACGCGGTTTCCGGGCCGGGTCGCTGCAGCCGGATGGTTTTCACCGCACGTTCGGGATCAGACCACGTGCTGGAAGATGACTTTGACCGCCTTACTCGTCGAACGGCTCGCCAACGCCGCAAAGGCTTGACGGTGATCCTTGAGTCCGAACCTGTGCGTGATCAATTCAGCCGTGGGGAGTGAGTGTTTTAGCGCCAGATCCACTGCAATGTCAAGGACGTGCATCATTCTGCCGTCATAGGATTCCCGACCCGAGATGCCGACTCCCTCTATGTGAATTCCTTTGAACCAGAGTGGAGAAATGTCGAACCCGGATGTCTGATTAACCGCGGTCAGTATAACCCGTTTACCTTCTCCGGTGAAGCGCATCGCATCTTCGATCCTGTCCGCGGTTCCCGTTGTTTCGTACACGAGATCGGCACCCCCGTCCAGAGTGATCCGTCCGGCCTTGGGATAGCGGACCTGGCCTCCGACGAATTCCGCAACACCCTCATATGTCGCGCCGGGGCCGTGAGCAAGGACAACGGGTGAGTCGGTAAGCCTTCGCACCAAGTCTACCTCAAACGGGTGTTCCGCGACAACCAACACGCGCGTGTCATGTCCCAGCATCCTCAGTGCCAACAGAATCATAATGCCCGATGCGCCTCCTCCTACGACAACGACATTGTCTCCGGGGCCCGGCGGACTGCGTAACACGGCCTTGACCGCACGGGAAAACTCGGGCATGAGGACTGCGTGATCGGTATCCATCTCCTGGGGAATAGGCCGAAGCTGACTGAAATGGGCCGTGAAGTAATCTCCCCAACCGCCGCCGGTGTCCCTGCATCCGCCGATCAGCATGCCCGGTCCGATGATCCCTTGGGCAAAATTGCTGCAATACGAGGGTTCTCCCCTTGAACACGCCGGGCATTGCGGTTCGATCCCGCGGGGCTCACAGGAGAGCAGAGGGTCCAGGATGACCCGTTCCCCCGGTTCGAGACCTTCTACGTCCCGTCCGATCTCGGTAACAATGCCTACGTTTTCGTTTCCCGGCACAAAGGGAAACGTGAGGAATGAGCCGAAAGCCGACAAATCGTGGTGAAGCAGCATTCCTTCGTCCATGGCGGAGATGCCGGACATGATTGACCGGACTTTGACCCAGTGGGGGGATGAAAAGGTGGGTTCGGGAATCTCGGCCAGGTCCGTGGAGATGCCGTGCGATTCCGGGCCTCCACGCACAAGGCGGCTCCGCATGCGGCCCCAGGCTTCTTTCTTGAGACTGAAATCGGCCAGAATAGCTTTCATTCTCCTGTCCCTCCAGGGCTTTAACTGCCGGCACTTATATGTATTTGGAGCGGGTTTTGTCAAACCGTTTCCCGCACTTCCTCAAAATATTGCGTTTGCCTGCGGGGGAGTCCGGAGTCAAGCTTGACAACGGACAACCAATTAACCATCTTGTACTATGATGGCACGCAGAAATTGCCCGCGACGGGTTTTCATGGTAGTATTAAGATCGTATGAACAGATCACTGATCGGAGTACTTCTTGAATAACATTTACAAGAATTTGGGCCTTTGGCTGGTCATTTGTCTTGTAATGATCTTCTTGTTTCACTTGTTCAACCAGACCAAGGCACCGGCCACCGATATTACGTACAGTCAGTTCCGCCAGGATGTGGACCAGGGTTCAATAAAGTCCGTAACATTACAGGGTAATCGCATCAAGGGGAAGTATGTTGATCGAGACGTATCGTTCCGGACCCTGGCCCCGCGTGATTCGGATCTCATCCCATCGTTAATGAAGCAGAAGGTGGACATCAAGGTCCTCCCCGAAGACGACAATCCATGGTATATGACCGCCCTCATATCATGGCTCCCCATGATATTCCTCATAGCGATTTTTGTCTTCTTCATGAGACAGATGCAAGCCGGCGGCGGCAAAGCCATGAGCTTTGGAAAAAGTAGGGCCCGACTCGTCAATGAAGCTCAGAACAAGATTACGTTTCAGGACGTCGCAGGGATCGAGGAGGCAAAAGAAGAGCTTGGGGAGATCATCGAGTTCCTCAGAGATCCCAAGAAGTTCACCCGGCTGGGAGGAAAAATCCCCAAGGGGGTCCTCTTGATGGGCGGCCCCGGAACGGGGAAGACTCTTCTGGCAAAAGCAGTGGCGGGAGAGGCCAATGTCCCGTTCTTCTCCATATCGGGCTCGGATTTCGTCGAAATGTTTGTCGGCGTGGGAGCTTCACGGGTGAGGGACCTGTTTATCCAAGGAAAGAAGAACGCTCCGTGCATTATCTTTATTGACGAAATCGACGCAGTGGGGCGCCACCGCGGGGCCGGCCTCGGTGGAGGACACGACGAGCGGGAACAGACCTTGAATCAGCTTCTCGTTGAGATGGACGGATTCGAAACGAACGAGGGCGTCATCCTCGTTGCCGCCACCAATAGACCCGACGTGTTGGACCCCGCTCTGCTTCGGCCGGGCCGGTTCGATCGACAGGTCGTGGTGCCGCCTCCGGACATCCGCGGCCGGACTGCCATCCTTGAAGTGCATACCCGCAAGGCCCCGTTAGCAAAAGACGTGGAACTGGAAACCATAAGCCGCGGCACGCCGGGCTTTTCCGGTGCCGATTTGGCGAACCTCGTAAACGAGGCGGCTCTGAGTGCTGCGAGAACCAACAAGAACCAGATCGACATGGTTGATTTTGAATTTGCAAAAGACAAAGTCCTGATGGGCGGCGAAAGACGAAGTATGGTCATAAGCCTTGAGGAGCGCCGCACCACCGCGTATCACGAAGCAGGCCACGCATTTGTCGCCCGGATGATCCCCGAGACGGACCCGATTCACAAGGTTACCATTATTCCTCGCGGGAGGGCCCTGGGCGTGACGCAACAGTTGCCCACTGACGATCGTCACAATTACTCCAAAACGTATCTGCTGAGCCAGATTGCCGTGCTGATGGGAGGGCGGGCCGCTGAGGAGGTGTTTCTCAGTCAGCTGACCACCGGCGCGGGCAACGATATCGCGCGTGCCACGGAGATGGCTAGGAAGATGGTCTGCGAGTGGGGAATGAGCGACGAGCTTGGTCCGCTTACCTTTGGACAGAAGGAAGAACAGATCTTCCTGGGCAAGGAATTCGCTCGCCACAAAGACTATTCGGAACAGACCGCGATGAACATCGACAAAGAGATCGGCGGAATGGTAACGGACAATTACGGGAGAGCCAAAACGATTATTGAAGAGAACAAACAGATTGTTGAGAGAATCGCCGAAGCTCTGCTGGAGAGAGAAACTCTCTCCGCCCCGGAGATCGAGATGCTGATCCAAGGCCGGGAACTGCCGCCTCTGGAACAACCTGTGGAGAAAAAAAGGGAATCGGAGCCGGTTGACTTGACGCCGATAAATGACGGCACCCCGATTGTTCCGGGCGGTCGAAGGACTACACCGGACCCCGAAAAAGTCTGATCTTGCCGTCTCAACATTGTCGAGCCGAGTATGGAAACCGCCGCGATCGATCTGAAGCCTCCCTTCGTACGCGAGGACGCCCCCCGGCACACGCTGGTCATGGGCGTCATCAATGTTACACCGGATTCTTTCTCTGACGGCGGAGATCACTTCGATACCCGCACGGCAATCTCCTCGGGCCTGAAGATGTTGCGGGACGGAGCGGACATCATTGACGTGGGCGGAGAGTCCACCCGTCCGGGCTCTGAAGCTTTGGACGTGAAGGAAGAAGTGAGGCGTGCCGTTCCGGTCATTGAAGCCATAGCCAAACAACAACCCGACGCAGTGATATCGGTGGACACCCGTCGCAGGCAGGTTGCCGAACAGGCGATCAAAGCCGGTGCGACCATCATCAATGATATCTCCGGGTTCCGGGACGACCCGTCCATGGTTGACCTGGCGCGGGAGACGGGTTCCGGCGTCATTGTCATGCATATGCTGGGCAAGCCCAAGACCATGCAACAGGACATACGGTACAAATCGTTTCCCGGCGATCTTATCGAGTTTTTTCGAGAAAGGATCCGATACATCGAGGATGCAGGCATCGATCCCGGGAGGATCGTCATCGATCCCGGTATCGGTTTCGGGAAAACATTCGATCAGAATTTGATCCTCATCAACAGGCTCGGCCTGTTCTCATCGCTGGGCAAACCGACGCTGGTGGGTGCCTCGCGCAAGGCGTTCATCGGGAAGATCCTCGACGAACCCAGGGCAGCGGACAGAGACATGGGGACCATGGCCGCAGTGGCAGCTTCCGTGCTCCGCGGGGCTTCAATCGTACGCGTCCACGACGTGCATTCTGCGGTTCGGATTTGCAGGGTTGCAGACGCCATCGTCAGGGAAAGAGCCGAGCCGTGATACTCGGCGTGGGGGTGGACCTGGTGGACGTTTCCCGCATGGAACGGATCCTGAACAGCAGGTGGGCAGGGAGGTTCGTTGCCAAAGTATTCTCCGCTGATGAAGCCGACGTGTGCAATGCAATGACATGTTCCGCGGAAGGGTTCGCCGCTCGGTTCGCAGCGAAAGAGGCTGTTGCAAAAGCATTGGGAACGGGGTTCTCCCGAGGCGTCACTCCCGGATCGATTCACGTTATCGGGTCGGAGCGGAACCGGCCGTCCATCGAACTGACCGACGCTGCCCTCAAGCAGGCCAACACCATGGGAGCAAACTCAATCCATGTGTCGCTTTCCCATACGGCCGGCACGGCATGCGCATTCGTGGTTATTGAAGGGCAACCGACCGACCGGCAGGATGTCAACTCTTGACCCTGACCATTACCCAAGTCTTGAGTTGCGGGCACCGGGCACATGTCACATTGTGGTCGATGTCCGTAGGATTGCAGAAGAATGACACGATTTCGGCAACCTGAGCCGAGAGAATCAGGATTTCTGCCCTGAAGGGGCATACCTTGAATAGCCATGGGGTTCAACCCATGGAAACGGTTGACAATAACAGATGAATATGGACCCTGAAGGGGTCCACCAAATGGGCATCGGATGCGGTGAGTCATTGGTCGGCCCCTTCAGGGCCGATCAGAGAATTTGGCTGATGCCCATTACCACGGGTTGAAAACCCGTGGCTACTCACAGTGAGCCCCTTCGGGGCAGCGGCTGGTCAAAACCGCGAATTGGTCTGCCTATAGTCTGCCGATGTTAACGGTAGCCGGCAAAGAAAATGTGGGACATGCTCAGATCTTGACCGGCAAAATGCCGGTCTCACGGCGAATCCAATTCCTTCATTTCTCTGTCCCATTCCTTCCAGAACCGGCGTTCGCACTCGGCGACGCATCGTGCGTACATCCGAGCCTGAAACCGGGACGACTTTCCGTGTCTGCCCTTGTCTCCGTATCCTTCGACCCATTGGCGGCAGTTTTCCAGACAGGCCTCACGTTTGTCCGAAGCCCATTCCTGCATGATTTGTTCGGGCGTGCCGGCGTGCCCGACATCCGCCGCGGGTTGTGCAAGGAACATGAGCCCTGTTAACAGCAGAATCACGGTCACCATCTTCTCTTTCTCCTTTTCAGGGCGGTAAGGACCTCTTAGTGCGGCATGGAGCAAATACGTTGTCGTGTTTGTGTGAAGGCCCGGTAGCGTCCCGGCGTCCCTGCCGGGCGCATGATCAAAGAGTACCGGCACGGAGGCCCGGGCTACGAAAGACAGAGACCAAGCCGGTCGTACATCGTGGGACGGGCGTCCCTGCCCGTCAATCTTCCGGGGCCCAGGTTGTGCGACCGTATTTAACCCCACAGGCCTCTCGGCTTTCCCGAGAGCCTTGTATACCATTGTTACTCATTGGCCGATCCTTTGGCAACTCCGTCGAGGAGGCCCGGGGTTCGGGTTGCCGTAATGACTTCGCCCCGCCTCACATCGAGGTTAACGTATTGACATACCGATTGAAGCTTCGTTTCAAGACCGATTCGTGGTAGTATGTGGATCGGCTCGATGGGTTAAGAGCGCCACCCCGCTCACCTCTGAAACAGGACCGTCGTTCGTATACGTACCCGACATGGATAGGCGTCATGGAAAATGAAGAGACAAGAATTCTCATCGTGGATGACGAACCCCACATTTGCCGTGTTCTTGCCCGCTATCTGGCTGCCGAAGGGTATGAATGCCAAGAGGCCGCCGACGCCGAGACTGCGGTCAAGAAACTGGCGGCAGGCGGTTTTCAACTGGTTATCAGCGACATCATGATGCCGGGCATGTCGGGAATCGACCTCCTCGGAATCATCAATGACCGGTACAGCGACCTGGCGGTCGTGGTAGTAACGGCACTCGATGATAGAAAGACCGCAACCCGGGCGCTGGAGCTTGGGGCGTACGGGTACATAACAAAGCCGTTCGACAAGAACGAGGTGCTGATAAACGTCGAGAATGCTTTGCGGCGCCGTCGCCTTACCCTGTTGAGCCGTAGATATGAGCGGGCACTGGAGGAAGAGGTACGGGAGAAGGTCAAGGACGCGTTGCGGCACGAGGATGCCCTGAAGCTAACCGAGGGAAGGTACCGCGATCTCTTTTCCACATCCAGGGACGCCGTAGTCATTGTCGCAAGGGACGGGAATATTGTCGAGTGCAACACCGCTTTCCTGGACATTTTTGGCTATCTACCGGAAGATATTGCCCAATTGAACATTCTTGCCGTGTACGCCGATCCATCTCAAAGAGAGGGCTTCCGGAAGGAGATAGAAGAAAAGGGATTTGTCGCCGATTTCGAATGGAGGACCGTGCGCAAGGACGGAACGGAGAGGCTGTGCCTATTCAGTTCGTCGGTTTGGAGGGACGCGGAGGGCCATGTACTCGGCTACCAAAGCATTATCCGGGACATAACGGAGAAACGGAGAGCCGAAGAGGCCCTTGCGGAGAGTGAGCGGAAGTTCAAGGAATTATATGCGGAATCGAAGACGGCGGAGCTCCGCTACCGGTCTTTGTTGGACTGCTCTCCCGACGCGATTGTCATTTACGATTCCCAAGGGAACCCGACCTACTTGAACGATTCCTTTATCAACATGTTTGGATGGACTCTTTCGGAGCTGCAGGGGAAGCAAATACCCTTCGTTCCCGACTCGGAACGTGAAGCAACCATGAAAGTCGTTCAAGGAGTGATTTCGCAAGGCGCTTCCGACAGCGGGCTTGAAACGAGACGCACGACAAAGGACGGAAAGACGTTGCACGTCAGCCTGAGCGCCTCGGGCTACTACAATAGCGAGGGAGCTTTCGATGGAATGCTCGTGATTCTGCGTGACATTACCGCTCAAAGGAATGCCGAGTCGGAGTTGAAGGCAGCCCATGAAAGCGCATCCATCGAGGCCGCCAAGCTGCGGTCCATGATCGAGGGCATGGAAGAAGGGGTTGTTGTCGTCGATGACCGGGATGTGGTAACCGAAGTCAACCGATGGTTTCTGAAGATGGTGGGGGTCGCCCGGGAGGCCGTGGTTGGAAAAAGCATGTGGGATCTTCATTCCGACAGTGACATCGAAAGAAGAGTGCGGAAGCTCATAGAGGATTTCAGGAGCGGAGCCGGACGAGAAACGTGGTCCATGTACCGCCCTATACGCGACATGCATGTTTCCATCCGGGTGCAGCCCATACTGGATGAAGAAACGTACAAAGGGGTCATTCTGAACATGATCGATGTGACGGATCAAGTGAAGGCCCGCATTGAGGCGGAACAGGCCAACCGGGCCAAGAGCGAGTTCCTGGCAAACATGAGCCACGAAATCCGTACTCCCATGAACGGCATTATCGGCATGACCGAGCTGGCCCTGAGCACCACCCTTTCCGGCGAACAGCGGGAATACCTGGAATCGGTCAAGATCTCGGCAGACTCTCTGCTGGGGTTGATCAACGACATACTTGATTTCTCGAAGATGGAGGCGGGCAAATTCGAATTGATCGAAACCGATTTCAGTTTGCGGGATTGTGTAGGGAACACCATGAATACGCTTGCAGCGCAGGCTCATGGAAAGGGACTTGAATTGACCTACCGGGTCCCGGTTGACGTGCCGGACACTATTATAGGTGATCCCGGCCGTTTGAGGCAAATTCTCGTAAACCTGGTGGGCAATGCGATCAAGTTCACATCAAAAGGCGAAGTCGTTGTACGCGTCGCGTTGGAGCAGGAAGCCGACCGGGAGGCGACTCTCCATTTCAGCGTTACCGACACGGGAATCGGCATAATGCCGGACAAGCAGGAGAGGATATTCAACGCCTTCGAGCAGGCCGACGGCTCTACGACGAGAGAGTATGGAGGGACGGGACTGGGCTTGGCCATTTCGTCTCATCTCGTTGATCTCATGGGGGGGCACATTTGGCTGGAAAGCGAGGTGGACAAAGGCAGCGTCTTCCACTTTACGGCCAAGTTCGGTGTCAGGCTTCGGCCTTCTCACAGGTCCGCCCGTGACACGACGCTGAACTTGCGGAGTATTCGGGTGCTCGTAGTGGACGACAATGCCACGAACCGGCGGATCTTGGAAGAGACGCTCCTCAGCTGGGGAATGCACCCGACTACCGTTCAGGATGGTTTTTCGGCTCTTGAAGCCATTCAGGCCGCAGTTGAAGGAAATGCTCCTTTCGAGTTGGTGTTGATTGATTACATGATGCCGAAAATGAACGGCTTTGAACTGGCGGAGAGGATCCACAAAGACCCCGGCATGCAGGGCGGCAAGATCATCATGTTGACATCGGGCGGCGGCCGCGGAGATGCGAACCGTTGCACGGAGTTGGGAATAGCGGCGTATTTGATGAAGCCCGTCAAACAGTCGGACCTCTTCGACGCGATTGTCATGAGCTTGAAGAGTGATCATCCCGCAGGCGGGCGAAGACCGCTGGTCACACGCCACACCGTCAGGGAAGCCAAGAGGCGGTTGAACATTCTGCTCGCTGAGGACAATGTGATCAACCAAAGATTTGCGGTCAAGTTGCTTGAAAAGATGGGCCACCTGGTATCGGTCGCCCGAAACGGCAACGAAGTCATGGAAGCCCTGGAGAGGGAGACCTTCGACTTGATTCTGATGGACGTTCAAATGCCGGAAATGGACGGACTGGATACAACCCGGTTGATACGGAGCAGAGAAGAGCAGAGAGGCGGCCATATTCCGATCATCGCCATGACGGCTCATGCCATGAAAGGCGACAGAGAAAAATGCCTGGATGCCGGTATGGATGACTATGCCTCAAAGCCGATAAAGGCCGAGGAATTGTTCGAGGCCATTGAAAAGCTCATGGAGGAAAGGGCGTCACGTCATTGAAACCCGGAACGTGACCCTCCGTGAGGACCATTATTGAAGGGAGAAGTCGGGGAAACCGATCTGAAACATCCCATTGAGTTCGAGTGTCCATACCATGCAACGAAGGGAAAGAGATATAGTGACGCGCTTTGAATTTCGCGGTAATCCTAATCCGGTTCCTCAAGGATCCCGCCGGTCGTTCCCGTCATTGCGAGGAGCGCAGTCCCGTGCAGAACGCGGGATAAACAATCTCAATGCCTCATGAAAGCCTGAGATTGCCGTGCCTACCCCTACGGCTCTTAATGACGAACGTGAAGGTGTCCGCAGTATTGAAGAGGCGACGCTATAGTTCTTGATACGAGCCTTGCCGCCGCCGGCACGTCCAAGCCATGTCATCGTCCCGCACACAAACCGTGACCTGTGTAAGAATTAGTACTATTTCGGAGAGGTGGAGCACATGACGGTGAGATTCAGGTTCCTCGATAGGGTAGCTTGTTGGACCGTACCGCTCTTGCTCCTTTGCGTTTGTTACGCCTACGCCGCCAAGCTTACGGATGAAGAAAGGGCATACCTCAAGACGAAAGGCCGGATCGTTTTCGTTAGCCAGACCCGGTATCCGCCTTTTGAGTTCGTGGATACGCAAGGCCGGCACGAAGGCATGACGCCGGACGTTGTACGCCGGCTGGCCGTAGAAATGGGGTTTCAACCGGTCTTTACGGACATGTCTTTCCAAAAGGCTCAGGAGGCGGTACTCTCCGGCAAGGCGGATGTCCTCACCAGCCTCTTCTACAGCGACAAGCGCAATGAAAGGTTTGAGTTCACCGACACCCTCTTTCAGGTTCCCGCGTCGATCTTCGTCCAAGCCGAGAGAACCGACATCAACAACCCCTCCAACCTGAACGGCAAGACCATCGCCATGCAGGCAGGCGACTATGCAAAGGAGTTCCTCGAATCAAAGGGAATCAGGTTCGAAGTGCTGGAAACAAAGGATTTCGGTGAGGCCGCCGATATGGTCGTCGCAGGCAAGGCCGACGCGCTTGTAGGGGACGAACAGATAGTCCTGTATCACATCTTCAGCAACCGGCTGACCAAGCATCTCAAGAAGATTGGCGACCCATTATACATAGGCAAGAACTGCATGGCCGGCACCAAAGCCAATGCACTCCTCATTAGAATTCTCAACAAAGGCGTTGAAGAGGCCCGTCAAGCAGGAGTCCTGGACGAGATCAGTAAGAAATGGCTGGGAACACCCTACGGTCCTCACGAGTTATGGATCTCCCGGTATTGGTGGCCGTTGTCCATCGTTGCCGCATGTATACTCCTACTCTCGTTGTGGGTCTGGATTTGGAACATCAGGCTCCGAACGGCAGTTCGACGGGCCACCGCGGAAATGCGAGGCACGGTTTCCCTCCTTCAATCCACTCTTGAATCAACGGCGGACGGCATACTGGTCGTTGACCGGGAAGGCAGAATAACCGCCTTCAACAAACGCTTCCAGGAGATGTGGAGTGTCCCGGACGAAGTCATGGAGCCGGGACACGACGCCAAGGCCTTGGATAACGTCCTGACTTCCCTGAAAGCCCCGGAGGACTTTCTCAAGACGGTCCAAGAACTCTACACCGAACCTGGAACTGAAAGCTTCGACGTCATTGAATTCAAGGACGGGCGGACCTTCGAGCGCGTTTCTCGCCCTCAGAAGCGAGACGGAGAAATTGTGGGTCGGGTCTGGAATTTCCGGGACGTCACCGACCGCAGGAAAACAGAGGAGGCGTTGCGGGAGAGCGAGGAACGTTATCGGCTGCTTTCCGACTATGCTTCCGTAGGTATCTGGCAAATGGATCAAAATGATGTCACCATCTTCGCAAATCCGGCCATGTGCGAGTTGTTGGAGATTGAAAAGGCGGAGGAACTCGTCGGCAAAACGTTTCATGAGTTCTTCACCCAGGAGAGCATCGAGATAATCCGGCACGAACATGGCAAAAGACTGGAAGGCAAGAGTTCCTCGTATGAAGTTCAGATATGGGGGAACCGCGGATCCCAACGTACGGTGACGGTATCCGGAGCGCCTCTATTTTCGGCAAGTGGTACGTTGGAGGGCACGATAGGCTGTTTCATAGACACCACCGACCTCAAGAGAGCCCAGGAAGCGCTCAAGGAATCGGAGCAGCGACTGGCTCAAATCATCGAGTTCCTTCCGGACGCTTTCTTCGCAATTGATCGCAACGGCAGAGTGACCACGTGGAATCTGGCAATGGAACGGCTCACGGGAGTGAAGGCGTACGAGATATTGGGCAAGGGCGACTATGAATACGCCTTGCCTTTTTACGGAGAACGACGACCGGTATTGATCGACCTGGTGATCAACCGAGACAAGCCGACAGAGGACAGATATGTCTTTGTCAGAGAAGAGGGAGACAACATCCTCGTCTCGGAAACCGGCGCAGATACGCTGAAGCTTGGCGGGCGCAGTCTGTGGAACACGGCGCGACCTCTGTACGACGATCAAGGAGAGTTGATAGGATCCATTGAAGTTATTCGCGACATAACGGATCGGAAGAACGCGGAGGAAGCCCTCCGAAAGAGCGAGGAACATTACCGGAACTTCTTTGACAATGCTTTGCTGGGCCTGTTCCGGGCTCGATTGTCCGACGGCGTGTTCATGGAGATCAACGCTAAGGGAGCGCAACAGATCGGCCTTCCTGCCGAGGAAATCGTGGGACGGTTGCGTACGGCCGATTTGTATCGAAGCCCCGATCTCTTGAGAGAACTCGTCGCAAAACTCGCTCGTGAGGGTGAAGTTCAAGGCGAGGAGGCCGAATTACGTCTCTCCGATGGGAGACGGGCAGTCTTTGCGCTTTCAGCCAGGGCATATCCGGACGAGGGCTTTGCGGAAGGGGCCATACTCGATATCACGGACCGCAAGAACGCGGAAGAGGCTCTCCGGGCGAGTGAAGAACGCTTTCGAAGTGTCATGGACGCATCGCTGACGGGCGTCTTCGTCGCCCAGGATACGGTGTTCACCTACGTCAATCCCGAAATGGCTCGGCTGTTCGGGTACGCCCCGGAGGAGATGGTTGGAAAGCTGGGACCACCGGACATGGTGATACCCGAGCAACAAGAGATGCTGCGAGATCGTCTCCGGAGCCGACATCGCGGGGTTCCCGGCGAGCCGTATGAGTTCAAAGGGTTGCGAAAGGACGGAACCGCCTTTGACGGTCTTGTATATCCCACTCCCATCACGCTTATGGGGCGTCCGGCCGCAGCCGGCACGATTATGGATATAACGGAAACCAAGAGACTGGAAAGACAGCTGCACCAAGCGCAGAAGTTGGAGGCTTTGGGAACACTCGCCGGTGGAGTGGCCCATGATTTCAACAACCTCCTTCAGGTGATCCTGGGGTACTCGGACATGATGCTGTTGACGAAAAACAAGCAAGACCCCGACTATAAGAGGCTTCTTACGATACGTCAGACCGCCAAAGACGGCGCCGAGTTGGTCAAAGGACTTCTGGCGTTCGCCAGAAAGGCGCGGATCGATCTTCGCCCCCTGAATCTGAACCAGGTGGTGGAGCGTGTCCGGGAGATGTTGTCTCGCACCATTCCAAAGATGATAGAGATAGATCTGGACCTGGCGCATGAAGTGAAGACGATCAACGCCGATCCGGGTCAGATGGAGCAGATTCTCTTGAATCTCGCTATCAATGCCAGGGACGCCATGCCTGAAGGCGGCACGCTCATTATTGAAACGAAAAACGTCGTCCTGGAAGAAGAGTACGCCAACACCCATCTCGATGTGAAATCGGGCGAGTACGTCCTCTTGTCGATCTCCGATAACGGGCACGGGATGGAAAAGGAGGTCCTGAACAAAGTTTTTGAACCGTTCTTCACAACCAAGGAAGTCGGGAAGGGAACCGGGCTCGGGCTGGCTACGGTCTTCGGCATCGTCAAGACCCACGGGGGGCACATCACGTGCTACAGTGAACCGGGTATGGGGACGACATTCAAGATATATCTACCGGTACTGAGCACGGCCCTGGAGCCGGATGTGGAGATGACCGCGGAGATGACCGCATTCGGCACTGAAACGATTCTCCTGGTGGACGACGAGGAGCGCTTACGAGATATGGGAGAAATGATGCTCGCTCAATTCGGGTACAAGGTGTTGACGGCCGGTAACGGCAAGGAGGCTCTGGAAGTCTACCGTCTGAACAAGGACCACATATCCCTGGTCATTCTGGACCTGATAATGCCGGAGATGGGCGGAAAGCAATGCCTTGAGCAACTCCTGAAGATCGACCCGACGGTGAGAGCCATCATCGCGAGCGGATACTCGATGAATGGGGTGAGCAAGGACGCCTTGCAAGGAGGAGCAGTGGGTTTCATCAGTAAACCATATGAAGCAAAGGCATTTCTCAGGGAAGTTCGGAACGCTCTGGACAAGGGGTGATGTTCATGTGACGTTAGGTTAACCTTCTAATTCCATTGCGGTCATAATCCGTGGGAAATACGGCTTGAACGCTTCACCGGGCTCCATTCCGTCCTTGACCTCTTTTCGGATACGTCTCATTTCCGGATGCATATTCATGAAGACCGTAACGACTTCCGGGCAGAAGTGTCGGCCTCTCCCTTCCTCCAGGACGGCAAGAGCCTTTTCTTCCGGATACGCCTCTTTGTACACCCGTTTGTGGACGAGAGCGTCGTACACGTCGGCCACCGCTGTGATCCTTCCACTCGGCGGTATGGCATCTCCCGCCAAACCTTGAGGATACCCGGAACCATCCCACTTCTCATGATGAGACAACGCTATTTCTTCTGCAAGCCGGATAAGCGGAACCTCCGAGCCTCGAAGTATCTTGGCTCCAATTGTCGTATGTTTCTTCATCTCCTCGAACTCTTCGGCGGTCAGTCTACCGGGCTTCCGCAGGATGGCATCGTTGATCCCGATCTTGCCGAGATCGTGCATGGGTGCGGCAAGCAGGATCTTGTCCACTTCCTCTTGCTTCCACCCGAGCCCTCTTGCCATGAGCGCGGCGTAAAGACCTATACGCCGAGCATGCGCTCCGGTCTCATCATCCCGGAAACCCATTGACGACAGGAGCCTGAAAACGACCTCTTCCTCTCTCTCCCTGACCTGCCTCGTCCTCTCCCGGACTTCCGCCTCCAGTTCCCGCTCATACTCTTGACTCAACAATGTGAGGCGACGGCGTTCCAAGGCGTTGGCCACGTTGTTCAACACGTCGTTCATGCCGAACGGCTTGATCAAATAACCGTAAGCCCCGAGTTCCAACGCACGGGTTGCCGTGTCGCGGTCATCGACGGCCGTGGCCATCAGCACGGCGGTATTGGGATAGCGCCTCGTTATCACGGAAAGCAATTCGATCCCGGACATTCCCGGCATGTTGATGTCACTCAGGACAAGATGAAATTCATTCGATTCCAGCAGCCTCTGTGCCTCTTCTCCCCCGGACGCCGTGGAACACACGTACCCGTCGGTGCTCAATTGAATCGCCAACAGATTTCGAATGGCTTCTTCATCGTCCACAACGAGAATGCGCGCCTCGCCGTGCCGCCTCACCATGATATCTTTCTCCAAATTTCGCTTCATCGGCATGTGCTGCCGGATTGATTT
>JAZDHD010000429.1:0-17056 GCA_043806215.1 Pseudomonadota bacterium | reverse complement strand
CCCCTGTGGGTGCCCTGGGTAGGCACAGGGGCCTACCCCTACCAAGGCACCTCGAAGGCTCCCGGCGCGCCGGCATATCCGGCCCTGCGTAGTCACGTGGATCAACCGTTCAAGCTTCGACTTTGGCTCCCAACTGTCGGGACAGCTTCTTCGCCGCTTGTGCGACAAGAGGTCCGCACTGTCTCGCGGCATCTGCGGACGCAAGCCCCAGAACTGCCAGGTACCCGATGGGACGTTCACCAGGAGCGAGAACAGGCGATGCAACGACGATGAGTCCCGGCACCATCTCCTGCAAATCCTCCGCGTACCAGTCTCGGCGGCAGCTGCGCATCTCCTCGCGGAGCTTCTCTTTGTCGAATCTCGACGGGTCGCCATGAAAATAGAGTTTGTCGTCGGTCAGCAACTTCTCCAGATCCTTTTCCCGCATGAAAGCGGCGATGGCCTTGCCGTGGCAACCGTACGTGAGCGGGAAGCGATGCCCGACGCGCATGGTGATGCCGAGTACTCTTTCACCCTCGTGTTTGGCTGCCACGAATACGTTCTTGTCCGCGATGAGACCGAGCGCGGCGGTCGCGTTTGCCGCCCTTGCCAGATCCGCCAAGAGAGGTTCGGCAAGCTTCGGAGGGCTCAGCGTGTCGAGAAACCTCCGTGACAGACCGATGAGACCCGGGCCGAGCGTGTAGCCTTTGCCTCTGCCAGCCGTCTGAACGATGCAGTATTTCTGGAGCGTATGGAGGGTGCAAAATGCCGTGCTCTTGTGCATTTGCAGCTTCTCACATATCTCGGTCAAGCTCATGTGGGCCGCCTCGGCCTGCGCCATGTGGAACAGTACTCGCAGAGCCTGCTCTACGGCGGGCACGAGGTATTTATCCGTGGATTTGTCTTTGTTGTCGGACTTCATAGTTCGGCTGAGCGAACCCGAGTTTGTTATATATGAACACATCCCTCCTACCATTTCCGTGCCCGGGTTGTCAATCAAAATATGGTATTCCAGGGACAACATTCATAATTCGTGATTTCGAGCGGAAGTCATGGTATTCTCGGCTTACCGCCCAACGGTTGAATCATAAGGAGGACCGGCCGATGAAATCCTGCTGCGCAGAATGCCGGCTTCGGGGTTATGCGGAACGAAAGCCGAATTCTCTGTTGGCGCGAATTTGGCGATGGCACACCGGGTGGTGTCCGGGCTGGAGGGCCTATCAAAGGGAGCAGGCTGAAAAAGGTGATGTCAAGACATCGTGACCTTCCAGACGGGTTTCGGAACCCTATGTTCGGGAACCGAGTCCGAAGCGTTTCAGCGACACGAGCACACGGGCAGACCTGTGGGAGACGATGACTTCACCACAAGCCTTGAGTCGGCCCCGGGCGGATCGATGCGGCACCGGAAACCCGGCCCGAAAGGCTCGACGAATGCTCCGCATCAAATAGTTTTCAAATAGTTATGGTGTCCCGGGAATACCCGCGATGTGGGATTGGTAGGCCAAGGGTCAAAACTCGAAACCGAGATCTTTGGCGAAGTCCTTGGTCCTCTTGATCTTACCGGGATTCTTGAGGGCATCCTCTATAGCTTCCGCCGCAGCACAGTAGTCCATGTAGTCCTCCCAGGGTTCTTCCGGATCGAGGGCGAGGACTTCTTCAGGCTCTTCTATTGTAGGCTTGGGCTCGGCCGACATGACGTTGCTCCTTTCTCCAGAAACAGAATGCCACAAGACAGGTCATGTACGCACCTGAAAAGGTTCCATCGAGGTGCGCTTTCACTTACGCGGGGAATAGGGATTGGCGTACGAGGGCCTTGTGTTCCGAAGGCCCCCGGCCGAATTACGGTGACACATTTACGGGACGCCTCCTGTGTTGGCAGCGCCGGCCTGCGCCGGGGAGACGGCGGGCAGCGCCCGCCCTTGAAGATGACGGGCACGGAGGCCCGTCCCACGAAAATGGTCTAAGGCTTCATGACAGTCCTCGTAGCCCGGGCCTCTGTGCCCGGATATTCTTCTCGCAGGGTAACTTCTCAATAAGTCCGGGCCATTTCCCCCCTCTTATCCCCCCGCAAGCGGGGGGAAGCGCTCCCTCCCTGCTTGCGGGGAGGGTCGGGGAGGGGAATTCTTGGAATTCGCCCGGGGTTTTTGAGAAGTTACATCAAAGGCACCCAAATTGGCAACGAGACGACAATGTGTGACCGAATTTATGAAATGAAGCACTCAGATGGTCCGACACTCGTACCGGCCGGCGTACCGGATATTCATGGTACCGGAGTCATATTGACTTGACGTGTTCTCGTCCGTGCCCATATCTTGCTTATCCGGTCCTTCGGAAAAGCGGCCGTGATGAGGAACGCCCGATGATAGATCTTCACGTTCACACCACCATGTCGGACGGCACGGTTTCCCCTCGGGAGGTGGTCCGTCTGGCTTCCCGGGTCGGCCTTCGGGCCGTGGCGATCACCGACCACGATACGGTCCGCGCGTTGCCCGAAGCGCAATCGGAAGGTGCCCTCGCCGGTGTGGAAGTAGTTTCCGGCGTGGAAATCAGTGCACAATGGCCAACGGGTATACTCCACATTCTCGGCTATTTCGTGAATCGCCGCGATGAGCGCCTGCTCGCATCGCTTGAGCTTCTGGAGAAGGGCCGCGTGGAACGCATACCCAAAATCCTGGCCAAGCTGCTGGAACTGGACGTTGTCATCACCGGGGAAGAGGTGCGCCGGGCTGCACGGGGAGGAGTCCCGGGCAGGCCGCATATTGCCAATGTGTTGCTGGAGCGGGGAAGAGTGAGAACACTTCAGGAGGCTTTTGACCGGTATCTTAGGAGAGGGGCTCCGGCGTACGTGGAGAAGGTAAAGCTGACGCCGCCGGATGCCGTCCGGGTCATCCTGGAGGCCGACGGAGTCCCGGTCATTGCACATCCCCACTCTTTGAATTCGGACGATCCCGCCCGACTGGAACGAATCGTCAGAGATCTCATGGACATGGGCATCAAGGGAATCGAAGCTTACTATCCGCGGCACACGCCGGAACAGACCAAGATTTACCTGGATTTGGCAGCCCGGCTGGATCTCGTTGCCACGGGAGGAACGGACTTTCACGGCGCCAACAAACCCTTGATCAAACTCGGGGTGATTCCGGGGCAGGGCCCCCTCCCTTATTCGATTCTCCAAGATCTGAAGCGGAGAAAACCCGGGCCGTGGGGCGGTTGCCACTACGCGGGAGGATAGCCCTTCTTCACGGCTTGAAAGCAGCCGCTTTGCATGATGAGAGGCCCTTCACGGCTCCGGCGATCAAGGCACCTGAAAGTCCTCGACCTTCTCGTTCTCGTAGGGGTAGGCCCCCGTGCCTATCCGGGCGGCCATCCCGCGTTCTGCGCGGGACCCCTACAGCCGGGGAATGCCTATCCGCCGAGCTCTGCCCGGTCTTAGGCTTGGAGTCCGGGGACTTTCATGGTCGGTTGTGATACGCGATCATGGTAGTTTGGGAAACCGAGCACTAAGTGCTTCGTTTCCTATTTACGGTCGCACAAGCTGAACCGTCTTCCCGGCGTAGGCCGGGAACCAGTCTGTTCTTCCTGGACCCCGGCCTTCGCCGGGGAGACGGCGGGCGGACGCCCGCCCTTGAAGATGACGGGCACGGAGGCCCGTCCCATCCCGCGTCCCGCGGGATAGGGGCGCACCTGCGTGTGCGCCCAGGGCGGACACATAGGTCCGCCCCTACGAAGGCCGTAGCCCGGGCCTCCGTGCCCGGATCTTGTTCTTGCCGGCTCCCGAGTCGGCTGCGAGACGAAAATGTGCGACCGTATTTACGCCATGAAGCACTAAGGAGCCGGTAATCTTCAGTAGTACCGGACGGAGATCAACCGTCAACACCCTCACAAGGAGGTAACGATTCGGGAACAATGGATGATCGACCGACGAGAGTGGCGGTCCTGGGGCTCGACGGAGTCCCGTACTCCCTGCTGACGCACCTTTTTCAAAACGGCGTGATGCCGAACCTGTCCAAGGCGGCGGGATCGGGAACGTTTCTCCCCATGACCACGGTTCTCCCTCCGGTTTCCAGCACGGCCTGGGCATCGTTCATGACCGGTGCAAATCCGGGTGTTCACGGCATCTTCGGGTTCGTCGACGTCAAGCCGAACGAGCTTGCCCTCCACCTCCCGTCTTTTGACGACATCCGTTGCCCGGTCTTGTGGCAGAGGATTCCCCATAAGAGGTCCGTGGTGGTGAACCTCCCGTTCACGTTTCCGGCCCGGCCGCTGAACGGAATTCTCATCGCCGGCTTCGTGGCTCCGGTTCTCGAGCGCTCCGTCTACCCGGAATCGCTCTTACCGTGGCTGAAGTCGAGGCGGTACAGGATCGATGTAGACTCCGTCCGCGGACGCCGGGACCGGCGGGCGCTCATGGAGGATCTCTTCGAGACATTAACCATCCGCGAAGAGGTGATCCTGGCTCTCATGGATAGCGAGCCGTGGGATCTCTTCATCGGCGTGATTACGGGTACCGACCGCCTGCACCATTTCTTCTACGATGCGTACTGGGACCAGGGCCATCCATATCATAACGATTTCGTAGACTATTATCGCCGGCTTGACGCATTCGTCGGCCGGTTTCTCGACCATATGGGAAGTTCCGTTAGACTCGTGGTCTTGTCCGATCACGGTTTCACGCACCTGAAGACTCAGGTTTACTTAAATCATATCCTCAAGAGCATGGGACATCTCGTGTTCGCCGCCCCGGACCCGACGTCCCTTGAGCATATCCATCCTCTATCGCGGGCATTCGCGATGGAGCCCGGCCGGATCTATCTGAATTGCCGGGACAGATTCAAGAACGGGGTTCTGGGTGCAACCGAGGCCATGGAATTTCGGGAGAGACTGAGAAACGAACTGGCTTCCATCCGATTGGAGGATCTCGGACTCCACGATCCTCACGACGGGCCGGGTCCGTCGGAACGTCTCTTTGCCGACGTGTTGGTCAAGGAGGACGTGTACAAGGGAGACCTCCTTCCCATGGCGCCGGATCTGATCGTAATCCCAAAGAGGGGGTATGACGTGAAAGCAGGATTGCCCCCGCCGGCAGCCGCCATGACCGACATATTCACGGGAATGCACACCCATGACGACGCGTTCCTCATCGTAGACGATCCTCTCGTGGCGGAACGGCTGCCGACGCCCGAGATAACCGATGTGGCCGGTCTCATCCTGGAGATCCTGGACGAGGTCAGGCTTGTCTCACCGTGACGTCTTCGCTTGACACAATGATATGATGCTTCATGTGGTCCTGGTAAATCCTGAAATTCCACCCAATACCGGCAACATCGGGAGATTGTGCTGTGCGGTGGGAGCCCGGCTTCACCTGATACGGCCGCTGGGGTTCCGGATCGACGACAAGGCTCTTAAACGCGCGGGCCTCGACTATTGGAAAAACGTGGACCTCGTGGTGTGGAACGATCTCGAAGCGTACCTGGCTTCGGTCGATCCCCGACGGCTGGTGCTCACCGGCAGCAAGCGGGGCAGGGTGTATCATGAGGTGCCGTACGCCCCGGACGATCACATTCTCTTCGGTCCGGAGACCTCGGGACTGGCGCCGGATCTGTTCGAGCGGTTTCCCTCACGCATCGCGAGAATCCCGGTCAATCCCGCTGCGGTGAGAAGCCTCAACCTGTCCACGGCGGCGGGCATCATTGTGTACGAGGCGTTGCGCCGAACCGGCACTCTCCCCCCATAGCTCTCTTCGATTATTCGGCCTGCCAAGGCGCGGCGGTCCCGTCCATACGCAACCCTGTTTCCCCGGCAGTACGCAGGCAGCGGGCGAAACGGTCCTTTCAACCGTGCTTCCGCAAGAGTTCATGGACCTTTGCCACGAGATCGCCCAAATCACCGGATTTGACGATATACGCATCTGCGGCAACCGAAGCCGGGTCGCTCTCAAAGTACGGGTATGCGGTGCTTATCACGATGGGTATCTTCAGCTTGAGCCTCTGGAATCTGGTTAAGAATTCTCTTCCACCCATGCCGGGCATCTTGAGATCGAGGATAATGATATCCGGCCGGGCGGTCTTCAGCATGGTCAAGGCCTCTTCACCGGAAACAGCCTCCTCGACGCGATGGCCGAGTTCCTCGAACACTTCCCGGTAAAGCAGCCTCACGGACACTTCGTCTTCCACGTGAAGGATTACGGACATTCATACCTCCCGTGTTGATTTTATCACTCACTTGGGGTAGAGGCAATTCATGGTGTGCGCGTTCGATGTGAATCATCACGAATCGTGTGAAGCGAAGCCCCAAAGGCCCCGGATGCCCGATCCTCTCCAACCGGGAGATCTGGTGGGTATCGTGGCTCCTTGCGGTCCCGTGGAGCCGGGGCTCGTAAACGCGGGACTGGAATTCCTGGAACGGAACGGTCTGAGAACCCTTGTCGGGATCCATCTCAGGGAATGCGCGGGATACCTTGCCGGATCGGATCGGCAAAGGTGTGACGATTTGAACTCCATGCTGCGGCATCCGGAAGTCCGCGGCATCATTGTCGCAAGGGGCGGCTATGGAGCCATGCGCATCCTGGAGTCACTGGACTGCCGAGCCGTCGCGGAGGATCCCAAGGTTCTCCTGGGTATGAGCGACGTCACCGCAATCCAGCTCTCTCTCTACGCCCGATGCGGTCTCACGACGTTTTCCGGACCGATGATCGCCGGGCAAGTCTCCACGGGCCTCGATCCCGTTTCCGAGCAGTGGCTCAAGCGCGCCCTCATGGAACCCGTATACGGCCGGGACCTGATCCCGTTTAATGGAGACGGCATCCGGGTGCTCCGGCACGGCCAAGCCCATGGTCCACTTCTGGGGGGATGCCTGTCGCTGGTGAGCGCGCTTGTGGGGACGCCACACTGCCCTGATTTCACCGGATCCGTCTTGTTCCTGGAAGATGTCAAGGAACCACTGTACAGAATCGACCGCATGTTGGTTCACCTAAGACTGGCCGGGATACTCAACCGGGTAGCCGGTCTCATTCTCGGACACTTCATTGGGCCCCGCTCTGCAAACCAGGCTCAAGAGGTCGAGAGCGTCGTCATCGAGCTAACGGAGGACAGTCCGGTGCCCATCATCTCGCGGTATCCGCACGGCCACACCTTGCCGAACCTGACGCTTCCACACGGGGCCGAGGTCGCGATGTCCACGGACCCGCCTTCCCTGGTCGTCGTTTAGTGCGGCATTCGTGAAGAGAAGATGAAGAGGGCCGGGATTCGAGGAAAAATGTGTTGACAAGGACGGACTGGATGGCGTAACGGTCACCCCATGACTAGTCAATCCACCACTAGATCCGACGATGCCGGACGGCTCAATGTGGCGGAGTATCCCGTCCTCGCCGTGCTCAACATCGCTCCCTCCCATGGCTACGAGGTGTGGCGATACCTGGACGACAACCTCGGCAGTGTCTGGAAACTCGGCCGCAGTCAGGTTTACGCCCTCTTGTCACAAATGGAACGGGACGGCTTGCTTCATCATGAGCGGGTCGAGCAAAGCAACCTCCCGGCGCGTAAGGTCTTTGACCTCACGGACGAAGGGCGCAGAGTGCTCGATGCCTGGATCCGTCTACCCGTGTATCACATCCGGGACTTCCGGCTGGAGTTTCCTGCGAAGCTCCATTTTGCACGAAAGCTGTCATCTGAGGTCGCGGAGAACTTGTTACGGGATCAAATCGACACCTGCGCCGGGCAACGAATGCGCATGGAAAAAGCGCAAACGCGGTGCAGGACGCAGATCGAGCGGAGCATCCTGGGATATCGCATCAGTGTTCTCGACGCCACAGTCACGTGGTTGGAAGGGTTGGCAGAGGCAAAGTAACCCCGGCAGAGGGTCCGTACCTTTCTTCCGGGAATTCACCTACGCATTCCGGCCGGACGGGATTGGCTTGTCCCGCATTAATCACTATTGCGAGGGACTGATGGGGCACGAGGTTCGAGACGATTATGATCGGGCGTCGATGGTTCCTCCGTGTCGATAACCGGGTCGGACCTGAGCTTCGAGAGGGTTTCCTTCGCAACATTTTGCATCACAGGTATTTCTGAGGCCTTCAACTATGAGCGGCACAAGAAGCAAGCCTATTGACCGACGATGAAAAGTGACGGAGCAGTCGTCATGACCAAGATTCGACCGGCAATCCCGAATGACGTTATCGAAGCGTTCTGCAAACGGCACCACATCAAGAAACTCTCAATATTCGGCTCGTACCTGCGGGAAGACTTCGGCCCTGAGAGCGACATAGACCTTCTTGTGGAGTTCGACCCGGAGCACATTCCCGGCTTGCTCGATGTAGCCGGAATGGAAATCGAGCTTACCGAAACACTGGGAAGGAAGGTGGATCTGAGAACGCCTCAGGACTTGAGCAGGTACTTCCGTGATGAGGTGGTCACCGGGGCGGAGGTGCGGTATGCAGAAGGATGGTCTTATCCGGATTCGTCACATGCTCGATGCCTCCAACCATGCGATGTCGTTTGGTAAAGGGAAGAGCCGCAAGGATCTGGATCTGGATCTGGATCTGGATCGGGATCACTAAGAAATTCTCAGTCCTGGTATATTCTTGCCGGCACCCAACATGGCGGCGCGACGAAAATATGTGATCGAACTTATGAAATGCTGCGTTTAGTTCACGGAACAATGAATCAAGAGGCACGCTGAAATGGAAGACAGGGAACTCGAAGAATTGCTGCAGGACATCGAATCCGACCGGGCGGAGCGAAAGGAAAACTTTGCCGACAAAGACCGCATCGGTCAGGCCATTTGTGCATTTGCCAACGATCTTCCGAATCATGGCCGCGCCGGCGTGGTATTTGTCGGCGCACGGGATGACGGAACGTGTGCGAATCTGGATATAACGGATCGTCTTCTCCAGACCCTTGGAGCAATGCGTTCCGACGGCAATATCCTTCCTCTGCCCACAATGGCGGTTCAGAAGAGGAATCTTGGGGGATGCGATGTCGCCGTGGTCATTGTTCAGCCTTCATTCGCTCCACCGGTGCGGTTCAGGGGGCTGGTTTGGATTCGAGTCGGGCCGCGTAGAGCCGTTGCAACGGCGGAAGAAGAGCGACGGCTTGCTGAGAAGAGGAGGGCGGGAGATTTGCCGTTCGATCTGCGCCCCTTTCCTTCGGCCGATTTGGGTGATCTCGACATGGATCTTTTCCGCCGGACGTATCTGCCGGCCGAGCAGTCTCATGAGATTCTGGAGCAGAATTCTCGATCCTTGGAGCATCAGTTGGCTTCAGTACGATTTGCGACGCCTCCCCCGGAATCCGTTCCTACTTCGGTCGGTTTGCTTGTGGTGGGGACCAGCCCTCGCTATTTTATTCCGGGCGACTACGTGCAGTTTCTCCGTTTCGCGGGCACCGAGCTTACGGATCCAATTGTCGATCAAAAAGAAATTGACGGTCCATTGCCGGATCTCTTGCGGATGTTGGAAGAGGTGTTCAAGGCGCACATTTCCGTGGAATCGGACTTCACGTCCCGCGAGACGGAAATCAGGCGGGCCGACTACCCGATTGTGGCGCTCCAACAGTTAGTCAGAAACGCGATCATGCACCGCGACTATGAACTGAGCAATGCACCGGTAAGGATCTATTGGTTCGGCGATAGAATAGAAATCCACAATCCGGGCGGGCCTTACGGGCAAGTGAACCGCGGGAACTTCGGACAACCCGGCATCACGGACTACCGGAACCCGAATCTTTCGGCTGCCATGAAGAGCCTCGGATACGTCCAGAGATTCGGAATCGGAATCGAGTCGGCGCGCAAAGAACTCGCCAAGAACGGCAATCCGCCGCCCGGATTTCAGGTGGAGGATACGAATATCTGCGCGATCCTCAGGAGATCCCAATGAGTGTTACGATCACGGCCTTCTTCAACAACCGGGGAGGCGTCGGCAAGACCTGGCTCGTTTATCATCTCACGTGCATGTACGCTCGTCTCGGAATAAGGGTGGTTGCGGCCGACCTGGATCCGCAGGCCAATCTTACATCTGCGTTTCTTGACGAAGACTCGCTGGAACTGTTCTGGCCGGATGGAGATCACCCCAACACCGTGTACGGGGTAGTGCGGCCGCTAATCGAGAGGACCGGCGATATTGGTGAACCCCATGTGGAAGAAATGGACGGGAACGCAGCCTTGTTGGTCGGCGATATGCTCTTGTCCGGATTCGAAGATCCGCTTTCGCAGGAATGGCAGAAAGCTATGGACGCTGATGCCGGTTCATTCCGAGTTCTTTCGTGCTTCCGGCGGATGATTCACCAGGCCGCTTCCCGGCACGAGGCCAAGCTCTGCCTCATGGACCTCGGCCCCAATCTCGGGGCCATAAACAGAGCTGCTTTGTTATCTGCCGATTATGTAGTCGTACCACTGGCGCCGGACCTTGTTTCCTTGCAGGGATTGCGGAATTTGGGACCGACTCTCCGCCGATGGCGTGAGCAATGGAAGAAGCGGCTCGAACAAGCTCCGAGCGGTTTGCCGCAACTGCCGGCAGGCCGTATGGAGCCGGCCGGATACGTGGTGATGCAGCATGCCGAGCGCCTGGACGGTCCCGTCAGAGCTTACGGGAAGTGGATGGACCGTATCCCCCAAGTTTACCGCTCCGAGGTTGAAGGAGAGGAATTGGAATCGGGTATCGGTCTGGACAACGACCCCCATTGCATTTCACTTCTCAAGCACTTCGGAAGCCTCATACCAATGGGGCGAGAAGCACGCAAGCCCATCTTTGAACTGAGGGCGGCCGACGGTGCTCTCGGAGCACACGCGAAAGCGGTTCAGGACGCCTATACTGCCTTCGAGAAACTCGCACTGGGCATTGCGAGGAGGATCTCCTTGGACGTGCCGAAATAAGCTCAAACGCCCCACTTCGCAGATGAAGAAATATCTCTTAGCGCAGCCTTCGGCCGCAACCAAAAGAGAATCACCACAGAAGCAGTGAACACCGAGAATGGCGAGTCTTCGCAATTCCGGGGACACAATCCCAAGTTTCTCCCCGTCGTAGCGGATCGAAATTGGGTTATGTCCCCGAATTGCTCGGGGGCACGCATTCCGGGGACATGACCCGATTTGCCGGAGCGCAGCGGATGGACACAAATCGGGATCGTGTCCCCGGAATGCAAAGACACAAGGTCGAGTAGATCGGATCCCTTTCCAAATGAAGAGACGTGCGGTCGATTGACGCCGGGGGGGCCCTGAGGTAATCTTTACTGCATAATGATAAGATGATCGTATGATAGCAAAATATTGAGAACACATGTTTGGAATGAGGAGTACATGCGGGATTCACACCAGACTAAAGAGGAATTGCTTGCCGAATTAGGGGATTTGAGACGACGGGTGGCGGATTTAGAGCAGCAAAGGACGAGGAGTGAAGAAAAATTCGCCAAACTTTTTCGTATGAGTCCTGTGTGGATGACTCTCAGCCGCATTGAAGACGGAACCATCGAGGAGGCAAACCAGGCCTTCCTGGACATTTTCGGGTTCACCGGGGAGGAGGAGGTATTGGGGAGGACCTCCGTGGATCTAGGAATGTGGAATTCAGATCGGCGTGAGTCGGTACTGAGCCGATTCAGGCACACCGGTCCGATCCGCGGAGGACAAATCGTTCTTCACACGAAAACAGGGGAACCTCGCCACAATGTGTTCAACAGCGATCTGCTGGAAATGGAGGGTACGGATTATATCCTCACCGCGGGGATGGACGTAACCAACCTTAAGGCTGCCGAGGAGGCTCTGAGAGAGAGTGAAACGAGGTTCAGAACCTTGGTTGAAACCATGAACGAGGGAGTGGGCCAAATCGATGAAAACGGTCTGTTCGTTTATGTGAACCAAAGATTCTGCGAAATGTTGGGATACCGTAGTGATGAATTGTTGCATACCGACTCGTATAGTGTGGTTCACCCGGACTATGTGGATCTTCACAGGCGCGAATTCGCCAAGCGCATGAAGGGGGAGCCCGGGGTGTACGAGACTGCGCTCGTCGCCAAGGATGGGTCACGGATAGATGTCCTGCTTTCCGGGCGTCCGATTCACGGCAACGAAGGAGACTTTCGAGGGACCTTCGGGGTGTTCACCGATATTTCGGAGCGTAAACGTGCCGAAGAAGAACAGAGACGGGCATTGAAAGACTCCCTGCGTCTGCGGTCGGAAGCCGAGGCCGCCAATATGGCAAAGAGCAGCTTTCTTGCCGGCATGAGCCACGAGATTCGGACACCGATGAATGCAGTGATCGGCTTTTCGGAGATTCTCTATGACCAGCACTACGGCAAGCTGAATGAAAAGCAACTCCGGTTTCTGGGCTACATCGTTGACAGCGGCCGCCACCTGCTTCATCTGATCGACGAGGTTCTCGATCTCGCGAAGGTCGAGTCGGGAAAGATGAAGCTTCATCTCGAGCCGGTAAGTCTGAAACGTCTCCTGGAATCGAGCCTGTCGATGATCAAAGAGAAGGCTTTGAGGCACTCGCTCAGACTTGTGCTTCACATCGACGAATCCATCGCCGGTTTACAGGTTCGCGCAGACCGGGTCAAGCTTCGGCAAATCATGTTCAACCTCCTGTCCAATGCAGCCAAGTTTACCCCGGACGGCGGCCGCATACAGGTCAAGGCGCGTCAAGAAAAAGACCTGCTTGTCGTGAGTGTGGCGGACACCGGGATCGGCCTGAGACCCGAGGACACGAATCACGTCTTCGAACCGTTTGAGCAACTGGAGGCCCGGAAGTCCGGCAAACGGGAAGGAACGGGGCTAGGTCTTGCGCTTACACGGAAGCTTGTGGAGTTGCACGGCGGCAAAATCCATGCATGGAGTGAGGCGCTCGGCCAAGGCAGCACATTCACCTTCACCATTCCCATACTCAGATAGAGTCGGCCCATGACTACGGCGCCCCCGTGAACTTGGCGGGGGAATAAGTCAGGTTGATGCGCAGGAAAGTCCGGAGCCTCAAACCACTTTCGTGGGACGGGCGTCCCTGCCCGTCGTCTTCCGGGGCTCAGGTTGCGCCACCGTATGTACGCCACGGAGCACGAAGCCTCTCACGGAAGAATCTTCACCGGCGTTCCCACCTCCACCAGTTCGTAGAGATCTCTCGCATCCGTGGGATACATATGGATACATCCGTAGGATTTCTTGAGAATACCCTCATCATGCCGTTTATCCGCGTGGATATGGATACACTCGCCGGTGAACCCCATCAGGCTGTCCTTAACGTTCGGGTAGTCAATACTGATCACCGCGGCTTCCTGCCCGCCGTACGGTTCGCTCCAGAGCTTTTCCAGTTTCGGGCCGGTGTTTCCATGGACGAACCGGTTGCCTTTGCACCAACTCTTTCCGTCTACGATCCTGAGGCCTTTCCGCAAGTTACGGGATGCCATCCAGCTGACCTCGTAGTCGCCCACCGGGGTCCGATGGTCGCCGCCTCTCTTCTTGCCAAGCCCGCCTTTGCCCGTTTCAATGGGGTATTCTCTTACCAGTTCCGCATGCTTCCAAACTTGAAGGATCCCCAGGGAGCAATGGATGGCGACGCGGTACTCGGAGTGCTTTGGCTCAGGCATACGGGGGATCTCCGCAAGAATGGGATCCGTGAGGAAGCCTAGGATAAGAAAGGCAGCGAACGGGAAAGACGGCTTTAGCCGACATGGTATACGGGACATGTTGCTTCTCGCACAGGCAGTCTTCAGGAGCCGTGAGCAAAGTGTAGCCGAATCTGCACGCTCATGCCATATGTTTTTGCCTTTCCCGTATTCGCGGGAATCTGATACTATGCCGGTAACGGGGTTACGTGCGCGTGAAGGAGGGGGGAACTGAAACTGCCGACAACGCGGGCCATGGGAGCAATGAACCATGAAGACTTTTCTCAGAGACATGCTCGCCCTCGCCACAGCCGGCGCCCTTGCCGTATTGTCGGAGAACTCCTTGGCGCAGGATAAGCCCCAACCGCCTCTCTCCGAAGTGGTTTCCGCCCAATCGGACCCGCAACCGCTCAGCTTGGAAAAACTTGCCGAGAAAGCATTCCTGGAAAACAGTTTTCGGGAATCGGCGCAGTTCTACACCCGGGCGATCCGGATGGACCCTCGCCGGAGTTCCCTGTATGTGGGCAGAGCCCAGGCCCTTGAAATGATTCAACTCCCCAAGAAGGCCGTTGAGGACTATGAAAGAGCCCTTGAACTCGACCCCGACAACTACCGGGCCATGGAAGGGCTGGCCGGAATGTTGGAACGTGAGGGGAAGCAGATCGAACGCGCCGTCGCTCTGTATGAGCAGGCGCTGTCCCGTGATCCGCGCAGTGAGTGGAAGGAAAACTTGGCTGTATGGATAAGGATGCTCGAAAGCCGCCTGAGGCCCGTCGATTCATACCCCGCGGCCCTGTGGAGGGAAGGGAACAAGAAGGCGCTGGACGGCAAGGCTTCTGAAGCGGAGATGCTGTATACGAAGGCCGTCGCACTCGACCCCTTGTTTTATCATGCGTATTTCCGTCGCGCACAGGTCCGGATTGCTCAAGAAGATATGAACGGCGCGCTCAATGATTTGAACGCGGCCGTCGAACTTTCGCCGGAACTCCGTGGGGCATTGCTGCAACGAGGTCTCATTCACGAGCGTTTGGGCAACGGAGATCAAGCGATGGACGACTTCAAGCGCGCATCGGAGATCGATTCCCGGGACCCCTATGCCCACTATCATCTCGGGCGGTTGTCTGAAACCACGGGGCTCTATGTGGAAGCCCTTTATGCTTACAAGAATGCGCTCGAATTGAAGCCCAAACCGGAATTGCGAAGTCTTCTTACGCTGCGTATGGCGGTTGTTGCCGGTCCGGCGCGGCCGGCCCTGCAGGAAAGGTCCGGAATCCGCAAAATGCTCAAAGACCTCTGGTGATGGAGGCGGCAGGGAACCGGCACCATTCTTACGCCGTTGAACGCCGTTGTCGTCCGTACAAAACAATCCTGAAAAAAAGACCCGGTTGTTGACATAAGTCAAGGCGTGCATCCCGATTGATGCGCAATATTAGGTTACAGAGATTGAGGACGGGGATAACCGGAGAGCAATCAAGAGCTCCCGCACGAGAAGAATCTCAACACAGTGTGCATCGGAGCTTTTCACACACGCCTGATCGTCGAGGGCAACCACCAGGAGGGACAAAATGGACGAAAAGATGTTCTGCTATCAATGTGAACAAACGGCTTTCGGAACCGGATGCACCAAAGTGGGAGTATGCGGTAAATCGGCTGAAACCGCGGCGCTTCAGGATGCACTGACGTACGCGCTGAAAGGACTGGCCCTGTACGCGGACGCAGGCCGGAAGGTTGGGGTCAATGAGCCCGAGGTCAACGTTTTCACGTCAAAGGCCTTGTTTTCCACGCTGACAAATGTGGACTTCGATCCGGATCGTTTTCTGCCGATGATCAACAAGTGTGTGGAACTCCGGGAAGGACTCAAGGAGAAGGTGAAGGCCGCGGGAGGCAAAGCGGATTTCACCCAGGACGCGGCGAATTTCAAACCGGCAGGCAGTCTGCAGGGAATGATCGAACAGGGGGCGGGAGTGGGGTTTGCTCCCGATGACAAGACCAACGCGGACATCCGGTCGCTTCAGCACACGTTGATCCTTGGACTCCGCGGAGTGGCCGCGTACGCTGATCACGCCGAGATCCTCGGACAGGAAGACGATTCGGTTTACTCCTTCATTCATGAAGGTCTGGCGGCGACATTGAACCCGGCACTGGGGCTCAATGACTGGGTCGGTCTCGTACTGAAGTGCGGTGCAACCAATCTTCGGGCAATGGAATTGCTGGACGCGGCCAACACGGGAACCTATGGGCATCCGGAACCCACCAAGGTCTCCCTGGGGGCGAAGAAGGGCAAGGCGATTCTCATCTCGGGGCACGACCTGAAAGACCTCGAGGATCTCCTCAAGCAGACCGAAGGGAAGGGGATCAACGTCTATACCCACGGCGAGATGCTGCCGACCCACGCATACCCGGGTCTGAAGAAATATGCTCACTTTGCGGGTCACTATGGCACGGCGTGGCAGAACCAGAGAAAGGAATTCGCGGATTTCCCCGGCGCCATTCTCATGACCACCAACTGTATCCAGAGGCCCAAGGACTCATACCTTGACTCGATCTTTACGACAGGCCTGGTCGGGTGGCCCGGTGTGACTCATGTCGAAGGTCCGGACTTCACGCCGGTGATACAAAAAGCTCTGGAGATGCCCGGCTTTGCCGAGGACACGAACGGCAAGTCGGTGACGTGCGGTTTTGGAAGAAACGCCGTCATGTCGGTTGCAGGTACGGTGATCGATGCGGTCAAGTCGGGCGCCATCCGCCACTTCTTTCTCGTCGCGGGCTGTGATGGGGCCAAACCCGGCAGAAACTACTATACCGAATTCGTGGAGAAGGTCCCGAATGATTGTGTGGTGTTGACCCTGGCATGCGGCAAGTTCCGTTTCTTCGACAAGGATCTCGGGGACATCGGCGGGATCCCGCGGTTGCTGGATATAGGGCAGTGCAACGACGCATACTCGGCAATTCAGATCGCCGTGGCCCTCGCTAATGCCTTCAACACGGGCGTTAATGAACTCCCGCTGTCAATGATATTGTCCTGGTACGAGCAGAAGGCGGTAGCCATTCTCCTTACTCTGTTGCATCTGGGAATCAAGAATATCAGACTCGGCCCGAGCCTGCCGGCGTTCATAACACCCAACGTGCTGAACGTGCTTGTCGAGAATTTCAATATCATGCCGATCGGCACCCCCGATGAAGACCTCAAGGCCATTCTCGGTTAACCCGAGCGCAGGTGCGGGAGTTTCGCCGCCCGCACCCGCCCGGCTTCATCATGTTTTCAAGGCGGAAGGAAGGCGGGAGAGCAATGAAATGCCCGGGACAAGACCCCAGATTCTGGAAATTCGATGCGATATTCGATGCCGAATGTCCCAAGTGCGGATCCAAGTTGGAATTCTTCAAGGACGAGACTCGGCGTACGTGTAAGAAATGCGGTCACAAGGTGCTGAATCCCAAGATGGATTTCGGTTGCGCCACCCACTGCAAGTTTGCAGCAGACTGCTTTGGAG
>JAZDHD010000428.1:0-13500 GCA_043806215.1 Pseudomonadota bacterium | reverse complement strand
AGATGACGGGCAGGGACGCCCGTCCCACGGTGTACGACCGGCTTGGTCTCTGTTCTTCGTAGCCCGGGCCTCCGTGCCCGGATCTTGTTCTTGCCGGCACCCGAGACGGCTGCGAGACGAAAATGTGCGACCGTATTCGGGCCAAGGAGCACTAAGGTCTGCCCAATCGAATTGGAGGAACTCGTGAAAGATCTATTCTATCCCTCTTCCGTGGTCGTTATCGGGGTATCCACCCATCCCTTTAACCTTGGCAAAGAGATAGCCAGAAACCTCTTTGAATTCCAATATACCGGTGAAATTCGTCTGGTTGGTAGGGAGGGGGGGACCATTTTTGGTCGGAAGATTCACAGGTCTTTGGACGAGATATCCGAGCCTATGGATTTGGCCGTCATCCTCACGCCGGCGAAGACCGTACCAAGCATTCTGGAGCAGTGCGGACGCATGGGAATCCAACGGGCGATCATCGAAAGCGGCGGATTCGGTGAATTCGACGAAGGAGGCCGTAATATCGGCGACCGTCTCAAACACATAGCCGATCAGTATGGAATGCGGTTCATCGGCCCGAACTGTATCGGAATCATGAACATCGTCAACGGATTCGCTGTTCCGTTCCCGACCCTCAAGAACATATTCCGCCGGGGCGGCATCGGAATAATCGCTCAGAGCGGCGGAGTGGGCCTCACGTATCTGAACATGTTCGCCAGTGAACAGCTCGGGTTCAGCAAGTTTGCGGCAATCGGAAACAAACTGAACATTGATGAGAACGACTTATTGGAATACTACATAGAGGACCCGGATACGTCGGTAATTTGCCTGTACCTCGAGTCCATTCGTGACGGCCGCCGATTGACCGATATTGCTCGCACGTCGTCCAAACCCATTGTGGTGCACAAGGCCAACGTGGGAGACATGAGCCGGGTCATTGCAGAATCTCACACCGAGGCGCTGGCCAACGACGACCATGTGGTGGACGCGGCGTTGCGGCAATCGGGAATGGTACGCTTCAAGGACACCCAGACCTATCTCGACTTCCTGAAAATACTCCAGCTTCCTCAGATGAAGGGGAGAAACCTTGCCATTGTGTCGAGATCCGGCGGTCACGCGGTTATCGCCACCGATGCGGCACATATGTACGGATTTCGCCTCCCTCCGTTCAGACAGGACTTTCTCACGGAAATCAGGAAACACCTGCGGGCCGATGTGATACGGTTGGCCAATCCGCTCGATCTTGGCGACCTGTTCGATTTCAATGTGTACAGCCGGATAATCGAGCATACGCTCCAGGAAAAGAGTGTTGACGGCATCGTGTTTCTTCACACGTATTTTGCCGGAATCGAAGGAGAGGCTTCGCGTAAGCTGCTCCGTACAACCGCATCCATGGCGGAGCAGTACGGGAAACCCTGTGCGCTGTGCGTTTCCACCGAGCAGTATGAAATCTCGCGTTTGCACAAAGAATTGGACTTTCCCATATTCATGACTCCGGAACGTGCCATACACGCTCTGGATACCTCCATCAGGTACCACGAGAGGCGGGCATTCATCGTCCGGGACACGCGTATCGTTCCGCCGCACCCGCCGATCAATGGGGACGAAGTGCGGGCTTGCATCCAAAAGGCCCGTGAGCACGGCCGGTCTCCGCTGCTGGATGAGGCATTGGATATTATCCGCAGCGCAGGGATCAACGTCCCGGAGCATCGAGTCGTGCAGGATTCGGCTTCCGTGGGCGACATGGCGGGCGATATCCCCGGGCCCTTCGCAGTAAAGGTGATTGCCCAAAACGTCTCCCACAAATCGGACAAGGGAGGGGTCCTGCTCGGATTGCCCGATGCGGAATCGGTGCGGAACGCGGTCTCCACAATGATCGAGAAGTTCCGGCCGGTTTCCGAAGGGGAAGCTCAAGGTGTGCTCATTCAGAAAATGGTTCCCCGCGTTCCGGGAGCGTACGAGCTCATCATCGGCGGCAAGCGGGATCCCCATTTCGGCCCGATGGTTCTCCTGGGGCACGGCGGGATCTTCGTGGAGGTTTTCGGCAAGGCAACCTTGCGAATGGCACCGCTGTCACATGCGGAGATTGAGGAGATGATCCGGGAACTGCCCGGGTCCGAGATCCTCAGCGGGGTCCGGGGAATGCCTCCCGTGGACATGGAGGCGCTCAAAGACGCCATACTGAGGGTGGCCGAATTGATGGTCGACTTTCCCGAGATAAGTCGGATCGACGTGAACCCGATCGTGGTATCGAACACGGGCGCCATTGCCGTCGACGCGAGAATCTTCCTGGAAACGTAATACTAAGGGGACTATTACGTAACTTCAGTCACGTATCTTTCTCCCTTTGCCGAGTAGCTGATCCGGAAACAGGGCTTTCCGCGCACGGAAGCCGGGGCTACGGTAGGGGCGACCGGCGGTCGCCCCAGGGCGAATACCATTCGCCCCTACAAATCGTGGGATGGGCGTCCCTGCCCGCCGTCTCCCCGGCGAAGGCCGGGGTCCAGGGGTGAGAGAATCCGGGCAGAGCCCGGAAGACAGGCATTACCAGGCAGGTCCTGGGAACGAGAGGAAAAAGAACTCTCGCCTCATTCGGTTCGTCAGTCCCGGGATTGCGCCGTCGTAAAGCCAGGGACCAAATGGATGTGTCGCCGAGAATCACCGTCATGTCCGTTCTTCCTTGTAGTCGAAGTCAGGGTCAAAATCGAAACTTCCGAATGCCTTAAGAGCATTGAGACGCTTAAGCCTCTGTATGTAAAGTCTAAGAGCGACATTTACGGTAGCTCTTTTGGTATGATGCCCGCCAAGACGCTTGGCCTCATCGAGAAGTCGCGGGTCTATGTTGAGATTCGTGGGCATGCTCGCTCCCTCTCTTCACGGGTTACTGCAAGAAAATCCAGCACCAGGTCACACATTTGTCTACACACTCAGCACTAATCCGAGTCCAGTGTCACCCAGCGGATACTGAAAAACTCACGAAGAGGGCCGTCAGAAGTGACCCGATCATGACCGGCGACAGCCTGATAAGCGTCATTACTGAAAAGAGCCGCTGTCGAGGGTAAGCCGGGGGGACCAGGCTAACCAACATGCCCCAGTCAACTCCGGCATTCGCCGCGCTTATAAAGAGCAACACTATGAGGCCCGGCAAAGCCGAGGCTGTTCATTTGACGCTCCCGACAATTGCCCCACCTTTGCTCTCGAGACCTGCCCCACCTGTTTGAGCGCTCTCAGAATTGACCCACCTGTAAATGGAGATGAAAAGAGGCATCCTAGTGAGCACTAGTGGTCCGGGGGTGTCTCGTGGCAAGGCGTCGTCGATGTTCGGCCTGCGGCAAGCTGTTTGTTCCCTGTCCGAAGATGAAGAAGCAGGCGTACTGCTCGAAGCCGGAGTGTCAGAGGGAGCGCAAGCGTAGATGGCACAACAAGAAACTTCTCGATGATCCGGAGTACGTGCAAAACCGGCGTGATGCTCAACGCAGGTGGAGAGAAGCCCACCGTGGATATCTGGTGACATACATTACATTTCATTGACAATCATGGGATCTTCTTGCAGCATGCCACAATGGCTCGTCTGTCGCGCATAGTGGTCCCCGCATATCTGCATCACTTCACGCAACGTGGTAACCGGTCTATGAACGTGTTTCATGAAGAATCGGACCGTCGGGAGTATCTTGAACTGCTGGGAGAAGAAACCCCCCGGCACGGAGATGCAGCGTTTGTGGCACAGGTCGAGAAGATTACAGGTCGTGACCTGAGCACAGGATAACCCGGAAGACCTCGTAAGCGTCCATCTTAGAAAAAACTAGGTGTATGTCCCCAGATATCTCAGATATCCGAGAATGTCCCATGCCCTAGAACAACTCATAGAACGAGTCTTCGCCCAAATGTCGGACGTACCTCTCGGCCAACGTCCGCAGCGGATCCGGACCGCCATTGAAGAGTCCCTTCCAACCATCCACGCGTCCCCTGAAACAGAATCTCTCGGCAATGAACAGCCTTTCCTCAGCATCTACCAACGTGAACCGGAAGACCGGCATGAAATGCGCATTCTGTTCATACCATTCCTGCATCCGGCTTAAACGGAAGAAAGGGTTAAGGTCTGCAAGGCCGTCGCCGCTCTGGCTGGTCCAGAAGATGGTAACGACCTTTCCCCTCGTATCGATTATGTATTTCTTGGACTCTGCATGGGCTTTGACTTCCGCATCGAGGAGTGCGATTTCCTCTTCCCGTATCTCCTTGGGCTGACTTTTCCGAAGGAATACCATGGCGTTGGGATTCTCGTAGATCTCGTATCCCTCAGGGACCGTTTCCACCGTATCACCGGAATCCTTCGTGGAGAACCAATAGCGGTCGTTGCCCTTTTTCGTCTTCCCGACATGCAGGTAGTAGGTCTTGCCTTTCCTGTTGGTGTGCTGGAGCCTCACGTTGGGCTCTTTCGGGTTTGCCCGTGGTCTTTTCGCCTTCGACGGAGGGAATTGCACTACGTTGCTGCCTGATTTGCCCGATTCTCTCTTGAGGCCCATCCTCATACCTCCTTGTTGCCGCTCCGCCTCCATACGCCCGGCCGTTTACTTGTTGGTCGGTCTGCTCCCCTCAGTCCGGATCTCCGAGGCTCTCAGGGGGCGGCATCTTCTTACAAGAGGGCCATATCCCACTAATCCATCAGGTTCGGTGAATGGCACGAGAGGGACTTAGGCCCTGTTATCGTATCCCCGACCGGCCTTTCACGCAATGGGAATTCCGGCGGACTCTCAAGGTCGTCCAAACGGCCTTCTTCAATCCCCAGCTCCTTTGCCGGCGCAAGGAGATCCAGGCGACGCAGAATGTCCGCGGTTATCGGTCGTTTGGCATCCCAGAACACGAATGCAGAGTAAAACTCGCGAGCCGGTGTCGAATTCAGCAGCCGAGCCAGAAACTCGGCTTCATGGTGCGACCGGCACGCCAAGAAATAGCACGTATCGTCCAAGACCACGGGCTTGCCCTCGAAGGGACCCACCACCGTGAAGGCAAGTTTCTTGGACAGCCCCGACACGGCAACCTTCCACACGGCGAACGAATAATCCCCCACACCGAAAATCGAAAACCTCGGCCGCTTCCGGTATACCGCACTTGCCCGCCGGTCCAGGAGATTGCCGTGTCTGCACAAATACTCCCATGTCTTCGGGGCCCGCTCCTCAATTTCATAGGTATCCTCGCCCGAGGACCGCTGGGTTACCAGCATCCGGCGCCCGAGGGTCGCGGTGCGGCCATTGGCCAGATCGGAACTCTTGAGCATGGGGTAGAGATAGTCCGGCTCCAGGTGAACTACCTCTCCCATCCGGTTCCGTAACCCCCCCGGCTCCTCGACGAATTCCATGACCCGTACGCAGTCGTGCTTGATGCCGGATCTCCATGTGCGGCGCCCGGTCCCCGACAGGTGTTTCCACCGCTTGTACAAGCCGACATCCGCTATGAGGGAGTCGTCGTGATACCCGCAGCGGGAGAAGGGCTCCGCCTTGTCCAGACCCTGGTAGACCCTGCACAAGAGACCGGTGTCCGCGACCAAGGGGTCGATCACGAGCAGACACGACGCCACGGCCGCGCCGAAGACCTTCAGGCCGTCTATGAGGAACATCTCGGCTCTTCCCGTGCGGGTTCCGGTCTTCCAACATCGGAGAAGCACCCGCCGTGCAACGGCGGTCTTGCAGAGCATTGCGAGGACGGCCCTGCGCCCCTCCATCCATTCCAGACATTTCATCAAGATCCATTCGGAAATGTCGAAGTTCGCCTTGCCCGTAATGGCGTCAATACCCTTGTGATCCAGGAAATTCGATTTCCGGGGAAGATTGGAGCTGCCCATGGTTCCAAGCTCCGAGTTCGTCACCCAGGGGGGGTTGCCGATAATGAGAAGAGGTTCGGGGAGCAAATCCACCATCCCGGACCAGTCCGCTCGAAAGAAATCCTCCTGCCTCACTTCGGCCCGATGTCCGTTCCGAAGACCGGCAAGAGCCCCCCTGGCGGCTGCAACCGAATCACGGTCGATCTCGACGCCGACCGCTTTGGCGACTGTCGGAAACTGCTCCAAGGCCGCCGTGAGAAAGCTCCCGCGGCCGCAGGTAGGTTCCAACACGGAACCCGGCCGCAGTCCCCGCTCCGCAATCAACCGGCAGACTCTCCGGGCAAAATCCAACGGCGTCTGAAAGTCGCCGAATTCGGCCCGGCGCCTGGTCTTCCCGTCTCTTGGCTTCATTGGCTCGGCACCTGTTCGGGAGGCTCCGGGGATACTTTCTTCACACGGGCAGTCACGGCCTCCGGTATCCGATGTAAACACAAACCTTCGTTCATGGCTATCAGTTTCGCGGGACAAGCAACTTGCCTTTGCGCACATCTTGCCATGAAACCGGATATGGTCGACGTTCTTCATGGGGCACCCTTGCCGCCGGGATCTGGTTCGGACACATGAATTGCGTCATTCCGGCGGTTCTATTCCGTGCGGGGTTGGGGGTCTTCCGGCACAGAATATGCAACATTTCACGGCAAGGCGATCACGGACGACCACGTAAGCGGGCATGCTTTAGGCCGGCAGGATGCGCCGGGTGAGCATGGCTGCTCAGAACCAATCGTTGGGTGTGTCTGTCGGATTTCCCTTGCACACGCGTTCCGACAGGCTGCAAGGAGGGAGAAAAGGTGCCGGAAAAGCAGATCGACAGTTTGATTGAGTCGGGTTGGCGGGTACTCTCCGGCAATGGTGAAGAGTCCGCTCTGCATCGTTGGCGGGAGAACGCTCTTGAATGTTTGTCCTTGGCAGTCGGGCCGGATCACAGGTACACTGAACACTTTGCCGCCCAACAAGGACGGCCGGAGTCAACCGCCATTCTCGCCGATGTCGGGGTTCTCACGGCGGCACGGCTCTGGATTTCCCAGGGATGCAGTCACGATGCAAAGAGCCCCTCCACTTCGGCACAAATGCGTTGACGCATTCTTGAGAACTCACGCCGGCGTCCCGGCCGGGCGATACCCCTCTCAGTCCCCTCGTCAACGGAGGGAGGCGGGCTTAGCGGCACGCGGGGAAGCCGGCGCGCAAGACTGAAATAGGAAAATCACAGCCATTGGAGATGGAAAAGAAACGTAGGAGGACACAATGAAAGAGGAGCATCTTTTCTACAATCCTTTCAGGATGTTGAGCCCAAGGCTGAATGAGGAAGCTCTGAAGATCGAGAAGCTCTACGAGAGACCGGTGAGCGAATCTCTTTCTTTGGAAGAAGGCCTCCTGGTCATGATCAGCAAACTCATGGAGACCTGTCGTTTGCTGTCGAAAGCCGTCTTCACGGGAGACTCGGGCCAAATGGACCGCTGCGAGGCCTTGTGCGAAGAAGTTCACGACCAGGAGAGGCTTCTCACAAAAGATCTGGTTGGGTCGGGGGCAAAGGGACAGTTGCTGAGCGGTCTGATACGGTTTCCCTACCGGTTGGAAAGAATGGGGGACATGTTCGAGAGCATCCTGAACTGCTGCCGCATCAAGGCCAAGAAGGGCGTTCCGTTCAGTGACAAGGCCTATGCCGAGTTGGATGCACTCTTCACCGCGCTTCTGGAGATGATGCACAATTTGCGCGATGCATTTCAGACCCCAAACAAGGAGATACTGGAAGCGGTCATCGCCTCGGGACGGAAGCTCAACGAGATGTTCGAGGAATTCAAATTGGCCCATTGGAAGCGGCTGGAATCAGGATTCTGCGCTGCCGAAGCGTCTTCCATGTACCGCGACATCCTCGATTCGGTCAAGACGACAAACGAATACCTGGTGAAGATGGCTGAAGCCCTTCGTGAACTCGGGACCAACGGAGACTTGCAGCCTCGGTAACCGTCCGGAGAACGACGCGCCCGAGGCCGCACGAGAAGATCGCAGCCTTGATCAATCACCGGTTTTCAACCTGTAAAGAAATCCGACACCCGACAATACCACGGAGGTGGACACCATGGTTCCCAAGAAGATACTTTGCTGCACTGATTTTTCCGAAAACTCGCAACCCGCGCTTCAGACCGCGGTCGAGTACGCGAACGTCTTCGGCGCGTCTCTCGTCATTGCTCACGTTGTGGACTCGTGGGCCGGTTTCCCCGTATACGCGGAAGGCATGCCGGTGGACGTCCGGACCGTGGTCCAAGACTTGGAGAACACCGCGAGGGACCAGCTCGAGACGGTGGAAAAGGAAGTCCGCGATAAGATCGATACGGTCAAGACCCTTGCAAGGGTAGGCATTCCCGCCGAGGAGATTATCCGGGCGGCTGCGGAAGAGTCTGCAGATCTCATCGTCATGGGAACTCATGGATGGACCGGTCTGCGGCACATTCTTCTTGGAAGCGTGGCCGAGCGGGTTCTCCGCGGAGCCGGTTGTCCGGTGCTTGTGGTCAGATCGTCTCCCGAGAATCCCGCAACCGGCCGATAATCTCGTCAAGTGGAGTCAGCGGGACGACTCTTGAGCCGCCCGGCCGATCCTTAAAGGCATGCGAGTTGTAGGGAGAGAGGAGATGGAAGAATGCTGGTCAAATACTGGATGAACAAAGACGTGATCGGTGTTGACGCCGATGATTCGATGCAGAAAGGCGTTAACCTGATGAAGACGCATGCGGCCCGCATGCTGACCGTCATGAAGGGAAAGAAACTCGTGGGCGTGGTCACGGACCGGGACTTGAAGAGAGCCTCCGCTTCCGACGCAACATCTTTGGAGATCCACGAGTTGCTGTACCTGATATCCCAGATCCGCATAAGGGATATCATGACCCCCAACGTAGTCACGGTCAAACCCGACCATACGCTGGAAGAAGCCGCGGCCCGGCTGCTCACCAATTCCATATCGGGTGCCCCCGTGGTGGATGAAGAAGGCCATGTGGTCGGGACGATTTCCCAGGCCGAAATCTTCATGGCACTCGTCTCTTTGAGCGGGTACGGAAAACAAGGCATCCAACTGGCTTTTCAGATAGAGGACCAGCCGGGATCCGTCAAGAAGGTCACGGACATAATCAGAAACCACGGCGGGCGGATTGCAAGCATCCTCACTTCGACTACCAGGGCGCCGGCCGGCTTTAGGAACCTGTATGTCCGCGCCTATGACGTGGACCGCAGTGTGGTGGAGACCCTGCTCGACGACCTGAGAACCGCGGCCGACGTGCTCTACATGGTTGATCATCGGGAAAACAACCGGATTGTATTTGCCGATCAGCCTTCCTTCAAACGAGCGGCTTCGAAGTCATGAAAATCCATGGCCCTGCCGGGCTAGGATGGCAGCAGCCCGAAGATGACCGGCAGGATGCCGGTCCCGCTGAGTGACCGGGCGGAGCCCGGGGGATAGGCGTTACCAGGCGGAGCCTGGGAACGAGAAGACGAGAAAAGATGACCGGCAGGATGCCGGTCCCACTGAAGAGGGCGAAGGCCCGGTGTTGCCAAAGAGGCGGGCTTCAGTAGCGTCCCGGCGTCTGCCGGGTACTCCGGGACCCCGATTCGAGGACCGCGAAGGATCCCCGCCGGACGCATGAAAGAAGAGGGGCTTGGGGGAAGACTTATCTCCCCCCAAGCCTTCCATGCGTGACCACGGCAACGCTCCTTGGTTCATTTGGTCTTCCTCATGAACCCGCGTCGTATTACCCTACGGTATACGTGTGGTAACAGATTCTTGAAAACGCGCAGCAGCGTCTCGGCGTCTGCCGGGCGCTGCCAAGAGATGGGCAGTTTGGCTCAATACCGTCACCGTACTTCCGCCGTGACGTCGTAGGGGCCCGGCGCCTGCCTAAATCAGTTCCGGAATGTTCTCACGAATCGGCACGCCGGCCGGCATACCCATCGAATTGAAATCTCCCTGAATCCCCCGATTGTCATCGAGAACCGCTCTATTCGGCAACTCAACCTTCCCGGGATTTTGCTTGACAGAGCCGCGGGCAAGGGATACGGTGAACTGTAATTCACAGGTTCTCTTATCCAACCGGTGTAGACATTTTATCATTCTGAGGCGGAACGGGTACGTGTGTACTGTTTGGGTCGGGAAAGACCGCGGCATAGACCACTCCGAGCAACGGGCCGCGGTAATGTACGTATCCCTACTGAATCCCAACGGAAAGCCGTCATGCCATGAAATCACCTCAGAGAATACGAGGGATGAAGCCCCCCGGCGCGGAGCGTTTGCGACCCAAAAGCGGTTGTAGGTGAAAACGGGCTCGAAGGGAACTGCCCGGGCACGTTCGAAAACCGCTTGTTTTGGATACATGCCGTGACAACTGCCAAGAGGAGGGAAATGCGATGATAAACAGACCGGGAAACGCGGCGCTCGTCTTTAGTCTGTTCACCGTTCTTAGTCTGCTGCTCATGGGTTCGGCATTGGCGGAAGAACCGATAACGGTGGCGGCTCTGGTAGGTCTTTCAGGGCCCGGTTCGGTGGCAAAGGGTTCCATCGAGCTGGATCTGGGCCTCAAAGACTGCCTGGCGATAGCCAATGAGCGGGGAGGAATTAACGGAAAGAAGATCCGGTACGTGATGAAGGATGATTCCTACAAGCCGGACACGGCGGTGCGTCTGTTTGCACAGATGATGGAAACGGAAAAACCTCTGGCATTCTTTGGGTCGGGCACTCCGGCCGCCATTGCCCTCAAACCGGTTATCCAAGACCGTTACCGGGTCCTTTTCACCTCGTCGTCGCTGTCCGCCAAACTCGCTTTCGGCGGTACCCTGCCGATGTTCGTTCCGGGTCCGACCTATGGCGACCAGGTGGGCATAGCGCTCAAGTACATAGCCCAGCAGCAGCCGGGTGCAAAGATAGCGTTCTTTTACTCCGAGGGGCCGCTGGGAGAAGACCCCATTCCTTACGGGCGCCTCATGATCCGTAAACTGCGGTTGGAACTTGCCGGAGAAGCGGTCGGGGACATCAAGGGCGGAGACCATACGGCTCAAGTTCAAGAATTGAAACGCATGAATCCCGATTTCGTCATTATTCACGGTTGGGTAGGTCCGTCAAACGCGCCTTTGATAAAGCAGTGTCATGACATGGGACTGAAGAGCAAAATCATCGTCACCTCCTGGGGGGCGATGAGGTCCGTTGTGGCGGCCTTGGGACCCGACGGCCCCCCATTCTTGGGCGTAAGCGGTTATGCATACTGGTGGATGGAAGACGTCCCCATGATCAAGACCATTCGGGATTACACGCGCATCCACTATCCCGATGTCAAGGAACGGTCCTTAAGCTACATGGTGGCATTTGTCGCCGGCCAAATCTTCGTCGAGTGCCTCAGGAAGGCCGATGCTGCCGGAAAGTTGAGCCGGGACGGAGTGGCGGACGCTTTGCAGTCCATCAAGGACTTTGATACGGGAGGGCTCACGCCTTTGCTCACCATCAGGGGAAACCGCTTTCCCGTTGCCCGCATCATTAAGTCGAATCCTGCGAAAGGAATCTACGAGCCGGTAACGGATTGGATCAAATTCTATTAAGAATACTGATGATCATGCGGAAGTCGCCATGGGAAGGGCATCGGGCGGTACGTTGAAGGAGCGGAATTGGAGACCGGGGGTTTGTTGGCTGGGGGACGAGGATTCGAACCTCGGTTAATGGGGCCAGAACCCATCGTCCTGCCGCTGAACGATCCCCCAGCAGAGATCTGTCATTTTCCTTAACTTATCCAGAAAGTCAAGGGAAAAAACCCGCTGGAGGCAACCATTCAGTGATGAGTGGGGGAAGAAGTTCCCTCCGAAAGGCTTATCGCTCATGGGCCTCACAACAAGGAGTTTGCCCCCTAAGCCACCTTCCAGCATCGAACCATATGCCCGTTCCCCACAGGACAAAAAGCTATCTCCTCTTTCCTGCATCGATCTTCTACCAGGGGGCATCTGCCCTGGAACTTGCATCCCGGAGGGGGATTAAAGGGAGTGGGCACATCCCCTTTGAGTTCCCTGTGCCCGGGTCGGGTCTGCCCGTCGGCTGCAGGCGCGGCAGAAAGAAGCGCGAGGGTGTAGGGATGGAGAGGTGAGTCAAAGAGGTCATCCCCTGACCCATATTCCATGATGTGCCCCAGGTACATCACGGCCACTGCATCACTCATATATCCGACGACGTTAAGGTCATGGGAAATGAGAAGATAGCTCAGCCCCAGCCTGACCTTGAGATCTTCGAGCAAATTGATGATCTGTGCCTGGATGGAGACGTCGAGGGCAGAAACAGGCTCGTCGCAGATAATCAGCGACGGCTCCACACTCAGGGCCCGTGCAATCCCGATCCTCTGCCGCTGCCCGCCGCTGAACTCATGGGGATAGAGATGTGCGGCGGATGCCGTTATTCCGACCAACTGGAGGAGGTGTTCCACCCGGGCCTTGCGTTCTCCATGTCCTCGAATGCCCAGGATTCGAAGCCCTTCTTCAATGGACTGCCCGACTGTCATCCGGGGATTCAAAGACCCGTAAGGATCCTGAAAGATAATCTGCATCTCCCTGCGGAGGGGTTTCATATCCTGCCGGGTGAATTGGCTGATCTCCTGACCGCGATACACGATACTCCCATTGTCAGGGTCGAGGAGCATCAGGATCAGGCGGCCGATAGTGGACTTGCCGCAGCCGCTTTCGCCCACCAGCCCCAGGGTTTTCCTCTCCCCGATCTGGAGGTCCACCCCGTCCACGGCCTTTACGTGTCCGATGACCTTCCGAAAGAACCCCCTTTGCACAGGGAAGTATTTCTTCAGGCCCTGCACCTTCAGAATGGCGTTATTGGAAGCGGCCTGGCTCATGAGAGATTACCCTTATAAAGGACAGGACATCGGCTCAGGTGCCCGTCTCCGTAATCACACATCTCGGGGAAATCCCTCCGGCAGGAATCCACCGCATAATCGCACCTGGGATGAAACGGACAACCTCCTGGTTTGTATGCCGGGTCCGGAACAGTCCCGGGGATGCTGTGCAGAAGGCTTCCCCTTCTGGACCGATGGGGCAGGGAAGCCAGCAGTCCCATGGTGTAAGGGTGCCGGGCGTTCCCGAAAATATCTGAGCGCCTTCCCTGTTCCACAACAATCCCTGCGTACATGACATAGATGCGATCGGCGATTCCGGCCACCACGTTGAGGTCGTGGGTGATATAGAGAAGGGACATCTCCCTCCCCGTCTTCAGTTCTTTGAAGAGATCCAGGATCTGTTTTTGAATGGTGACATCCAGCGCCGTGGTCGGCTCATCGGCAATGACGAGGTCCGGGTCGCAGGAGAGGGCCATGGCAATCATGACCCTCTGTCTCTGGCCGCCGCTCAGTTGATGGGGGTAGTCCCTGAGGCGCTCTTCCGGAGAAGGGATTCCCACGTCTCTGAGAAGCTGGATACACCGGCTTGTCACTTCCGCCTCCTCCATCCTGCGGTGTACGGTGATCGCCTCCTTGATCTGGTCGCCGATCGTAAAAACAGGGTTCAGGGAGGTCATCGGCTCCTGAAAAACCATGGCAATATGATTTCCCCGGATCTTCTGAAGCTCTTCTTCCCCCAGATCCAGAAGGTTTTGCCCGCCGAACAGAATACGACCACCC
>JAZDHD010000427.1:0-25378 GCA_043806215.1 Pseudomonadota bacterium | reverse complement strand
GATGCAGACTACAGGTATTTTTTTGGCGCGGAGTTTCATGAGCGATCCTTGTCTGCCGGAGAGCGTTCAACTGAGAACAACGTCTCAGCTCTCATAAGTTACTTTAGCCTTTGTGGCTGAAAGATTTATATCACAATGCGTTTTATAGGTCAAGAAATAGTTGAATAGTTTCGATGTGTTTATGGCAGGAGTTAAAGTGATGGGTTAACGAAACGTGCCGGGCATCCCCCCCCGGCAAACGAGGACGGCCCAGAGCCGCCGCGCCGGTACGGCTCCGGCGCGGCATGCCGCTACTTCTGAAAGCCTTCCGGGGTCTTCATATACAGGATGCCGTATCTTTCCTTAATCTCCGCGTCCAGCTTATCGGCATCTTCGAGATCCAGGGGAAGCGAGAGCCGTCCCGCGATTTCCAAAAGGGCTTTCTTCTTGCCTTGCTCCTTGATCTTCCGGATTCTTCGGAAAAGGTCGTCGATATTGAGGACTTCCTCACCGTTGATCTTCTCCACTCTCTTGAGGTATTCCGTGGTGTTGACGAGTCCGTATTCGGGGAATATCTCGGAGACTATGACCACTTTCTGGAACGGCTTGTCCGGGTACTCCGAGGCATACTTGGCTCTGAAGCCGTCCCCCGACTTACCCAGATTGTCGATGCAGTTCAGCGTCAACTCGACGAAGCCGATGCCGCCGAAGATGAAGTAATTCGGCGGGCCGAATACCCTGGGCACAAGTTCGGGAAGTCCTTTTCCAACCGTGCCGCTGATCTCCTTTTCTTCACCTTTCCGGATTACCTTGACCGTCAGCGGGTCCCCCACGAGTTTGCGGTTGAGAACCTCGCCGTAGTATACCCTCTGCCCTAGGGCATCGAGAAAGATATCCCCGAAGTTGTCTATTTCACGGCCGTCGATTGCGGTCAGAATGTCGCCGTCACGGAGTCCGAACTCGTAAGGGGCTCCGCCGGGTATTACGTAATCGATGAGAATGCCTCCCTGATCCGCATCCATATTGTGATAGTCCTTGAGTCTTGGAAACATATACTGTGCGAGATACTGCCATTGGGGGATCCTCGACTGATCGTCCAGCACTGGAGCCAGTTTCTTGACCAGGTTAATGGGAATGAAGTAGTTGATCCTGTCGCTGTCCCGGATTCCCTGAAACGAGATTCCGACGACCTTTCCGTCCTTCAGCACCGGACCGCCCGAGTTCCCCCTGTTCTGTTGCAGTGAAGCCTGGACCATGAGCCACCGGTCGCCGGAAAAGGCATAGTTGTTCACTTCGATCCGGCTGATCTCGCCTTCTTCCGACTTGCTGATCCGTTCACCGCCCAGGGGATAGCCCCAACCGAGGACCTTGTCGCCCTGCCTGAGCAGGTCGCTGTCTCCGAGATCCAGTGGTATGGTCTTGCCGTTGCGGCGCTCGTATATCTCGAGTTCCGCCGGCGGCATCTCGAGCACTGCGAAGTCGGCGGAATCGCACACCCCCACAAGGTTCACTTCGTAACGCCGCTTCTCGCGGCCGTTGGACACTTTGATGCTCTGGGCCATCGATACGGCATGCGCGTTGGTCAGGATGAGGCCGCGCTTGCCGGGGAAGATCCCATCGTCCCGAAAGAAGAAGCCGCTTCCCTTGACATGAACAAAATCCGGGCTTTTCCACGGCTTGTGATAGTAGCCCGACCTCTTGGTCGCGAATACCCGCAGGACCTGGGTTTCAATGACCTCATTGTTCTGCTCCGTCCAACCGGAACCACACAGACACGTGACCGCAAGAATAGGAACGACGAGAAACAGACAGCGCTTCATACAGTCCTCCAACCAATCGAGTGGGGCACCGCAGAGCCGGCACGGCTAACGAAAGATCATGGATGCAAAACTCACGAACGAGTTGCGGTCGTCCACCTGAGCGTAGTCAAGGCTCAGGAGGCTCCCCTCGGTTGCATCCATGCAGTGAAGCATCGTGGTGATGGGGGAAAATCCGCAGATACGGCGTGAGTCGTTATCCCGGGCCACGTCCCCGACAAACGAACCGACGTCGAGACGTTCCAGGTGGCGCAGGATGCGGCCGTCGTTTTCGAGCGTCTCGGCAACCGTTCCCTTGTGCGGAATGAACGAATCGCCATAGCGAGGCCCTATGTGATCGAGGTCCGCACTGGCCACGAAACAGACGCTCCTGCCGATTTCGTCGCAGGCCGTCTTCAGGGCCCGGCAGAATCCGTGAAACCGGTCTCTCAGCTCGACCAGGCGGTGCCGGTCTTCAAAGATGTGGTGTGACAGCGAGCACAGGATCGGCACTATGGTGAATTCACGGCGGCCCGCGAACAGGTATTGAAGAAAGACCACCTGAAACTCGACGACATGCTCCGCCGCGTGCAGGATTTCTTCCCCGGCGGGATCCCGGCCGAGCTCGCGGCCAAGCAGTTCCAGGAATCTCCGATCCGTCTTCACGGTTCCCAGGGGCGTCTGGAAATCCAACGTGCACGCGGTGAACATCCCTTCCACGCCGGCATGGCCGGTTCCCAGGATGACGTACACGTCGGACGGTTGCCCGGAGGCCAATGCGTGATAGCCGCGGGCGAAACACGTGCCGCCTGCACGGATGTCGATGTGCGGGGCGATCAACCCCACCGGTCGGCGCTCATCGGAGAAAAAATCGGGAAGGCCCGGTCCGCCGTCATTTTCGAAGTAGGAGCGGAGTTCACCGGTCAGATCCGCGGGGTCGGCACTGTAGCTCGTGCCGGCGTGGGAACACGGCCTGAAGGGAAGGCTTCGGTACTCCTTCACCAGACGGTCGAATGCCTCCTTGAATCTCTCCCCTTCCAATAAGGCCGCTTCGTCGAGCGTATGTACGATCTCCTTGATGTCATCCAGGAACACAAGACGGCCGGACCGGCTTGACAGGTCTGCCTGAATATCCGGGAGGGAGTGATTGCCGTCAAGCATGGCCAAGACAGGCAAGGCTTCGACGCTGAAACAGAGCATGCGGTCCGTCAGTTTGAGCGGGTCCTTCAGCCCCACCAGCTGCCGGCCTTGGTGCACGAACCGCACCGGCTCCACGGACCTGAGCTTGGGTTTGTCATTCCGATCCGCGGTCATTGATCTTTCTCATGTTGTGCATACTGTTCCCATCCCCCTAAGTGCTCTATGGCATAAACCCCCATGATCGGGGCGATCACAACTGAGCATGAAAATCCCTCGATATTCCGGGCCGAAGACCGGGCAGAGCCCGGAGGATAGGCATTCCCAGGCAGGAGCCTGGGAACGAGGGGAGGGGGGCAGGGGGCATAAGCGTTAACTTAAGGATTCCGGCCGGCAACCCGTGCTTCAACCGGAACACGAATCGAGGCATACACACCGTTTCCGGTCTTGAGATGCAGCGATCTTGATGTGCCGAAGGCACTTAGGAATCCAGCCGGGGGATTCATCCCCCGGACGAACTGCGCCCCAACCGGTCATCCTTCTATGAACGGTCTCAGCCGTTTGCTCCTGGACGGGTGTCTCAGCTTCTTCAGCGCCTTAGCCTCTATCTGCCGGATGCGTTCACGGGTAACGTCGAAATCCTGTCCCACCTCTTCCAGGGTATGGTCGGCACGCTCACCGATGCCGAAGCGCATCCGCAGCACTTTTTCTTCTCTGGGGGTAAGGGTGGCAAGCACCTTTCTCGTCTGTTCGGTGAGGCTCATTCCGACCACGGCCTCCGAAGGAGACAGGATCTTCTTGTCTTCAATGAAGTCTCCCAGGTGGGAATCCTCTTCTTCTCCGATGGGAGTCTCGAGGGAGATCGGCTCCTTCGCTATCTTGAGGACCTTCCGCACCTTCTCCAGGGGGAATTCCATCTTCTCGGCAATTTCCTCCGGGGTCGGCTCACGCCCGTATTCTTGAACGAGATACCTCGATGTCCGGATCAGCTTGTTGATGGTCTCGATCATGTGCACCGGAATACGGATGGTTCTTGCCTGGTCGGCAATCGCCCTGGTGATGGCTTGACGGATCCACCAGGTGGCATAGGTGCTGAACTTGTATCCGCGCTGGTATTCGAACTTGTCCACGGCCTTCATCAAGCCGATGTTGCCTTCCTGTATAAGATCGAGAAATTGCAGGCCACGGTTCGTGTACTTCTTGGCAATACTGACCACCAGACGCAGATTGGCTTGTACCAGCTCGCTCTTCGCTCTCCTGGCGATGCGTTCCCCTTCCATGCACCTGGTAAGGGAATCCCTCAACATCTGCTCGTCGATGCCCGCTTCGCCCTGGATCCGGTCGATCTTACGGAGGCCGTTCTCCAGCTTTCTGGCCAAGTCCATCACCCGTTGCGGCGAGAGATGAGTGTGCTTCCTCAGAGGTTTTTCTTCCTCGATGAGCCGCGTGAGGTGCTGAATGTACTGTGCGGCCTCGGGCAACGGAGTCTTCAACTCATATTCGACCGCGCTCAGTTCATCGTGCGCTGCATCCAGCTTTTGCACGAGAAACTTCAGCTTGCCCGCAATGTGCTCTATCATATTGCTGTTCAGGTTTATGCTTCTCAAACAGTCAACCACCTGATCCCGGCAGGCCTTCAGTTCTTCGTGGACGCTGTCGATCTCTTTTTCGGTCGCGGTGCCGATCAGGGAATCATGTTTTTCCGACAGCGCGCTGTACTTCGAGTCGAATTCCCTCATATCTTCAATGAGTTTCAAGACCTTTTCGACGTGGCTTGTATCATCCCCATCCGGGACCTCTTCATCGTCCAAGCCGCGAATAACCTCTTTCAGGCGGATGGTGCCTTTCTGAAGCTTCTCACCGAGGGCCAGCACTTCCTTGATGGTAACGGGGCAACCGATAATAACCGAAAAAACCTGTTGCTCCCCCATCTCGATCCGTTTTGCGATCTCCACTTCGCCTTCCCTGGTGAGCAGGGAGACGCAGCCCATCTCATGCAGGTACATCTTCACCGGGTCGTTTCCCCGGACCACGGATTCGGGATCCGCGGGGATTTCCTCATCCTCTTCATCTTCGCTCTTGTCCTCGTCCAGCTTCTTGACTCTCTTGTCGGATACCGGGATTTTCTTTTCCGACGCGACAAGTTCCACCTCGTGTTCGGCCATCATCCTCATGAGGACTTCGTCGATTTCAGCCGCTCCGACAACATGCGCCGGCATGTGCCGGTTGATCTCGTCATACGTGATATACTTTCTTGTCCGAGCCAGGTCGAATAGTTCTTTGAATTCCGAGTTGGTCTTTGCATTAGCCATAAACGGATTTCTCCTCAGCGGTAGTTATATGCCCACGTCCCTCTTCAAGCACAACCTTGCACAGCCTGAAGATGAGGCAGGACGTCCGGATGGGGGGGGAGTCGTCATAAGCCTCACTATTTTCCCAAACGCTTTCCTATTGCCAGAAGTTCACGGCACAACGAGCTGAATTCTTCCCCCTCGGGAGGGCAACGCTTCATCCTTTCCTGGATCTCTTCTTTGCGTTGTATCAGCTTTCTCGCACGTATGCCGTCCAATGACTGATCCATCGTAAGATCCGCGTCCACGTCCGGTTCCACTTCAGGCCTCAGGTCGTCTTCCTCTCTTTTCGGGTGAAGCCAACCGGCCACCAATGAGGCAAGGTCCTGGTCTTCAAGGGAATCCGAGAACGACATGGCGTCGAACCCCCCGCGGTCTCTGCTGAAGCCTGCCATCATCTCCGCAAGCTTGCGCAGGACGGGATGGCCCATGTCTTTGATCACACCGGCCTCGACAACTCTGTCAATAAATCCTTCCCGGAGGAGCATGCCCCTGGCCACGTTCCGTTCATCCGCAGGGAAGTCGAACAGGCTAATTGGTGCGGCCCGCTTTCCCGGAGAATCACGGTCAATATGTTTACCGGCTGCCAGTACCCGGCGTAGTCTCTCCTCGCGTACTCGAATCCGTGATGCAAACCTCTCAATAAGATAATCCCGCTCTTTGGAATCGGCAATCCCGCGGAGTACCGGCAGGCACTCCTCAAGGGCCTGATTTCTTCCCGACAGCGTACGTAAATCGTACTGTGCCTCGATACTCTCGAGCAGGAAATCCACCATGCTCACAGCGCCGGCCACGAGACCGCGAAATCCGTCCGCCCCCAAACGGCGGATGGCTTCATCCGGGTCCTTGTCCTCCTTGAGGATGACACATCGGGGCTCAATCCCTTCGGCTATGAATAAGGGAATGGAACGCTTCACAGCTCTCAGGCCCGCTTCGTCTCCATCGAATACGGTGATCACATTCTCGGCGAACCTCTTCATGAGACGCACCTGAAGAGCCCCCAGCGCCGTGCCGAGCGGCGCAACGACATTTTCCACGCCCCTTATCCTGAGCGATATCTGATCGAAGTACCCTTCCACGACCAAGACGGATCCTTCGCTCCGTATTGCGTCCCGGGCTCCGTCAAGGCCATACAGAGTGCTCTTCTTTTGAAAAACCGGAGATTCGGGTGAATTCAAATACTTCGGTTCGCCCGGCCCCAATATGCGTCCTCCAAAGGCCGTGATGGCAGAGTTCAAATCGGTTATGGGAATGGTAATCCTGGATCGGAAAACATCATAATGCCCGCCGGAGGTACGAGCCTTGATTATGCCGGCCAATGCCGCGTTCGCAGGGGCGACGCCGGTCGAGCGTAGGTGGCCTACCATGCCGTCCCACGAGTCGGGTGCGAACCCCAACCCAATGCGGTGGATCCACGAATCCGGCACTCCCCGGTCCAACAGGTACTCTTTCGCTTCAGGATTCCGCTCCAGATTCTGCACGAAGTAACTCTGAGCGCTGTTGAGAGCGTTGGTCAAACGATCCTTCTCGCCGGAGGGACGCCCTCTCCCCTCCTCCATATGAAACGGTACTCCGTAACGGTCGGCCAAGATGCGGACCGATTCCACAAACGACACGTTCTCCATCTTCATCACAAAATGGAAGACGCGGCCGCCCGCTCCGCATCCGAAACACTTGAATATGCCTTTCTGGGGGGAAACATAGAAGGAAGGGTCCTTATCGCCGTGAAAAGGGCATATGCCCCGGAAATCCTTGCCTGCCTTCTTGAGATTCACATATCCCGAAATGACGTGCACAATGTCGGCTGCTGCAGCCACTTCAGCTATTTTTGCCTCGGATATCCTCATATAACCACGTTGCTTTCAACCCGGGAAAGATGGGAGCCGTGCACTGTGCCTCCACGCATGTCGGCGCGGCACGATCCGTTTCAGGAGGGCGGCAGGCGTCCGTGGAACCCGCTCCACCTGTGGTGTCCGACAAAACACCGGAATTCCAATATCATGCCGGATCTATTTCGACAAGTACTTCAATAAAAAAGGTGTACCTTTTATTCTGAAAGGAGTTCCACCACCGTTACACCCTCACCTCCCTGCTCGATGGTCCCCGGACGGAACCTCGTCACAAGGGGGTGACCGGCCAAACAGTCACGGACGCCTTTCTTGAGGCGTCCCGTGCCCTTGCCGTGAACAACGCTCATTGACGACAATCCCCCGAGAACCGCCTCATCCAGCGCCTTTTCGATAATTGGAAGAGCCTCATGGACACGCAGCCCGATCACGTTGACCTCCCATTTGGGCGAGGCAACGGGGATGTCTATTCCGAACCGTGTCTTTGTGGAGAGTTCCTTCTTGTGGGGTGTTGAATCAAGAACTTCCAGATCTTCCACATCCGCCCGTATGGTGATATTGCCGGCACTTACTTCGACCCGGCCGCCGTCAAGAACGGTCTTGACCGTGCCGCCACTTCCCAACGATCTCACCTTCACCCTGCTGCCGACGCCGGGGGCCTGAACGTGCCGCTCAAGGGGCGTGCCGAGTCTTTCGACGATTTCCTCTTTGATGTGGGCAAGTGTTTCGCGCGGCTTTGCGCGGGATTTCATGGTCCCGTCCTTCACGGACCGCTGCAGATCGGAGATCTGCTTTTCCGCGTTGCGCATCATTTCCCCGGCCGCCTCTCTGAATTCTTCCACGACCCGTCCGCGATCCGACCTGAGCCGTTCAATCTCTTCTTGAAGTGATTGCCGCCCGGCCGTCAATTCTTCCCGAAGGCCGTCCACTTCGGACAGCTTGCTTTGGAGGCTTTGGATCAAGCTTGTGCCGCCTCCCGCGGCCTTGTCGGCGTACCGTCTTGCCGCGGCTATCACGGTGGGATCCATGCCGATCCGCTCCGCAGTCTCTATGGCGTGTGATTCTCCGGGCAGGTCGTACAGCAGCCGGAACGTCGGGACAAGGGTCTTGGGATGGAATTCCACGCTTACGTTGCGGACATCGGATCGGGTCAAGGCATAAGCCTTGAGATTGGTCAGATGCGTCGTCACTACGACTCGGGCCTTTCCTTCAATCAAGCGGTCAATGACGGCCATGGCAAGGCCCGCGCCTTCTTCCGGGTCGGTGGCTCCTCCCAACTCGTCCAGCAGCACGAGGTCTCCCGGGGCTACGGCATCAATAACGGCCTTGATTCTGAGCATATGACCCGAGAAGGAGGAAACCCGGTTCCTGATGTCCTGTTCGTCGCCGATGTCGGCCATGACCCGTGCAAACGGCTGGATTTGGGTGCCCTCCCGAGCCGGCAGCATGATTCCGCATCGCGTCATGAGGGGAAACAGGCCCGCAATCTTCAGGGCCACGGTTTTCCCTCCCATGTTGGCGCCGCTGATAACGGTCGCGTACGTCGATGTGTCCTGGATCACGTCCATGGGAACGACACCGGATTCTCCCGTTGACGGTAAGAGCGGATGCCGGGCGCCCAGGATGCGGAAACCGTCCGGAACGATTTCAGGCACCACCGACGATGTGGCGCCGGCATACAACGCCCGCGCCTGGAAGGCATCGAGAAAGGAAAGGATCTCATAGTTTTTCTGGACGGCATCGAGATCCCGTCGGATATCTTCGGTCAATTCATGGAGAATTCTCCGCTGTTCTTCTCTCTCTTCGTCCGCCAGCGAGGCGATCTGATTGTTGAGATCCACGACCTCGAGGGGTTCTACGTAAACGGATGCCCCGCTTCGGGAATGATCGTGGACGATGCCGTCCAGCATGCCTTTGAATTCCGGCCGGAGAAGAATGACGTACCGGTCGTTGCGCATGGCAATGTAGTCTTCTTGCACGATCCGGGCAAGATCCCGGTCGCCGACAAGGCCGTCGAGACGTGTCTGTATGCGGTGACGCACGGAGCGAGTCCGGTCATGAATCGCGGCCAGGCGACGACTTGCCGTGGGCCGGATGCCGCCGTGCGGATCAAAGACCCGGTCTATCCGCGCTCTGAGGATCTCCAAGGGAACGAGTCCGCCGGCATGATGTCGGAGAAGTTTGAATCTCTCGTCAAGCTTCCGCACGCGATTCCCGGTGGCTTCGGCCAGTGCCAGGATGTCTCCGACCGCCAGGATCTCTTCCGCATCGAGAATGCCCGCCGGATGCCCGACGCTCGCGAACACCCCTTCCATGGGCACCAGATCGGCGAATCCCATCGATCTGCCGGTCGCGGCGAGTTCGACCAATTCTTGAACGAGGTCCAACGAGGCGCGGATCCGTTCAAGGTCGGTCTCCGGCATCGCACCGAGGACTGCCAGGCGACCCGGCAGGGAGAAAGCGTGCGCCGCCGCCTCCTCGAGAACGGCGGGGAGCTCGAGAGACCTGAGGCTCTCCAAGGCGATATCGGAGGGCGGACCGTTATTCATTGACACTCATGGTGGTTGGATCACTGCCTGACCGGTATGCCCTCGGAGGCAAGGTATTTTTTCAGGTCCCGCAGGGGAATCTCCCGGTAATGGAAGATCGAGGCCGCCAGCACGGCGTCCGCGTTGGCTTCCACCACCGCATCTCTCAGATGCCGGGCGGTCCCGGCTCCACCGGAGGCTATTACGGGGATGCCCACAATATCGGTCACGGCACGGGTCATGGGGATGTCGTAGCCGTCCTTGGTTCCGTCGGCATCCATGCTCGTGAGAAGTATCTCCCCCGCGCCAAGCTCTTCGGCTCTCTTGGCCCATTCCAGGCAATCCATGCCGGTCATGGTTCTTCCGCCATGGACCGATATCTCGAAGCCTGAAGGAGTCTTGCCGGTCTTCTTCGCGTCTATGGCCACAACGATGCATTGGCTGCCGAACATGTACGACGCTTCCCGTACGATCTCCGGGTTCTGTACGGCCGCGGTGTTGAGAGACACCTTGTCGGCTCCCGCATTCAGCAGGTCTCTTATGTCCTGTGTCGTTCGTACGCCGCCGCCCACGGTGAGCGGCATGAATACCTCTTCTGCGGTGCGCGCCACGACGTCGAGGATGATCTTCCGTTTCTCATGAGAGGCCGTAATGTCCAGGAACACGAGTTCGTCGGCGCCTTCTTCGTCGTAGAAGCGGGCGTTTTCCACCGGGTCGCCGGCGTCCCGAAAATTGACGAAGTTCACTCCCTTGACGACTCTTCCGTCCTTCACGTCCAAACATGGTATGATCCGTTTAGCCAGCATCTCTTCCTTCCACCATTCCTATGGCTTCTTTCAGGTCCAGGGCCCCCTCGTAGAGTGCCCTGCCGATTATAATGCCCACTACTCCATCCTTTTCAAGTGGAAGCGCCGCCTTCAAGTCCCCCATTCCGGAGACGCCTCCCGAAAGGATTACCGGAACGGAGGTCCGGCGCGCAAAGTCCCTTGTGGCTTGTATGTTGGGGCCTTGCATCATGCCGTCCCTTTCGATATCCGTGTAGATGAACGATATGGGATGCAGTTCCTCAAAACGCGCAGCAACTTGCGACGCCTTCAGTTTGGTGGATTCCGTCCATCCTTCCACCGCCACGTACCCTGATTGAGCATCGATACCGACGGCGGCCCGGCCGGGGAACGCCTTGAGTATTTCAATGACTCTCTCGGGCTCCTTGACGGCAACGGTGCCGAGAATCACCGCGCTTATTCCTATGTCCAGGTAGGATCTCACGGTTTCAGCATCTCTTATGCCGCCGCCCAGTTGAACCGGAACATCCACCGTCTTGAGAATATCCTCGATACAATGCATGTTCACCGGTCTTCCGTCAACCGAACCGTTGAGATCCACCACATGAATGCGCGACGCGCCCATGTCTTGCCATTGTTTTGCCTGTGCCGAAGGGTCCTGGTTGAAAACCGTCGAAGAATCCATTCTGCCTTGTCTCAGGCGCACACACTTACCGTCTTTGATGTCGATTGCAGGAATAACGATCATCGGCGGGGAAACCCTGGTTAGGAATAAAAAAGCCCCCGTATGGGGGCTTTATGAACTTCACATGTAACGTACTGCTATTCGACCGGCAGATAGTATACGAAGGGGGGCCAAGGAACGATGAATCTCCACATGGGGACCGCAACCGGGATCGGGGGCGGTGCACAGCCTACGCCGGGGCCGCACAGCATGGGCGGGGGGGTCGGCGCGGGATACTGCATATTGACCTGGATGGAGGTCGTCAGTCTCTTGGGAGCCATTCTCACCTTTGGCGGCGCCACGGGCGCGGGGGCGGCGACTCCGCAGCCAAGCGGCCCACATGCAGGAGCGGAAGCCGGCATCACCATCGGCGTGGGAGCAGGAATTGCGCCCATATTTGTCTCGGCCCATACCATGCCCGCCGCAGCCACGACGACCAGGATGACTCCGAGAATTCCTAGCTTTTTAACCATACCCTCATCCTCCTTTCGACAAACTCATTATAACTGAGGAACTCTACTTCTTTTTCGTTCGCGACTAGCCTTACTTCCTCACCTTAGCAGGCATCGGAGGAGGCGGAGCCATCGGAACAGGCCCACAAGCCGGTTTGCACTTCACATAGTTGGCCTTTACGTACACGCAGCGGGGAACCTTGTGGGTCTGGCAGCAAGGATCCGGGAACGTGTCGAAGTGCTCCTTCTGAATTTCCACCACCGGCACGAGCCACTCATAACGGCCGGTCCCAATGGAATCAGGATAGGTCTGGGGGTTGATGCTGAATACGAGAGGCGTGCGCGGCCACGCAACACCTGCCAAATAGGGCGCCACCACTCGAACCCTGCGCAGCTGCGCGGGCACCGGCGTAATGACTTCCTTCTGCGACGAATAATTGGTCATGGCAGGTCCGCAAATGGGAGGGGGACCTGGAGGAGGCGGCATAAAAGCCGGCGGACCGGCAGGACCACCTGCAACCGATACCACCACGCCGGCGCCGCACAGAGCGAGAACCAAAAGGCTCAGAAGAAACAAACGTTTAACCATACCCTCAATCCTCCTTTCAACAGTTCCTCCCGAACATATTTCGGGAGACCCGTAAAAAAACATTCCCGGATAATGATCCGATAAATTCCGGAATGTATTTTTGGTATCAAATCAACCGTGGAATGTCAAGCTGTTTTTTTTACTCGACTCTTCCCTGGCCGCCCTTTCCGGCCGATTCCATGCCGGATACACACTCACTCCACTCACCTCTCCGCGTGCCGCTTCATCGCATAAGTGCCGACGATGGCGACGTGTGTCGCGGATCCGATAGTCCATTTAGGTGGTTATTAGTGTCAACGATTTCTAACAAAAGCCTTGGGCCAAGTCAAGTTTTTTTTTGCAGCGTGCGCCGTCCGTGTAACCTCGGCAACGCACAAACCAACGGCCCGCTCATACGTGGCGGGGGGGAGGGATCGGTCTCCCTCCTCCCTAAGTTCTTCCGTCTCACTCCGAATGATTTCCGTCGCGCCGCGATGAACGGGCCGGGCCGGTTGATCGGCGTTTCGTCAAATCATTCCGTAGCCGCCGTCGACACAAAGCACTTGGCCCGTGATGTAATCGGATTCCGCGGACGCAAAAAAGACGAATGCAGGGGTGATGTCTTGTGCCGCAGCAAATTTCTTGAGCAGGATGCGGTTCATGTAGATATCGCGGAGCTTTTCGTCGGTCCGGATCTTTTCGGTCATGTCGGTCTCTACGATACCCAAGGATATCACGTTGGCACAGACATTGTACCGCGCAAACTCCCTGGCCACGCTCTTGGTCAAACTCAGAATTCCGCCCTTGGCGGCGGAATAGTTCGCCTGGCCGACGGTTCCAACAAGGCCTGCGACGGAGCTCACGTTGATGACTTTCCCGTAATTCTGCTCCTTGAAATATTTCGATGCCGCCTGGATGCAGAGAAAGGGGCCCTTCAAGTGCGCGTTGATCACCGCGTCCCAGTCTTCTTCCGACATTTTCTGCAGCATGGCGGGCCGTGTGAATCCGGCATTGTTCACCACGATGTCCAAACGCCCGAAGGTCTCCTTGGCCGTCGACATCATTGTCTCAACGTCGGACTTCGACGCCACGTCCGCCTTGACGGCAACCGCCTTTCTCCCCATGGAGCGGATCCGCTCCACCAATTCCAACGCGGGTCCCTCACTGGAACTGTAATTGACCAGAACATCCGCGCCCTCTGCCGCATAAGCCAGAGCCACGCTCTTTCCTACCCCTCTGCTGCTACCGGTAACAACAGCCGATTTCCCGGCCAGTCTCATGACGCCTCCTTACATTCTTCATAGTGATGGCAAGGATAGGGAGTTTAACAAACCAATGGCCAAAAAAAAAGCCCCGAGAGGGACTCGGGGCGTGAAAGGAGGTATGGATATGGGTTATAGTGCGTTGCTGCGACCCGCATTGCTCGCCGCACGGGCTGCCGGGGTGCGGCTTTACTGATTAGGAATGTGGTATCGCCGGTCACATAACCCCTGTCTGTTACGACACGACCGTGCAAGAAAAGTTCCGAAATTTCCATATCCAAGATTATGTTTCATATCAGCCTGTTTTCACGTCTCATTTATAAACAAGCAAACCGCTGGTGCCCGCAAGCCGGCGTCTTCTTTCATGCGCAGGAGCAACCCCTGGAGAGTGACGTAAGCCCTTAATATCTCAAGGAGTATATACCACCACCAGAAGCTTGGTCTGCTTGGTGCTCAAGTTCTTCAAGTTATGCGCCAGCGCGGAATCAAAATGCGTGCTTCCCCCCTTTTTCACCACGGTGGAGTCGTCCCCCACCCTGATCTCGACGCGCCCCTCCAGCACGTAGACGAATTCCTCGCCTTCGTGCTTATACACGACCATTTCGTGCTCCTTCCCGGGATCGAGAGTCACCAGGTAGGCCCACAAATGTTTGTCTTCGGCCCCGGGCGTCAGGTTCTTATACGAGTAGGCCTTGGTTCTCTTGCGGTAGCTTTTCCTCCGCTCCTCCATTTTGTCCTCGGCCAGGAGAGTCGAGGAGTCTACGGCCAATGCTCTCGATATCTGGATGAGCGCACCGACCGGCGGAGAGGTCTTGCCTTCCTCGATCTTTTCGAGGTACTCGACCTTGTATCCCGTCTTCTCAGCCAGTTGGCCGAGGTCCAAATTGAGCTTCTTCCTCATGGCCCGGACCCTCTCGCCGAGACTCTGAGTCTTCTGGGCTCTTGTTGCCATAAACCTTCTCCTGTCGGGATTGGATTGCGAAAACGAGTCGTATTGCAGCTGCCGAAAACCGTGTCCCCATTTGCGGATTGGCGGTTGTCGCCGGGCAAATCCTCTCACAGGGCGGTTTGTAACCGCCGGCGGGCCCGGGGAGGCTTCCGCGGTTCAATGCCCGGGAACCGCGCGCCGCGGTCATTCATTCCGATATTCGCTCTACGCTCATCCGGCACGGGACATCTTGGCCGACGGCGGGTAGGGACCGGCGACGGTTGGGACATATGACGCGTGTTCTCAGTATGCGTCGGATTTCTTTCCGCCCTTTTGCCCGGAGAGTTCCCGCGCAATGACCACCCGTTGGATTTGGTTCGTGCCCTCGAAGATCTGGGCCACTTTTGCGGACCGCATGTACATTTCCACGGGATAGGACTTCATGTAACCGTAGCCCCCCAGTATTTGAACGGCCTCCGTGGTCACGCGCATCGCGGTATCCGTTGCAAACCGCTTGCCCATTGCGGCCTCCATGACGCACGGTTCCCCCAAATCCATGAGAGATGCCGCCCTGTACACGAGAAGCCGCGCAGCTTCTATCTCTGTTGCGAGGTCGGCCACAAGGAACTGGAGGCCCTGGAAGGACAAGATGGAACGCCCGAATTGCTGACGCTTCCGGGCATAGGCGAGGGCATAGTCGAGAGCCTGCTGAGCCAAACCGGTGGAGCAGGCACCAATGCTCACCCTTCCTCCGTTGAGCGCGGTAAGGGCCATGTTCAATCCCCGTCCTTCGCTGCCCAACAGATTCTCCCGGGGAATGAAGCAGTCGCTGAAGTTGAGTTCGGTGGTGGGGGACGCGTTGAGACCCATCTTCGCCTCGTGGGGTCCGAAGGTGAAGCCCGGCGTTCCCTTCTCCACGATAACCGCGCTGATCCCCTTCTGCTTCTGGGCCGGGTCGGTGCGCACCATAACGGCGTAGATGTCGGCCACCCCTCCGCTGGTCACGTACAGCTTGGTCCCGTTGAGCAGGTAGCCGCCCTCCGTCTTGACGCAGGACGTGCTCAACGCCGCAGCGTCGGAGCCGGCCTCGCCTTCCGTCAGCGAGTACGCTCCCAGCTTCTCTCCCAGCGCCAGGGGCTTCACCCAGCGTTCGCGTTGCTCTTCGTTGCCGTACTGGTAGATGAGATTGGTCACCATGTTGTGAACACTCAGGTACACGGCCGTGGCAAAGCAGCCTTTGGCGATCTCTTCAAAGATCAGTGCCGCGGTGAGGCGTCCCACATCCGTCCCTTCGTATTCCTCCGGCACGTAGAGCCCGGTGAAGTCCAGCATGCCCATCTTTTCAAAGACTTCTCTCGAGAAGATATGCTTTTCTTCCCATTCCCGCGCGTGGGGGGCCAGTTCCTTGTTGGTGAAATCCCGTGCAGCCTTCCGGATGAGCCGCTGCTCCTCGGTGAGTTTGAAATCCATGAGATGTCTCCCACAGCCTCGGGAACGTGATCGACGTCGAGGCGGGCCCGGTCTCGAAAAAACGACCCCCCGGGGGTATTCATGATTCGGGACTGTTTGTCGGCCGCCGGCACTATTCCTATCCCAAATTCTATAATTAAGCGGTCGTCGCCGCGTTCGTCAACGAAAAACCGATGCGCGGCGTAACCTTTCAGTTTCAAAGGGGGAAGGTACTCCGTGACAAGCCCCCGACACGGACTTTCATGCTTCGATGTGCGTATGCGGAAACGCCGGCTGGTGTGAGTTACGGGTCGCCCGCCAAGTCAATCACGTTTACCGGATTTTCCCGGCAGGATCTCGGATTTCGGAATATGGGACAATTCTTCGGCCCGGAAATGCATGATGGAATTGATGTCCCCCCGCCACCGTTCTATCTTACGGATCGCTTCGGCTTCCCAGGGGAGCCATACCGACCGCTTCTTGATGCGGATGGAGGCCTCCAACTCCGCGGGAACCGGCGGAGCTACACTCTCGTCGTCGTGCTCTTCTCCTCCCTTCAGGTACTCATTGAGGATGCGCATCTGCCGTCGATTCAGTTTTCCCCTGATGCGGCGCAATTGCTCGCCCAGCAGGTCATCCAACCGTTCTGCGGCAAAGTTGTTCTTTTCCTTGCAGCTGATGAGTGCACTGAGAAAACGATAGTTTTCGCCGAATTCTCCGGGAATGGATGTCGCATTGTCATCCAGAGCGGATTTGTCCACTTTCATAATCGCTCCCTGTAGCTAGCGGGGGTAGGTCGGTCGATCCGGCTGCCGATAGGCATCCGTGCCTGAACGGCATCGGGGGGAAGCGGTACCATGCCGCGGCGATATTGTCAAGTTATGCTTTTAGAGTTCTTTGTATATTATTGGTATTAAAGAAGAAGATATTAACGGCTAAATGCGGAGATAAACTCGGCGGCATGGCGTGGTACGGGAGGCGGGACCACCCCGGGGACATCAGCGGGTCGGCGCAGTCCTCTTCCTTTGCCCCCGGCGTTGAGGAACGTGGGGATCGGCTCTTACAATTTTCTGTGCATGTCCAGCACCTTGGGGTCGATCTTGATGTTCCCGCCATGTTGTTTGCGGTAGTCGTCGAGGGCTTTTCGCTCCTGGTAAGAGAAAACCATCGTCTCGGTGTATCCCACGATGTGCTCACCGTACGGCAGTTCCCGCACAAAGGCCACACCGCTCATGACCGTGGTTTGATTCACGCGTTTGGCATGGATAAAGCAACCCAGCAGTATGCCGAGTGCGGCGAGAAAGCAGAAGCAGGCACCATACACAAGTATCTTTTTCATTGTCCGTCCCTTTCGACGACTCGCGTTGCGACGGGGTTTGGGTTGAGCCCCCTGCGCGGATCTTCCATTTACACGTAGAGTATGACGATACATGCCGACAGCCAGAGAATGCAGCATGCCAGCAGGGGAGGATCCGTCAACAGCAGCGCAGTGGGGGAGCCGCCTTCCTCCTTGAGGTATATGAGGTACATATAGCGGAAAATGCCGTACGTCACCAGGGGAATGGTGAACATCATCCATTCGGACTTCAAGCCGGTCTCCGGATTTCCCCTTACCGAATACAGACAATAGAAGATGAACGTCGATGTCGTCACTACCTGGAGAAGCTGGTCGAGCAACGAGACGCTGTAGTTCTCGAGCACGGGCCGGTGAGATGCGGCCTCACTGTTGAGAATCACCACCTCGTGCCGTCTCTTGCCGAGTGCCAGAAGAATGGCCACGGAAAATGTGCAGAGGATCAGCCAGCTGGAAACCGGCAGACTGACCACGGCCGCCCCCACGAAAACTCTCAGCAGAAACCCCACCGAGATGCCGAGTACGTCCAGGATCACGAGGTTCTTGAGTACCAGCGAGTACAAAACTTGCAAAGCGAGATAAGCCGCCAAGAATATGAAGCAGATCATCGGTGCCTCCAGGGCAATCGTGACGCCGACAACCCCGCAGACGAGAACGATCATGAGAGCCAGGCCCTGCCATGGGGAGACGTCGCCGCCGGCCAATGGGCGTTGCTTTTTCAGCGGATGAACCCTGTCCTGTTCCATGTCGAGGTAGTCGTTGAGGACATATGTTGCGGAGGAAGCAAGGCAAAAGGCTGCGAACATCCCCAAGACGCCTGCAACGTCCCCGGCGTACCAGAGTCTTCCGCTGAAAACCAGCGGCATAAAGACAAATGTATTCTTTATCCACTGGGTTGGCCTCATTAGTTTAAACATAGCTTTATATAAACGCGTCGACAACTTGACTTCTCCTCGGTTTCCAAATTCAATATCGCCGAATGCTAACACAGGCGCGTGCCCATGTAAATCAAAACCTCGACGGCCGAACCTGCAAAATCGTGTACTTACCGCCGGCAGCGACACGGATGTTGGCTTGCATGGGCAAATGGGGTATTCTCTCTTGCGGGAGCCGGCGAAGTCGTTTCTCTGAGGTCTATTCCGGGATGCGGGGCGGGCGTTGCCGCCCGCCGGCCCCGCGTCACGCCAAAGGGAGGTGTTGACTATGACTGACCTGAGCCTGCTGAGCACGCTCACCCGGAGCAACAACACAAAGATCGTTCTCCTGGTGATGGACGGATTGGGCGGATTGCCGCGGGAACCCGGCGGCCCCACCGAGTTGGAGGCCGCCCGGACTCCCAATCTCGACCGCTTGGCCGTCGAGGGCATGCTGGGACTCATGCATACCGTTCGGATCGGGATTTCTCCCGGAAGCGGCCCCGGTCATCTGGGGCTCTTCGGTTACGATCCACTCAGATATCTCATTGGCCGAGGAGTCTTGGAGGCGGTTGGGATCGGTTTGAACCTCACCAAACAGGATGTCGCGGCGCGGGGCAATTTTTGCACGGTAGACGATGACGGGATTATAACCGACCGTCGTGCTGGACGCATTTCCACGGAAGAATGTGCGCGTATGGTAAGTCTCATCGAGGACATCACTTTGCCGGGTGTCGAAGTGACCGTGAAGCCCGTGCGGGACTACCGGTTCGCTCTCATTCTGAGAGCCCCGGGTTTGTCGTCCTCGCTCAACGAAACCGACCCCCAGCAGGTGGGGTTGAAGCCGCTTGTGGTCGAACCTCTGGACGGATCGGATGAGGCGTCCCGCACTGTCGGCCTGGTCAACCAATGGGTGACCGAGGTGAGGAACCGGATCAAAGGCGAGCATCCGGCGAACATGGTCACATTGCGCGGGTGGTCAAAGGAGCCGGGCCTTCCCGGCCTTGCGGAGGTCTTCAAGCTCAAGGCCGCCGCCTTGGCCGTATACCCCATGTATAAGGGCCTGGCAAGCCTTGTGGGAATGCACCTCATTCAGGGATTGGCCGATCTGGACGACCAACTGGAAGCGCTCGAGCGTGAGTGGGACAACTTCGACTTTTTCTTCGTGCACTACAAGTACACCGACAGTCGCGGCGAAGACGGGGATTTCGACGGGAAAGTCGCGGAGATCGAGAAGGTGGACCAGGTGATTCCCCGCATCCTGTCCCTGAAGCCCGATGTCCTCGTCGTAACCGGGGACCATTCGACGCCGGCCGTGCTGAAATCGCACAGCTGGCACCCCGTTCCGGTGCTCATGTGGGCTCCGGGGGTCTCCCGAAGCAATCCCCGGGTGATCGGCTTCGGGGAGAGCGAATGCATACTCGGGGCTCTCGGACAGTTCAACGCGACGGACCTGATGCCGCTCATCACCGCACATGCATTGCGGCAAAATAAGTTCGGCGCATAGAGAGGTGAACGCTCTTGGGGCAGGGGAGGAAGGACCGGCGTATTGGCGACCTCGACGCGGCCGAAAGCAATGACCGGCGGGACGCCGGTCTCACTGAGGAGGGCGTGCGGCCCTGCGGGTGCCTTCGGCGTCCGGGCTTTGGTAGCGTCCCGGCGTCCCTGCCGGGCGTTGGTGCCGACCCGGCGCTCCCGGGCGTCGCAGGCCGGGGTCCGGGAGACAAAGAAGACTGGTTCCCGGCCTACGCCGGGATGATGGACAGAAGACGACCGGCAGGATGCCGGTCCCACTGAGGAGGGCGTGCGGCCCTGCGTGTGCCTTCGGCGTCCCGGGTTTGGGCATTTCTTCAGTAGCACCGGCGTCCCCGCCGGTGAATGTTTTCTCGTTCCGAGGCTCTGCCTCCCTTGTGGACCGAGCCTGGAAAGACATACCGGCACGGAGGCCGGCGCTACCGAAGAGGTGGGCTTCGCCGTAGTACCGGGCTTCAGTAGCGACCCGGCGTCCCTGCCGGGCGTTGGTGGCGACCCGGCGTCCCCGCCGGTGAATGTTTTCTCGTTCCGAGGCTCTGCCTCCCTTGTGGACCGAGCCTGGAAAGACATACCGGCACGGAGGCCGGCGCTGCCAAAGAGGTGGGCTTCGCCGTCGTACCAGGCTTCAGTAGCGACCCGGCGTCCCTGCCGGGCGTTGGTGGCGTCCCGGCGTCGCTGCCGGGCGTTGGTGGCGTCCCGGCGTCGCTGCCGGGCGAGAGATAGTACGTTGTTTCCACTAAAGAATACCCCGCGGAACGCGGGGAGGCCGGCGCTACCAAGACGCAAACGGCGTACGTTAGTGTGTGACCGTATTTACGCCACGGAGCACTAAGGACAACCAATGGGCCGTAACGATCCTCCGGGTGCCGACTCGCTCGCCGACTCACAGACGATACGCCTGGACGGTTTGTTTACCAGGGATGTCACTTCCACGGGCAGTTTTGACATCAGGGGGGAGATCTGGGCGTCCACCTTCGGCAAGGTCCTGCAAGCCATGCCAGTGCCGGTTCTGCTCATTGACAAGTTCGGGGAAGTGATCACGGCCAACGAGGCTTGGAGCACGATCAGTCCCGACTATGAAAAGATGGTCGGCGCTCCTTTCTCGGAGCTTTTCCCGGATACGGCAACCAGGGAGCATGCACAAGCGCTGCTGAGGCAGGTCTTTTCCACGAGAAAGGCCGGAGCCGGGGAAACCATAATGCGGATCGGGAACTCATCGATCCGGGCCCGCACGACCTATCGGCCCATCAGGATTGTCGAGCTGCGGTTGGTTCTTCTCGTGGTGGAAGACCTCACCCGCGAAATGCAGCAACTTGCCGAGAATGTACGTTTGCGACAAGAGCTTGAGATCCGGGTGGAACAACGCACCGCGGATCTCCGGAAATCCAACGAATTGCTCCGACGGGCCGTTGAAGAAGAGAAGCGGACCGAAGAGGCACTGAACCGATCCGAGGAACTTTTCCGTTTGGTGTTCAATACCATGAGCAGCGGAGTGCTCGTGATCGGCCCGTGTGGGGAGATTCAGCTTGCGAATCGCTCGGCGCTCTTCTTCTTGGGGCTTGACGGCACAATCATAGGGCGGACCTTGAAAGACGCGGTCCCGGGTCTTGACATCTCCGGTATCGAGCGGGGTGCCCGTGAGCCCACCGAGGCCGTAATAACTCTTCCGGACGGTTCGACCCGGCTGTTCGGGTTGACTGCTGCCGGCTTCGAATCCGAAAATAGAATGGTGATCGTGTTCCGGGACATCACGACGGCCGTAGAGAGCCGGGAACGCAAGAGGCGGGCCGACGAACTCGCTCTCGTCGGGGAAATGATCTCTCGTCTAAGCCACGAAATAAAGAACCCGCTTGCCGGCATCGTGGTAGGCCTCGGAACCTTACATCGAGGCGCCCGGCTGTCCCCCGAGTACCATCGGATCTTGCAGTTGATTTCGCAAGAGGTGGATTCACTTACAAAGACGGTCAACCGGGTTCTCGATGCGGCCCGTCCCAGAGTGCCGAGCCCAAGACCGGTTTACGTGGAACCTCTGATGGAAAGATGCATGGATGCCAACAGTCTTCTCGCGGTAAGACGGGGCGTCACATTGGAACTCGTCCGGGCTTCCGCCTCCTCCGCAGTGGTCGTGGACGACCAGGCCGTTCTTTCCGTACTGGGAAATCTGGTCCAGAACGCTCTGGACGCATGTTCAAAGGGAGACCGCATCCGTATCGGCTGGCGGGAACCGGACGCGGCGGAAAAGGCCGGGCTCGTGCCGGGCTTCTCGGGAAAGGTCGTGGTGCTCTTTGTCGAGGATACCGGGTCGGGGATTGCCGACGAACTTTCCATTCATCAGAGCCGCGTTTTCAAAGCATTTGTCTCCACCAAGGTTTCAAGCAGCGGTCTTGGGCTCACCGTGGCAAGAGACATTGTGGAGTCCCACGGCGGCGTAATCATGGTGGATTCTTGTTCGGGCCTCGGAACCAGAGTCGATATTCTTCTCCCGAGCCTCAGGGCAACCGCTTGCTGGGATTGGCGCAATTATCCGTCGCGTGAGTCTCCGTCAACGAAGTACGATGACTGCGGAGAGTGCGATGTGGTATCTTCCGGAAGCGGCTACTGCTGTTGGACGCTAAGAGGACGGGCCCACCATGCGGAAACGGGCCGGTGGCCGGAGGACTGCTTCAATTGCGGTTTCTTCCGATCTTCGAGTCTGACGCCCTTTTTCAAGTCTCGGCTGATTAACCGCGGAAGAGAGTAGAGGAACCTTGAAAGAACACGATTCGATGCCCACGGTTCTCATCGTGGACGACAATTCCAGCTTGGCTTTCTTTTCCGCGTTCACTCTGGAGCAGGAAATTCACGGGCTGAAGGTGCTCACCACAGGTTCGTGCGAGGAGGCTCGTGCCGTTGCGGACCAACATCACCCATCCGTGTTCATCGTTGATCTGAAGCTCCCCGACGGGAATGGATTGGATCTCATCGATGAGCTGAGGCGCCGCACGCCGCACATGATCCCCATCCTTGTCACGGCAACGCCCCTTCCCGCGGATCCGGACCGGAACCTCTTCGGCATGCTCGGGAAACCCTACGATCCCGAGAGCCTCATCGAGCTGGTCCGCCGCGGTCTGAAGTTGGGCGATCCGCTTCATGCACGGGCCGTTGGAGGGAGTCATCCCCAAGAAGCAGAGCCGCCTTCCCCGCAATACGACTTTCATCTGGTTCAGAACCGGCTGTCGGGATTGCTTGTCGGAATCAGGGCATTGCGGCTGGAACTACACGCCGTGGCGGGTGACCCGTCGGAGGTTCTTCGGATCGCCGATGAATACGCCGACCGGCTCGCCGCAATGGTGAAAGAAGCGGCCGAGGCACTCAAGAGAAAGGTTTGACGGAAGATGACCAGCCGAAAGGATTCGATCCTCATCGTCGACGACGACCCCGAACAGGTCTGGGCACTCGGGCGGTACTTTACCCGGGCCGGGTATTCGGTGACCACGTGCGGAGATGGAGCGGAAGCAATCTCCGTGCTTGAATCCAAGCACTTTGACACGGTCGTCACCGATATCCAGATGCCTCGGCTCAACGGCCTTGCATTGGTGGACTGGCTGCGCGGGAACCGGCCGGGGACCAAGGTAGTGGTCATAACCGCGTTCGGCGGCCCGTCCATCAGGCGTTTGAGCATTACGAAAGGCGCCATACTCTACATCGAGAAGCCGGTGGACCCCGATATCCTCGCTGAAGCGATTTCTCCTGCAAAGGAAGAATCCGCGTTCTCCGGGACCATCGATACCATCGACATTCTCGATTACCTGCAACTCATGATGTTGACCGGACGGCGCCTGGTCCTGGAAGTCTCCTCCAGAAGCGGGAGCCGGGGATTGATATTCATCGACGGGGGGCAGGTGATTCAAGCCGTATGCGACGGCCTGGAGGGAGAAGAGGCTCTCTTCAAGTGTTTGAGCTTCGACGGCGGGAGTTTCGTGAATCTGCCCTGGACGGCACCCGAGAAGACGACCATCCGCAAACCGGGAGACTTTCTCCTGATGGAGGCCGCTCGGAAGCGGGACGAAGCGAGGGCAGAGGCGGAGGGAGATCAGACCGACGGACCGGATCATACGGATCAGGGGATGGACTTGTGAAACGCACTTAGTGTTCTATGGCACAAATACGGTCGCACATTCTCTAAACACGCGGTAGCGTCCCGGCGTCCCTGCCGGGCGCATGATCAAAGAGTACCGGCACGGAGGCCGGCGCTACCAAAGCCGGGATCGTTGCCTTGAATACGTGACCGTATTTACGCCGCAGAGCACTTAGTGACTGTCCCAAAACAAGCATCGCACATGGGCGGGCGTGCCGCTCCGTAGGGGCACGGCGTGCCGTGCCCGCAGAGCGAGACGGTTCCGCGAGATTGAACCGTTTTGTCCGAGACAAACCCTTAGTGCGCCGTTTCCTAATTGCAATCGCACTTTTTCGTGCCGGCCGCCGGCTCGGGTAGCGGCAAGAACACGAACCGGGCACGGAGGCCCAGGCTACGAAGGACTTTCATGAAGCCTTAGACCTGTTGCGTGGGGTCCCGCGGAACGCGGGATGCCCGTCATCTTCAAGGGCAGGTGCCGGCCGCCCTCTTCCCGGCCGACTTCCGTCCACGCCTTGTTGCCGACATCCTTGATTTACCTGCCGGGTCGGCTATAATGGCATGCTCTCTATTGCTAATGATTTCGAAGGAGGAATCAAAGATCGTGAAAGTTACTATTCAGACCAACAAGGGCGACATCAATCTGAATCTCTACGAAGACAAGACTCCATTGACCGTGGCCAATTTCGTCAACCTGGCCCAGAGAGGGTTTTACAACGGGCTCACCTTTCACCGGGTCATCAACGACTTCATGATTCAAGGCGGCTGTCCCGATGGAACCGGCACGGGCGGGCCGGGGTACAGATTCAAGGACGAGATCGCGGCCGATCTGAAACACGACAGGCCGGGAATACTGTCCATGGCAAATGCCGGACCGGGCACGAACGGAAGCCAGTTCTTCATAACCCATGTGCCTACTCCCTGGCTTGACGGCAAGCATACCGTGTTCGGCGCGGTGGTGGGACCGGAAGATCAGAATGTCGTGAACAGCATTGCAGGCAAGGACAAGATCAATAAGATCGTCGTGCACGGAGATACTGCGGACCTGTTTGACAAGGTCAGGGACCAACTCTACCAGTGGAACCTGATTTTGGATAAGAAGTGATCGGAAGAGGCTGAGCATTACCCGTATCGGGGATCGCCGGCAACCGGGCACATGTCACATAGTGGCTCGATGTCCATGGGATTGCAGAAGAATGGCAAGATTACGGCATCCTGAGCCGAGAGCATCAGAATTTCTGCCCTGAAAGGGCATACCTTGAATAGTCCCGCGTCCCGCGGGATTTCAACCCATGGAAACGGTTAACAATAATAGATGGTTATGGTCCCTGAAGGGGTCCGCCAACTGGACAACGGATGCGTTGAGTCATTGGTCGGCCCCTTCAGGGCCGCTCAGATTATTGGATCGATGCCCCTTTCCACGGGTTGAAACCCGTGGCTACTCACGGTGAGCCCCTGCGGGGCACCAGCGTCCCTGCCGGTGAATATTCAATACCACCGGCGCTGCCGAAGAATGACGGAGCGGACCCTTTCCCGTCATCCCGACGTAGGCCGGGATCCAGTCTGATGACCGGCAGGATGCCGGTCCCACTGAAGAAGGAGAAGAATACCCCTCGGAACGCGGCCACCGAAGAGGCGGGCTACGGCTATGCGGCCC
>JAZDHD010000426.1:0-3849 GCA_043806215.1 Pseudomonadota bacterium | reverse complement strand
CGTTCATTCTCTTCGTGATGTTATACGCGCCGTGTTTCGTGACGCTGGTGGTCATCAGGCGGGAAACCGGAACCTGGAGATGGACCTTTTTCGCGATGGCGTACACCACCACCCTGGCGTACTGCGTCGCCCTGTGCGTCTACACGGCGGGATCGATCCTTGGTTTGGGCGTTTCCTGAGCCGGCCGGGCAGAAGTTGACGGACGCCCGTCCCACGAAGATGACGGGCCTTTCCGTGATCTTTCACAGCCCGGCCGTCGTGCCGGCATGGCGCCGAGGGGAAAGCGGGTGACCGGGCGAGCGAAACGGTCGGTAAGGAACAATTTATGTGGCAAGAATTGGTCGTAGCAGCAATTGTAGCACTTTGCGCAGCGTTTATCGTAAGACGATACGTTCGAAGTCTTCGGCAAGCTAAGAGGGGTCGGGTCGATTGTTCGTGCGACTGCACGGGATGTCACGATGCCGCGCAACCCCCCTCAGGGTGCAAACAGGACGGAGGACGGGAACATTGAGCTGAACGGATTTGGTCCCGCCGGGTAAGCGCTCAACGACAGGGGTAAGGGATTCAAGGATTAGTAATCGGCAGTGCCAACACCGTGGCAGATTCCCGGCCTCGTTGGACAATTCCGCATCTTAAAGGATTGGCCGTAATCTGATGAATCGCCGGTCCCACCCTCGGGGCAATCGAGAGGAGATACCGACTCGCTGGGCGAATGGCATTCGCCCGCGGGCGACCGCCGGTCGCCCCTACCGGAACAGGGCAAAGCCCGGAAAATGGACGTCGTCCCGGCGTAGCGCGGGAAGACGGCTCAGGATATGCGATCGCATTTATGAAATCGACCACTTAGGGTCTGTCACCAAATAAGCCCATCATCCCTCGGGCCTCTCGGTTTAGTGGTATGGCCGTGTGGGCCGGCGGCAATCGGGGGACATGATCCGATTTTGCGAACGGCGCCATGCGACCTCGCAAAACTCGGAATCGTGTCCCCCGATTGCTACTTGCAAGGTTTGTCCTGGGACCGACACTTAGTGCTCCATGGCGCAAATACGGCGTCGTATTCAGGGCACCTATCCCTGCTTTGGCAGCGCCTCTTCAGTGGGACCGGCATCCTGCCGGTCGTCTTCAGAACGCATTCGTACTCCAAGGCTCATGAATGGTCCCGGCAAGCTTTCTTCAGATGCAGCGGGATTCCGCACGATACCAGCGTCACCTCGTCGGCATGCCCGCCCATGATCCGGTTACATCGGCCGACCAGGTCGCGGTACAACCGGGTGATCTTGTCTTCCGGGACAATACCGCAGCCAACTTCGTTGGTCACCAGTATAACCGTTCCTTGGGTTTCCGCACAAGCATCGGCCAGTTCAACGGCCCTTGCGGCGATGTGGTCTTCGTCTATGTCCGTTCCCTCCTGAAGGGAGTAGTACAGAATGTTGTTGATCCACAGGGTGAGGCAGTCAATGAGCACGACATTGTACCGCGACGTCTCCCGGATCGCGGTTGCAGGATTCAAGGGTTCTTCCACCGTGTCCCAGAGGGTTTCGGCCCTCTCGATGCGGTGCCTTCGTATCCTTTCCGCGGTCTCGTCGTCCACCACCGGACAGGTCGCCATAAAAACCCGGGGGCCGGGCAAGGCCTCTGCAAGCAGCCGAGCGTAGTCGCTCTTTCCGCTCCGGCTGCCCCCTGTTACGAGAATCAGGTATCCCATTGTCGGTTCACGGTTTCCTTCCATTCGCCGCGGAGCATTCCGGGCAGGTCACTATATCATATTCCAAGCTTTCGGCACGATCCGGAGATTGCGTCATATTGACACGCCACTGGGTGGATATGTTCGGTTTTGACTCATCGCCTCCCCAAGAAACCATTGAAGACACTGTCGTGTAGCGGATGCTGTGCGTCATTGTGACTCATTTGCGAGTCCAAACGCGCGAGTCTACGGGCTGTGGGTAGAATTGTGCCCGGCGGTGGAGCGGTAAGTGGCCGAAAAGACATGTCAAAAAAGTGTGGCGTCGCGGCGGGAAGGTCGGCACGAAAAATGCATCCTTGCCTACGGCCGAGAAGGAACGTTTCAGTTTGTGATTCATATCGGAACCATCTCCACGTGAAAGAGGCGTGACCATGATCAAGCGGAAGAGACGACGACCCGTACAATTCATTGAGCCGACCAACATCTTCGAGCAATTGGAGGAAAGGGTTGTTCTCGATGCATCCATAGCATTCACGGGTGATCAGACCGTGAATGAAGATCAGCAGCTCCAGTGGACCGATGCGGACGTCGAAGCCCCCAGTGAGGGAGACGCCGGCTTTGAATACAGCCTGGAGATCGATGTGGATGGTGTCGGCGTCGGCCAGGATCCGGTTAGTCTCGATGATTTCAATACCAATGCGGGAGACGTACGTGGAGCCTCGGGTACGCCTCCGTTGTCGGAGATCGCTTTCAACCCGGCCACCGGCGAGCTGACGTGGACGCCGGACAACCGCGATGTCGGCACGTACGACTTCATCATCAACTCGGACGACGGAGCCGGCGATACGGATCAGGTGGTCGCCCAAATTACGGTGAACAACGTTCAGCCCATTATCACGACACTCGCGGAGACAACGTTCACGGAGGACGTATCGGGACAGACCTTTGATGTCGAATCCACAGATGAGCCCTATGGCGTGACGTACTCGCTTGTGGACGGTCCCGATCCCGTTACCGACTGGCTCGAAATCGATTCGGGCACGGGCGTGATCTCGGTGACGTCCGGCGCCCCGACCGACGCCCATGTCGGGACCTGGGAGTTCTTCGTCCGCGTCAACGACGGGACTGGAGGCGGCAATGTGGACCAGGCCTTCATATTGACCGTCGAGAACTCCATGGATTTCGACACAGCGGACTCAGACTCGGTGGACGAAGACGATGCATTTCTCTTTGACGTGGATACGGACACCGAGAACGAAGGAATAGCAGTCAAGTATTCGCTTGTGGACGGCCCCGGATCGGTTCCGTCCTGGCTTTCCATTGATCAGTACACCGGAGTGATCACCGGCAACCCGGACAACAGCGACGTAAACCCCGCAGGTTATATTTTTGCCGTATTGGCCGAACGGGACGACGGCGTGATCGAGACGGAACAACAGACGTTCACCTTGTATGTAAACAATACCGATCCTGAGTTTCTCAACGTCGAACGGGACATCTATTTCGTCGAGCGGAGCGGCGACCAGACGTTCGACGTCGAGACGAGCGATGAGGACGTCCCGTCCGGGCTGATCGGGTACACCCTTGTGGCGTTCGACGACGCGACCTTCGATCCGTCCGCGCCGGTGGAGAATCCGGCATCGATACCCGGCTGGCTGTCCGTGGACGGGAATACGGGCATCGTCACCGGCGATCCCGCCAACGTGGACGTGGGCGATCACTATGTATGGGTGAAATTTGACGACGGCAACAGCGGCGTCATTTACGAGAGGTTCGAAGTTCATGTCGGGAACATCGACCTGTTCTTCACTTCACCGGATCGGGCGTCATGGGTGGAAGACGTATCCTCGCAGTCCTTCTCGGTGGATACCAGTGAGGAGGGCGACGGGGTAACCTATTCGTTCGATATGAGCGACCCCAATGTCAATTGGGACGGCAATCCCCTGACGTACCGGCATCCGGTACTCGGCACGGCCTGGCTTATCATCGATGCGACGGACGGAACGGTTTCCTCACTGACAACACCGGACAACAACTACGTCGGGGACTACACGTTCGATATCCTGGCCGACGAGGGGCACGGGGATCCGGCCATCGTTCAGACCTTCACGCTGACCGTGGTCAATACCCCGCCGGTCATCGTTTCGGCCGACGTGACCACCGTT
>JAZDHD010000425.1:0-11708 GCA_043806215.1 Pseudomonadota bacterium | reverse complement strand
GTCGGCGGCATCGCACATATCGGACGAAAGTGGGTCTGACGATCCCCTTTCAGTCATACACCATTCCCACTTCCCTGTCCGAAGAAACCGCTTATTGCTGTGATCACTCATTCTTGGCTCGGACTAAGACAGGGTCCTGGGCCATGCCCTCCGTGTCTTGCTCTTTCCGGAATTGACCGTTACTATCAGGGGTATCGGGCGTTTTTGGGGGACATGATACCGTTTTTGCCCTGAGATCCGAGGGGCAAAACACGGTTTCGTGTCCCCCGAAAACGTCAGTGCGAGGAGCAATCCGGTCACACGTCCCGTACAAGAAACCGCGGCAAATCCCTACATCATGCACAAATTCATCCTTTTTGATATAGATCAAACACTGATTGAGAGCGGCGGAGGCGGTCTGAGCGCCATGACCAGGGCATTCGAGGAGATTACGGGGATCGCCGACGGCTTCAACGGGATCTCCTACGGAGGCAAAACCGATCCGCAGATAATCCGGGAAGCTCTCGAAGCTCACGGTTTGAGTGCCGACGACAACATCCTGAAGAGACTGATTGAAGTCTACCTTCGGCACTTTCCCGCGGAGATGGCGATCAAGCGGGGGCGCGTCAAGCCGGGGGTAAGGAAACTCGTGGAACGTATTCACCAAAGCGGCGTTCTGCACCTGGGGCTGCTTACGGGAAACGTGGAAGCGGGGGCGAGGATCAAGCTCGAACATTTCGGCCTGTACGAGTATTTCTTGGCCGGTGCCTTCGGGAGTGACGGCGAGGACCGGAACGTGCTCCTACCCATAGCCGTACGGCGCTTCCGGCAACGCACGGGCATTCAGGTCGACCATCGGGACTGCATCGTCGTGGGAGACACCCCCAGGGACGTGGAATGTGCCCGTGCCCACGGGACGCCCTGCATAGGCACGGCCACGGGAGCTTATTCGCAGGCGGACCTGACCATGGCGGGAGCCGACCTGGTGGTCGAGGACCTCACCGGCACGGAAGCGATTATCGAGTGGATTGCCTCGGTTTAATCGTCCTAACCGGGACATTTCAAATGCAATTATTGACATTATGTTTGTTGGTATGCTATTCTATTAGCAAAATTCATGGGCGCAGTTGCTCTTTGTACCGTGGAGTGTATAATGAAACGAATCCTCTTTCTTTTCACCGTGATTATCATAGCGGCCGCCGCGGTCTTGTCGTCCGGTGATTGTGAGGCCATGTTCTCATTCGGGTTGCATCGGGACTGCCAGTGCTTGAACGCACTTTCCGAGGCACAGTGTCAGTTTCCTCCCCTGCTCAACACGTGTCAGGCACCCTGCCCGCCGCCGGCACTGCAGAAGCAGGCGGTACCCTGCCCCTTTGAAACGGCATGTCCTTCTCTCATGCTTCCCCCTCACGGAATTTCATACGGACACAATCCCTATCCGCTGTTCGGTATGAGATGATCCGGTTGCCGGCAGAGCGCCCGGCGGAAGACTCAAGGTCCGACGCGTCTTGTTTTGGCTTGACTCCCGTCCCGATTTCATTATGGTTATATGAGACTTCCCGTTCGCCGGGAAATGACGGTTCACGCCGGGGATATGGCGTGGAACGTCACATGGAAACGTGAAAGGGCCTTGACCGACATCGTTCTGATCAGGACCGCCGGGCGGGCCGTGTCCGCCGGCCCCCGGCCAATGCCGGGTTGCATGTCGGAGGACTTTCATGTGACGACTCTTGGAGCACATGCCGGAGCCCGGATACGATACGGGACGGCGTGGTGTCGCCTTGACGAGGGGATAAAGGAATGCCGTTGGGTTCGTGTTTCATGCGCCGGCGTATAGTTGTTATCGTCGCCGGTGCGCTGTTGTGGAGTGTCCCATGCTTTGCTCAATCGAGTGGAACCTTTGTGGAGGACCTCCTATCGAGTCTTGCCCTCCGGGATGAAGCTCCGGAACGGCGTGTCCCATGGGGCGAGACAATCGACCGGTTGATTTCCACTCCGTCGTGGGCAAGCGAAGATCAGGGCGGCGGCGACCGTTCCGGCGGGCAAGGGGAGAATGTGTCCCCGCCGGTTCCCGCATCGGAAGATCAACGCCCCGGGACGGGCTCCCGGGATTCATCGCGCACAGACCTGGTCAGGGTGGCTTCGCTGCCGCCGGAAACCCGCGCCGCTCTGATGAACGACGCACCGGCACTCGACGTCTCGGAAAAGATCGCCTCTCTCAACGATCCGGGCTCGGGTGGTTCAGGGCTCTATTCCAGGCTCGAGATACAGGTCGAAAGAAAGGTACACACACTCCGGCTCTTCGGCGTCAAACGTGACGGCGGCAGAGAGGTCCTCTTCACGTGCAAGACCGGCCTGGGATCGGATGAGTATCCAACGCCCCAAGGCTCGTACTTTATTCTCAGGATTTTCGACGACAAGCCGCTGTGGATTCCTCCTCCGGATAGACCCTGGGCATGGGGACAGTCCGCGAGTCACTCCGTTTACGGCGGTCACATGATGCCGTTCTTCACAAAGAAACCGCTCCCACGGCAACAAACGGCCGAGGTCATCAACCAACTGGACTGCATAACCGACCAACGGCAAATGGTCGATGCGGGTGCCTACCGCATTCATGGAACCAACTCAGCCTGGAGTGTCGGTTACAATCAGTCTCATGGTTGCGTGCGCCTCCTCAACAAATCGGTGAAAGAACTGTCGGACCTGATCAAACTCCACGTGGGGACCACCATGAGGGGCAGCACCGCCAACGGATCCTTTGTCCAACTTGCCCGGCCGGTACGGTTGATTCTGTTCTGATCCCATTCGTGAAGACCCGCCGGCACATCGCCCGCAAGCTGAAAGATTTGCACCGCATTGGCTCAGTGCTCCGTGGCGCATCCGTGCACGGCCGCCAATGCAGTTCGGAGCACGTACGCCCAAACCGGTGACACCCTCGTGTAGGATGTGGTGACTCCGCACTTAGTGCGGGGGAACCGCATCGTTTGCGGTCTTCCTTTTCGAAAATCTCGGAGTTAAGGGACTGTCGCAAAATAAATGTTTCATCGTTCCGGCTTGCTGGTCCGGCCTTGAAAGACCGGTCTACTCTCATACGGTCCCTCCGGGACGTGCGTGATCGCTTGCCCCGACAGGGGCTACTGAGAGTAGCCCGGTACTTCAGTGCCGGGTCCAAACCAAGCGAGTAGTCTCACGATGGTGCGGTGACCGACATAGTTGTAACAGTTGTTTTGGGACAGACGCTCAAGACCTCGACAGATGCGGTTCATCCCGCTTCAGCGGGATTCACCACATCCTACGAAGCCGACTTCACCGGTACCGGCATCTTGCCGGTCATCCCCCCTGCGCTTATCTCCTGCCGAGCTTCCGTCGTATCTCCGAGAAGGGAAATTTCGCCATAAGGGGCCTTCCATGCGGGCACACCTCCGGTGATCCGCGTTGATCGAGGCTCTTCAGCAGCGCGCGTATCTCCTCGGTTTGCATGCCCTTGGATTCCTTGACCGCGGATCTGCATGCCATACTCTTGAGAAGCTCTTCCTTGATCCGCCGGAGATCTCCCTTCAGTCCGGTATCCAGCATCACGTCCACGAGTTCGTGGAGAAGGTCTTCCACCTCGTCCGCGTTGAACCAGGCCGGCACTCCCTTCACCACAAAATCCTGTTCGCCGAATTCCTCGATTCTGAAACCGGCCGTGCTGAGCACGTCCAGATGCATTGCCACGGCCCGTGCCTCAACCACGGAGAATTCGATCACGCGGGGAATCAGCAAATCCTGCGACTCCAACCCCTGCCCTTCGCGCTCCGAGCGGACAAGATCGTCAAACAGCAGCCGTTCGTGCGCGGCATGCTGATCCATGACAATGAGCTCATCGTCGTTGTGGAGGATGAGGAAAGAGCCGGGGATTCTCCCGACGATTCCCAGGGACGAAAACCCTCCAGCCGAGTCGTCCATGCGAGGGGCCTGAGACGGACCGCGTGGTTGCTCGAATCCCGGCGCAGCGGAAGGCCTCCCACCGGCATCGTCGATGGTCTCCATTGCCTGCCCTGGAACCCGAGATTCAGGGTGATCCGGCCTACGGGGGGGAAACCGGGGATCTTCTTCGGGCATCCCTTCCCGCATATGGCGTGAGAGCGAGTCGGTCGGCTGACGGGGGCGGCCGTAGTCCTTGAGAGCCCCCGGAACACGATAGGGGGCTCCGGTCAAGGCCTCGTACACTCCGTTGAGGATGAGGTCGTACACCTGCTTGGGGTTTACGAAACGGACTTCCGCCTTCTGGGGATGAACGTTCACGTCTACCTGCCCGGGCGGCAATTCGACGAAGAGGATCGCGAACGGGTACCTGCCGCGTTCCATGAGATTGGCGAAACCGCGGGCCACCGCGGAGTTGATCAGCCTGTCCTTCACCGATCTGCCGTTGACAAAGGTCTGGACGGCACGCATGTTCGACCGGGCGTACGGCGGTTTGGCCACGTAGCCGGTCAGTTTCCCCTCCTGGTCCGCGTGGTTCACTTCGACAAGGTTCTCCCGTACATCCTTTGAGAAGAGCGTGTAGATCCGCTCGAAGGTGGACCCGACCACCGGGGCTTCCATCTTGAGCCTGCCGTCCTCGACGTACGTGAATCCTGTGCCGGGGTGGGCCAGCGCAAACTTTACGACGATCTCATGCACATGGCCGGCTTCCGTGGCCACGGCCTTGAGAAACTTCCGGCGTACCGGCACGTTGAAGAACAGGTTACGGATCTCGATCATGGTTCCCACGGCCATGCCCCTGCGGTCCGCAGAGCGTATCACACCCCCCTCCACGGTAATGACCGTTCCCGCGGGGTCGGCCTCCTCCCGGGTCATCAGGGTCAAGTGCGATACCGAAGCGATGCTCGCCAGAGCTTCACCGCGAAATCCCATGGTCGCTATGCCGACCAGATCCTTTTCGGTCGTCAGCTTTGACGTGGCATGCCGCTCCAGCGCCTGAAACGAGTCGTCATGGCTCATTCCCGTTCCGTTGTCCCTCACGCGGATGAGCTTCTTGCCTCCTTTCTCGATTTCCAGTCGAATGGCAGTAGCTCCCGCATCGATAGAGTTTTCCACGAGCTCTTTCAGTACCGAAACCGGGCGTTCCACCACCTCTCCCGCGGCTATGCGGTTGATTACTTTTTCGTCGAGTATTTTGATCCGACCGGCCATTCGGACTCTCCGGGCAGCGCCGGCTTCCCCGCGTTCCGCGGGGTATTCTTTTCCTCAAACGCCCGGCATCCCGCGCAGAACGCGGTACGGGTCGCTACCGTTTTCGCCCGGCAGAGACGCCGGGACGCTACTGAATCCCGGGAAGCTGCCAACGCCCGCCTCTTCGGTAGCGCCGGCCTCCGTGCCGGTATTCCTCTCCTCGAACGCCCGGCATCCCGCGCAGAACGCGGTACGGGTCGCTATCGTTTTCGCCCGGCAGAGACGCCGGGTCGCTACTGAAGCCCGGGACGCCGGCAATCGGGGACATGATCCGATTTTGCGAGTGGTGCCCTGCGACCTCGCAAAATTCGGAATCGTGTCCCCAGATTGCTAAGGGAGGCACCCTCTTCAGTGGGACCGGCCTCCCCGCGTTCCGCGGGGTATTCTTTTCCTCAAACGCCCGGCAGAGACGCCGAAGGCACCCACAGGGGGGCGCCCCTACATCATAACGCCGTGCCGTGCAAGGGCACCCACAGGCCCGCACACCCTCTTCAGCCGAACAAACCTTCTCCGTCTACTCGAAGAGAGCTGCCTGCCCGGAGGGCGCGGCCTTCTTGAAGTGCTCGTATGCTCTTCGGGTGGCAACGCGGCCCCGCGGGGTGCGGTCAACGAAGCCTTCCTTTACGAGGTACGGCTCGTATACGTCTTCCAACGTGTCTCTCTCCTCACCGATTGCCGCGGCCAGTGTTTCTATGCCCACCGGGCCTCCTTCAAACTTGAACAGTATGGTTTCGAGGAATTTCCGGTCCATTGCATCCAGTCCCGTAGCGTCCACGTCCAGCATATCCAGCGCGGCGGATGCGGTTTTCCGGTCGATGATGCCGTCCGCTCTCACCTGGGCGTAATCCCTCACCCGCCGGGTCAGGCGGTTGGCCACGCGAGGGGTAGCTCTGGATCGGCTCGCGATCTCCTCGGCGCCGGAATCGGTGATCTCCACATTGAGGATGGACGCAGACCGTTTCACGATGATGGTGAGTTCTTGGGTGGTATAGAAATCCAGATGAAAGAGGATCCCGAACCGGTCGCGCAGCGGATTGGTCAAGAGCCCGCTCCTGGTGGTGGCTCCCACCAGTGTGAACGGAACCAGATCCAGCTTGATGGTCCGTGCACTGGGTCCCTGGCCGATAATGATGTCGAGTTTGAAATCCTCCATCGCTGGGTAGAGTATTTCCTCGACCACGGGAGACAAGCGGTGTATTTCGTCGATGAACAGCACGTCGCGGCTCTCCAGGTTGGTCAAGATAGCCGCCAGGTCCCCGGGCTTTTCAACGACGGGCCCCGATGTGGTCCGTAGCTGTACGCCCATTTCTCGGGCGATGATGTGCGCCAAGGTGGTCTTTCCCAGCCCGGGAGGACCGTGAAAGAGAACGTGGTCCAAGGCCTCGCCTCTCGCTGCGGCCGCTTCGATGGACACCGCGAGATTTGCCTTGACCTTTTCCTGGCCCACGTATTCGTTGAGGCTGATCGGGCGGAGGCTTCTCTCGACTTGCTCGTCTCCGCGGATCGGCCGGCCTGTTATGATTCGGTCGTCGGACATGCCTTTCTGCCTCAGCTTGCCGGTCTCGTCTGCATTTCCGGCTGGATCTCACGAGAAAAACGAGTTCCGTTATGAACGATGCGCGGCCGGGTTGCCGTGTCGCGATGAAATGACGCTCACTTTACCACACACCTGCCGATCCTTGTTGAAAGTTCTGTTGGTCCATGGTAGGCAGTAGGTAGCCTCGGAGTTCTGCCGGAGACGGGCGGACAAACGGACGAGAGACGAGCCGTTCCGCCGGTTCCGGCAATCCCGCGGGATGCGGGACCGCCCCGCGGCCAAACCGAGCAATTCCGGAAATACGTTATCGAAGACACCATAAGAGAGCGGAGGTTTTGGGATGTCCGGCCACAATAAATGGAGCACCATCAAACACAAGAAGGGCGCGGCCGACGCCAAGCGCGGCAAGATGTTCTCCAAGCTGATCAAGGAGATCACCATCGCCGCCCGGATGGGTGGGGGAGACCCGGACGGGAACCCGCGATTGAGAACCGCGACGATCGCCGCGCGAACGGCCAATATGCCCAAGGACAACATCGAGAAGGCGATCAAGCGTGGGACGGGTGAAATAGCCGGCGTGTCCTATGAAGAGATCACCTACGAGGGGTACGGTCCGGGCGGTGTGGCAGTACTCGTGGAATGCCTGACCGACAACAAGAACCGCACCGTGGCCGAGATCCGGCACATTTTCGACAAGTACAACGGCAATCTCGGAGAGTCGGGGTGCGTCGCGTGGATGTTCGACAAGAAAGGCGTCATCGAGATAGCCGCGCAAAGTCTCGACGAAGACGAAGTAATGGAAGTCGCGTTGGAAACTGGGGCTCAGGACGTGAACCTGGATGGGGATGCGTATGAAATAACCACCGGACCTGCCGAATTCGAGGCGGTTCGTGCCGCAGTGGAAGAGAAGGGTTGGAAAATCGAACTGAGCGAGATCACGATGATTCCCCAGAATACCGTGAAGCTGGACGGCAAGAAGGCCGAACAGATGCTCAAAATGATGGATGTCCTCGACGATCACGATGATCTTCAGCAAGTCTATGCCAACTTCGACATCTCTGAAGAAGAAATGATGAAGGCCTCCGCTTGACGTGCGGAACCCGCGTGTCCCGGATCTTCCTACGGGGATGCGGATGCTCTTCATCCCCTGCCTCTCTTTGCTTGACGCATGTGTCCTCATAACCGCACCTGCCGGGCGGCCCATATATCTTCACCGACGATGCGCCTGCGGGGCCGGGACTCCCCATGTTTCCCGCTCCCTCACGGGGGAGGATTCCGTTAATGCGTCGCAGTACTTGCGCCGTCAAGTACCGGTAAATCGGGGGTTCCCAACGGAACGTTAAGAATGTATAATGGGGGATGGGCATGTGAGTCTTCAGAATATTCAAGGGGTTGGATCGTCGGAGGACGAGACTGGTTTTGTTGACGCGCATCCATAACCTTTTTGAGATGATCGAACCGGGGGACCTGCCCTCTTGTGAACACTTTTGTAGAATACATGCGGTTTGCCGTCCGAGCGATGGTGAGCGGGGCTGAAGACTCTGCGAAAGGGCGTTTGCCCATCTCGCCCTCCGGATAAGGGTGAGAGTGGACATTCGGATTCACGTCCCGCCGGACGCCGCCTCCGTTTACCTTGCCGATCACCCGGAGCGGGAAGTGCTCGACGGCGGGAAACCGGCGGAGCTCCATGCATATACCTGACCAAACCCGTATCTCTTTGCGGATTGCCGCGTGCCATGGAGACGGCCCTCTACAAACACCGGATGGAAAAGAAGATGCAGGAGAGCGAACGGAAATACCGGCAAATCCTTGAGACCGTCCGGGATGTGTATTTCGAGGCACTACGTGATGGAACCGTCCTGGAGGTGAGCGCTTCGGTGGAACGGGTCTTCGGGTATCGGCGGGAAGATGTGGTCGGCTCGTCTCTCTTCGATATCGCTGCCGATCCCATACTGCGGGAAGGCTTCGCCCGGGCCGGCAATCACGGTGAAACGATTGAAAATCTTGAGATCATTGCAGGGAAAAAAGACGGCACCCGGATTCATTGTTCCGCTCATTTCCGGGCGGTCCATTCCGGGAACGGCATGCCGGGAAACATTTGCGGGGTTCTGCGGGAGACTACGGAACAAAAGGCGGCGGAAGAGGAGTGTATGCTCCTTATGACGGCCATTGAACAAGCAGCCGAAACCATTGTTATTACCGATCATGAGGGGACAATCAAGTATGTCAACCCGTCGTTTGAAAGGGTCACGGGGTATGCCCGCACTGAAGCACTGGGCAGTAATTTCGGCATCATAAGGAGCGGAGAGCATGATGAGCAATTCTACAAGGGCATGTGGGCGACCCTTGTCAGGGGCGATGTCTGGAGGGGACGCCTCATTAACCGGAGGAGGGACGGCAGGCTCTTCGAGGAAGAAGCAACGATCTCGCCCATCAAGGATGAGTTCGGCAGAATAAGCAACTATGTTGCAGTGAAGCGTGACGTGACGCATCAGATGCTCCTGGAGAAACAGCTTCATCAAGCGCAGAAGATGGAATCCATCGGCACTCTGGCGGGAGGAATTGCTCACGATTTCAACAACCTGCTCCAAATCGTCCTGGGGTATGCCGACATGGTACTCATGGACAAGGGCAGGCAATCACCGGATGCCGGGAATTTGGAGATTATCCGGAAGGCCGCGATGGACGGACGCGAGCTGGTTAAGGGCCTTCTTACCTTTAGTAGACAGGTGGAAAGCGAGCTGCGTCCCGTAAACCTCAACATGCAGTTGAAACGGTTCCACACGGTTCTCAGAAGGACCATTCCCCGGATGATCGAGATCGAATTGTCCACGGCGGATGACCTGCACACGGTGAATGCCGACCCCATCCAGATGGAACAGGTGCTCCTGAATATTGCGGTCAATGCCCACCATGCCATGCCCAGAGGGGGGAAGCTGAGCATTGAAACCGAAAACGTCACGCTGGACGAGGACTACTGTAGGAACCAATTGGGCGTGAACCCCGGGGAGTATGTGCAGCTGAGAATTGCCGACACCGGCCACGGAATGAAGAAAGAGGTCGTCGAGCACATTTTCGAGCCTTTCTTTACCACGAAGTCCGCGGGTGAAGGGACTGGTTTGGGGCTTTCCATCGTGTACGGAATCGTCAAGAATCACGGCGGCCATATCACGTGCACAAGCCTGCCGGGACGGGGGACCGTATTCACCATCCGCCTACCCGTACTCGGCCGCCAAGCCGTGCCCGATGCTGCGGTGAAGGTCAAGCAGACGCCCCAACGAGGAACCGAGACCATCCTCCTGGTTGACGACGAGGACACCGTAAGAAATATGCTGGAACGGAGTTTGACCCGCAACGGTTACCGGGTAATCTCTGCGGCAAACGGCAGCCGGGCGCTGGAAATCTACCGTCAAAAGATGGAAGAAATCGATCTCGTCGTTCTTGATCTGATCATGCCGGAAATGGGAGGAGAGCAGTGTCTTGAGGAAATCCTTACGTTGAATCCCACGGCCAACGTCTTTGTGGCAAGCGGGTACTCGGGGACAATTACGTCGAACAAGATCGTTGAAGCCGGTGCCGTTGCATTCATCGCCAAGCCGTTCGATGTCCGGGACTTTCTCCGTGAGGTCCGAAGAATCTTGGATGAGGCCGGTTCGGAGGGAAGTCCGGCGAACGCCGATCGACCCGGCCATGGCCGGAGAGCGGCACATGAGGGAGTCCGTCCGCCTGGATCCGCCCTTTCTCCCCTTGCGTCAATGCCGCGGCAAGAGGCCCATATCGAGGAGCCCACCCTGAGACTCCGCATTCTTGCCATCGATGATAGAGAGCCGTATTTGATAATGTTCTCTGCAGGCTTGGCCCAGTTCGGACAGACGACCCTCACTGCCGTGTCGGGTTCCGAAGGCATCCGGATATTTGAGGAGACGCCGGTGGACCTCGTCGTTTGTGATCTGGAAATGCCGGATCTGGACGGCTGGGAGGTGGCGGCACGAATCAAGGAGGTCTGTCGGGAAAGGGACGTCGCGAAGACTCCGGTTATCCTCCTGACGGGCCGGGCGGATATGGAGGACGTGCATCAAGGGTATGCGGAAAGAATGACCGATTGCGGTGTGGATGCGATCCTGGGAAAGCCGACGGATATTCCCGAAATTCTTACGATTGCAGAGAAGTTGCTGCGGGAGGCCGACCGGAAAACCTAATGCGCTCGGCAATACTGTGCCGCGTTCTTGAGTTCGCGCAATAGCGACCCGTCCCCCGTTCTGCGCGGGATGCCGGGCGAAAACAGTAGCGTCCCGGCGTCCCTGCCGGGCGATTGAGTAGAAGAATCCGGCACGGAGGCCGGCGCTGCCGAAGAGGCCGGCGATGGCTGCATACCGGGCTTCAGTAGCGACCCGGCGTCCCTGCCGGGCGTTCGAGGAGAAGAATACCGGCACGGAGGCCGGCGCTGCCGAAGAGGCCGGCGTTGGCTGCGTCCCGGGCTTCAGTAGCGTCCCGGCGTCCCTGCCGGGCGAGAGATAGTACGTTGTTTCCACTAAAGAATACCCCGCGGAACGCGGGGAGGCCGGCGCTACCAAAGCCGGTATTGCTGCCTTGGATACGACACCGTATTCACCTGAAAGTCCTCTTCCTTCTCGTTCTCGTAGGGATAGGCCCCCGTGCCTACCCGGGCGGGCATCCCGCGTTCCGCGGGACCCCACGAAACAGGTCTAAGGCTTCATGACAGTCCTTCGTAGCCCGGGCCTCCGTGCCCGGATATTGTTCTTGCCGGCACCCAACATGGCCGCGAGACGAAAATGTGCGACCGTAATTCTGAAACAAAGCACTAATGGCTTCGTGGCATAAATACGGCAGCGGATTCCGTTTGCGTGCACCGTCTCCCCGGCGAACCGTTGTGACCGGCGGACATGGCCGTTCGGTGACGGATTCCTCCGAGACTCTTCGCTTGACATGGGCGGAACGCGGGAATAATATGGCG
>JAZDHD010000424.1:0-29062 GCA_043806215.1 Pseudomonadota bacterium | reverse complement strand
ACGTCGATCCCTTCTTCGGGACGGACGGACGTGACCGCGCTTTCACCCATGAGCAATCTCAGGGCAAAATCCAATTTCGGCGGTTATTGGGGACCTGAGGCCAAGTATGCGGGATTCGATCACATCATCATCACCGGTAAGTCCGACAAGCCGTGCTACCTGTGGATCAAAGATGGAAAGGTCGAAATCCGGAGTGCGGAGCATTTGTGGGGCAAGGATACCTTCGAGACCCAGAAGCTCATTCAGGATGAGCTGGGAGATCCGGAGATCAAGTCGGTATGTATCGGTCCCGCCGGGGAAAAACTGGTCCGTTTCGCCGCCCTGATCACCGAGGTGGCCGGCGCCGCGGGGAGAACCGGTATCGGAGCCGTCATGGGATCCAAGAGCCTCAAGGCCGTCGCTGTCCGCGGGTCGGGTACGGTTGGGGTGGCAAAGCCCGAGGAGATGCTGCAACTGTCTTTGGACACCAACAGAGAAATCCGCGAGCATCCCGCTTGCCAGGAACTCTCCAACTGGGGCTGTGTCCGGTTCGTTTCCGTCATGTATCAGCTGAGCTTCTTTCCGGTGGGGTATTACGAAGACGTGCACTGGGAGGACATCATCGACAATTATGGCGGCCCCAGGTACGTAGAGGACCATCAGATCAAGAACGTCGGCTGTTTTGCCTGCCCGGTGCGCTGCAAGAACTTCCTTTCCGTGCCGGAGATCGGGAAAGGGCACACAACCTGCGAGCCGTGGAGCGGTTTTACCGGGTCGGTGTGGAATCTGGACATGGACGTGTTCTGGAAGGCCATTTCCCTCACCAACCGTCTCGGTTTGGACTCGACCGAGACTTCTGCGGCCATCGGCCTGCTCATGGAGCTGTACCACGAGGGCATCATTTCAGCCAAGGATACCGATGGAATCCCGATGGAACGAGGCAGCGCCGACGCGATACTGAAAACGATCCTCAAAATAGCCAACCGCGAGGGGTACGGCGATATCCTCGCCGAGGGCCAACTGGCCGCAGCAGAGAGCTTCGGGCCTGCCGCGGTGGAAAGAGTCGACTTGGTGAAAGGGCTTGCACCGCACCCCTACGAGTTCAGGGCATATCACGCTTCCGCACTCATGCAGGCGGTAGGCCATCGCGGGGATCCTCTCCCCTTGCGGGGAAGCCTCATCGAGTTCGAGTGGCACAATGCCCCGGATTGGTTCCAGCAGGTATCAAAGGCTCAGTTCGGAAGCGAAGAGGCGGCAATTCCGTCCTCGTACCAGGGTAAGGCATTGTCCGCCATCGTTTCGGAACATGATCAACGCATCGCGGACAGCCTCGGCGTATGTACCTATCCCTACACTCTGTTCATCTTCCACGATGCGACGCGGGCCTGGCGGTTCTTCCAGCTGGTGACGGGCAAGGATTGGGACATGGACCGGGCAATGAATATTTCCGAACGGATACGTAACCTGGAACGGATGTTCGATGTACGGCAGGGCCTGACACGGGCCGATGATTCCTTGCCGAAGAAATTCTTCGAAGAGCCTCTGACCAAAGGAAAGTATGAAGGGGCCGTGTTGGACAGGGATGAGTTCGAGCACATGAAGGACGAATACTACGAACTGAGGGGATGGGACAAACAGACCGGCATCCCGACAAAAGAAAAACTCGCGGATCTCGGATTGGGGTGAGAGGTCGCCGGGGAGACGGCCGTGAAGCGGTTCGGAGCGCTGGGGCGGGGTTCAAACCCGTCCCGTGCGTTCCCGATCCCTCAATCTCCGATAATTGCCTGAACGGCTTGCAGAGCCAATGAAACGTCTTCAGCGGTGTTGAGGGGGCCGAGGCTGAAACGTACACTACCCCTTGGACTGGTTCCCAGGGCCTTGTGAACCAACGGAGCACAATGCAGTCCCGACCTGGTTGCGATCATGAAATCCCCGTCCAGAATCGCGGCGAAGTCCTCCGGGTCGAGGTTCTCAATATTGCACGTGAGCACCGCGACATGGTTGTCCAATCTTTCGCAACAATACAGGTGCACGTTGTCCATTGAGGCGAGCCCGTCTCGAAGCGTCCGAGCGAGCTGCATCTCGTGGCCGTAAATGTTCTCCATTCCGCGCCGGGTAATGTATCCGAGCCCCGCTGAAAGGCCGATTATGCCCAGAACATTGGGGGTGCCGGCTTCCAGGCGGTACGGATACTGCTCCGGCTGCACCGTCGTCCAGGATTCGAAGCCGGTTCCTCCAAACCTGGAGGCCCGCACGTCGAGATCATCCCGCAACACGAGCCCCCCGGTCCCCGTCGGGCCGAGAAGGGACTTGTGGCCGGTGAAGGCGACTGCGCGGACTCCCATGGATCGCATGTGGATCGGTACGACGCCGGCGCTTTGAGATACATCGAGGATCAGCGGCACTTCATACTCCGTGCAAACACGGCCTACGGCCGCTACGGGCTGGACTGTTCCCAATACATTGGACACGTGGTTGAGTATGACAAACCTTGTTGCAGGCTTAATGGCCTTTGCCACATCTTGAGGATCTATAAAGCCGTCGGCGTCAAACGGGACGAGATCAAGGCTTATCAGGCCCTTATCGCGAAGATGATGGAGAGGCCTGAGCACCGAATTGTGCTCCAGCCTCGAACTCACTACGTGAGATCCAGGTTCGGCAAGACCGAGGATAATGGTATTGAGCGCGTCGGTGGAATTGGAAGCAAAGATGACCCGTTCCGGACCATCACCGCCAAAGAAATCGTTGATTCGGTTTCGCACGCCATAGACGAATTGTTCGCATTGTGCGGCGAGATCATAGCTGCCGCGGCCGGGCGAAACCCCAAGGCGAGCGTACGTTTCAAACATCTCCCGCACGACTTCGGGAGGCTTTGGGAACGAGGTAGCCGCGTTGTCCAGGTATACGGTCCGGTTTGCATCAACCATTGCTGTTCAGCACGTCTTCGGATTGGGCAAACCGGCCAGGCGCCGAGCGCCGTGCCGGATGCCTTGTGGAAAGAGCCTCTCAATTTCCATGAGCTTCAGGCCGGTTCCTTTGCGCACTTCTCTATGTAATGGGGCTCTTCCATTGAGGATGTAGTAATCCCGCATGAAATTGATCACCGTCCAGTGGCGATCCGTCAGCTCACTGAGCCCTGCCTCCGGTGCTAGGGCCTGAGCGGTCTCTCGCGTCCACTCCTCCGGGTACACGAGGAAACCTTCTTCGTCGAATAAGGGTCCGTCACCCGATAAGCCGGTCATCCCTCGGCCCTCTCGGTCTAATGGTACGGCCATGGGGGGCCGCCGGCAATCGGGGACATGATCCGATTTTGCGAACGGAACCATGCGACCTCGCAAGACTCGGAATCGTGTCCCCGGATTGCTCCGCAAGCCTTGATGCCGCCATCCTGTCCCATTTCCGAGTACTATGCGTCTGTCCCAAAACAACTGTTACAACATTGTCGGTCACCGAACGATCGTGAGACTACTCGCTTGGCTTTTGACCCGGCACTGAAGTACCGGGCTACTCTCAACAGCCCCTGTCGGGGCAAGCGATCAGAAACTGTCTCAAAAGTCGGTTCGTGATGCTAATCGTGGCGCTGTTCACGTCGCTCCGACAGTTTTGAGACACTTTCATCATGTACGTCCCGGAGGGACCGTATGAGAGTAGACCGGTCTTTCAAGGCCGGACTAGTAAGCCGGAACGATGAAAGATTTGTTGTGCGACAGTCCCTACGCACCTACGCCTTTCCCATGGATTCCAAAACCCGCTGCGGCGTCGCGGGGAGATGCCGGATACGTTCCCCGCCCGTCGCGTCCTGAATCGCGGTCACTATCGCGGCCGGGGTGGGGAGAAGCACGAATTCCCCTATCCCAACGGCTCCCAAGGTCCCTCTCCTCCTGGGCGTCTGCAGCAGGATGATTTCCATGTCAAACGAGGTCTTCATGGTGGGGAATTTGGAGGTGACCCAATCTTTGGTTTCTCCATGAACATAGTGCTCGCGCAGTGCCATACCCGCACCCATATCGAGACCGCCTTCGATTTGCCCCTCCACGATCATGGGGTTGAGCACGGTTCCGGGATCCACCGCAGCGGTAATCTTGAGAACACGCACCTCGCCGGTCTCCACGTCGACCTCCACCTCGGCCATTTGCACGCCGTGCACGCGCGCTTCGAATGGTACCCCTTGCCCGGTCTCCGGATCGAGAGCCGTAGCGTCCGCGTCCTTGGTTCCAAGATACTTGGTCGGCTTCCCTGCCGCCATGAGATCTTCGTACGTCTTTGCACCGGCTTCGGTCATAGCCCGTTGCAGGGCCTCGACGGCCTTCAGCAACGCACCGCCTCCCATGAGGGTCACACGGCTGCCGGAAGCGGTTCCGGCATCGGGGGTTCCGTCGGTATCCCGGCATACAAGGGTGATCTTGTCGGGGGAAATGCCCGTGAGGTGTGAGGCTATCTGGGTGAGCATGGCATCGTTTCCTTCACCCGGATCCGCGACCGACCCATAAATGGTGAGACCGCCGCCCGGCATGAGTTCCACCGCGACGTGAGACCGGTCGGGACCGCCTCGTCCGATGCCGAAGCTGCCTCCGGCGATCCCCACTCCCCTCCGGAATCGGCCTTGTTTTGCTTTCGATGCTTCCTTGCGCGCCGCCTCATACCGGTCTCGCATAGCCTCGAGACATTCCGGATAGGGCCATTCCTCCACCACCTGACCGGTGGATATGGTTCCGCCCGGCCTGACCGAGTTGATGAGCCTGAACTCAAGAGGGTCCATTCCGAGCCTGGCCGCCATGAGCTCCATTGCCGATTCGAGGGCGAAGTTGACCTGTGGGGGGCCTGCCCCGCGGGCTGCGCCGCCCCATGCATTATTCGTGTACACCAGACTGCCGTGCGCCTCCACATGAGGGATATTGTACGATCCGCTCAACATGAACAGGGCCCGCTTGATGATCGACTCGCCGGCGGATTTGTATGCTCCGTTTTCCACGGTAAAGTCAATGGAATAGCCGGTAAGCTTACCCTCGCGGTCTGCTCCCAACCTCAGCTTCATGAAAAACGGATGGCGTTTCGTGGTTATCCACATGGACTCGGTAAGGCTGCACACATACCGCACGGGTCGTTTCACATGGAGTGCCGCGGCGGCAGCCAATCCCTCGGCGGTTATGTCCATCTTGATGCCGAATTGACCGCCGATGTACGCCTCCTCGTAGCGCATGTTTTCCCATCCGAGCGCATCTTGGAGGATCTTGAGGTGATAATGAATGTAGATGCTCCGTCCCACGACGACGAGCTTGGGCTCTTCGTCATCATCCTCCGTTTCGAAATACGCGATGGAAGCCTCCGGTTCCAAGGGGGACTGGTGGATGAGTTGCGTCGAGAACTCCGCCTCCACTACTTCATGGGAGGTTTCCAGCGCGGCTCGGGCGTCGCCCCTTATCTGCGGATGAGTGAAACACAGATTCGGCGAGGATTCATGAACCCGGGGACTCCCTTCGGACAAGGCTTCGTGAACGCTGGATACCGCCTGCAAGGGTTCGTACCGGACGACCACGGCCTCCGCCCCTGCAAGGGCTTGCTCACGCGTCTCGGCAACCACTGCCGCGACCGCGTCCCCCATCACGTGAACCATGTCCTCGCAGAGGATGGGCTGATCGGGTCGAAAACGGTTTGTCCCGCGGATGTCCTTGGCAGTGATCACCGCGACAACGCCGGGGAGTTGCCCTGCCTTGGAAGTGTCGATCGATTTGATCTTCGCCCGGGCGTGGGGCGAACGGACGGCTGCGAGTTCGAGCATCCCGTCCATTTGGATGTCGGCCGAATACAGTGCCTTGCCGGTGGCCATAAGCATGGCGGTGGGCCGCGGCAAAGATACCCCTATGGTCCCCATGGCGGGATCCGGCCTGATCCCTCCGGGGGTGGTCTCCCCGCGGAGAAACCTTCCGGCAAGTTTCACCGCGTAAACAATCTTTGCATACCCCGTGCAACGGCAGAGATTACGGGCAAGAGCCTTCTTTATTGCTTTCGTGTCCGGATCGGGATTCTCGTCCAGCAAGGCCTTGGTTGCCATGATCATCCCGGGCGTGCAGAATCCGCATTGGACGGCACCGGCCAATGCAAACGCTTCCTGGATGAGGTGCGGATTCTCAGGCGTTCCCAGCCCTTCGACGGTCATGACATCCGCACCGGAGAGATTCGCCACCCGGGTGAGACACGAACGGACTGCCTTCTTGTCGACAATCACCGTGCACGCCCCACACTGACCCTTACGGTCGCAGGACTGCTTTGTTCCGGTCAACCCCTTCCGTTGTCTCAGATAGTCGAGCAGAACCAGTGTTTCATCCGCTGCGCATACTTCGGGACTCCCATTCAGGGTGAAGCTCACCTGTTTCATGAGTTCGGACTCCGTTCATTTCTCTCCTTCGGCTGCCTGAAGTTCTTCCGACCGGGAGAGTGCTCCGTTTGGGTTTTCGAGTTTCACTGCGCAGACCTTGTAATCCGGAGTCTTGGAAACCGGATCCAGCGATGTGCCGAGGAGCACATTCGAGTTTGCTTCCGCGAAATGAAAATCCATGAAGATCGCCTTCTCGGGAACAATATCACCCGGACGGACAAATGTCTCTACTTCTCCGCGCCGCGAGATGACTTTGACCCGATCCCCCTCACGTAATCCCAGCTTGGCCGCGTCCACATGGTTGATTTGAGTTATGGGTCTCGGGAACTCCCTGTGCAGCGACGGGCATCTGCCGGTCATCGTGCGCGTGTGGTAGTGGGCGTATCGGCGTCCCGTGGTGAGCACGAACGGATACTCTTCATCCGGCAACTCTTCCGACGGACGATAGTCTATGGCGCTGAAGAGGCCGAGACCGCGGGTGAACCGCCCCCCGTGAAGGAACCGGGTCCCCTCGTGGTCGGGGGAAGGACAAGGCCACTGCAATTCCTCGGCGTCAAGCCGTTTGTGGCTTATGCCGCCATAACTCGGCGCAAGAGACGCCATTTCCGCAAGAATCTCTTCAGAGGACGCATAGTCCATGGACAGTCCAAGGCGCTTGCCTATCTCGGACAATATCACCCAGTCCGGCTTGGCCTCCCCCGGAGGCTCAACCGCTTTCCGCACGCGTTGCACCTTGCGCTCGGTGTTGGTGAACGTTCCTTCCTTTTCGGCCCAGCAGGCTGCGGGCAGTACCACATGGGCCATTGCCGCGGTCTCGGTGAGAAAGATGTCTTCCACCACGAGAAATTCCGCGGACCCGAGCGCCTTGGCGACGTGATGAGTGTTCGGGTCGCTCATCAGGGAGTTCTCGCCGACAATGAACAGGCCTTTCATGCTGCCGTCGATAAGCTTGTCCATCATGTCGGGAATGGTTTGACCGACTTCGGAAGACAGCTCGGCGCCCCACGCCTTTTCAAACTTCTCCCTGACGCCCGGGTCGGTAACGACCTGGTAACCGGCATAGACGTTGGGCAATGCCCCCATGTCGCAGGCCCCCTGAACGTTGTTCTGCCCGCGCATGGGATTCACTCCGCTCGACGGCTTGCCGATATGCCCCGTCAGCATTGCCAGGTTGGCCAGAGACTTCACATTGTCCACACCGTGAGAATGTTCGGTGATGCCCAGCGTGTACATGATCGTGGAAGGCTCCGACGTCGCGTAAAGCCGGGCGATTTCCCGAATCACATCGGGAGGAACGCCGGTGATCCCGGATGCCCTCTCCAGGGGGTACTCCTCGACCTTTGCCTTCAGGCTTTCAAACCCTTCGGTACGTTCCGCGACAAATTCCGCGTTGTGCCAATTGTTGGCAATGATCTCGTGCATCATGCCGTTGATGAGGGCCACATCCGTGCCGAAGTTCAGTCTCACGTGGATGTCGGCCATCAGGGTGAGCTGGATTCTTCTCGGATCCACCACGATCAGTTTCGCGCCCTTGGCCTTTGCCCGAAAGACCCTGTGCGAGATGAGCGGATGGGCTTCCGTGGTGTTGGACCCGATCAGAAAGATGCACGCCGCGTCTTCGATTTCAGGGATCGAATTCGTCATTGCTCCGCTACCGAAAGAGGCGGCCAGACCTGCCACCGTGGGAGCGTGTCAGAGACGGGCGCAATGGTCGACGTTGTTCGTCCCGAATCCTGCCCGGCACAACTTCTGAACGAGATAGTTCTCCTCATTGCACGTCCTGGCGGAACTGAAGAAACCGACGCTTTGTCCGCCGTGCTTGTCCTTGATATCGGAAAGGCCGGTAACCACTTTGTCCAGTGCCTCTTCCCACGAGACCTCCTTGAGTTCCCCGTTCTTCCGTACGAGCGGTTTGGTGAGGCGGTCGAGGCTATGGACGAACTGGTGGGCATTCCAGCCTTTGATACAAAGTTTTCCGTAATTCATGCGAGCGGTCTTGAGGGGAAGCGTTCCCACCAATCTTCCGCCGCAAACTTCGAGCAGCATCTGACAACCACAACCGCAGTAAGGGCATGTGGTTCTCACAAACCGGTAGTCCATCAACGATCTCCTTCGCACACTATGACATCGGTGATGCCTTTGCACCTTGCTTGCGCCGGTTCTTCCGGCGGGACCATCTCCATGCATCGTGGGCCGACGGCCGGACCCGGGATAAGGTAAAGGCCGTGGATAATGCATCATCGGCACGTTATGTCATTTCTGACATAATCGAGCACGGGGTGTCAAGCAAAGACTGTTCCCGACTGCGCGGACGGTCACGGCACCACGCTGAACCTTCTCATTGCGAGCCCGAGGCCTTGGGAGGGCACGGCAATCTCAAGAGGTTGAGAATGTGTCGCCGTATTCACGTGAGGGAACACTTAGGAGGCATTTTACCGTCCATTCGTTTGTTGTAGGTTGAGAGAATGAGGACTTGTTCAAGAAACCGAGGAGATCACATGGATTCAGAGCATGCTGCAAAGCGGCACAGGGAACTGGTGGAAGCGGGATGGCTCAGGAGATTCACGGGGGAAGGCCCCCGCGTGTCCGAGATGAGCGAAACGTACGCGTCCTTGGGCATGGAGGTGCTGTTGGAACCGGGGGTACTCGGGGAAGAAACGGACTGTAGAACCTGCTTCACGGCTGAGGGGTACGCGGAGCGGTGTACGACGGTGTACACCCGCAACAGTGCCGACAAAAGTGACGGACCCGATGACGATTTGTTCGAGTAGGATCCGTCTCTTCACCGGCGGGCTCGCCATTGGCACAGGCAGCAACGAAGGAGGTTGTCTATCGATGTGCGCGCAGCCTTGCCGATGCCTCGATACGATAAAGCCGAATTCGGAAGAGAGCCAAGGTGACCGAGCGTTGAACGAGGATTAATCCTGAGATCTTCTCCGAGAATTTCAGTCGTTATTACTTGAACCCGGCTTCGTCCGGTGACCTTCCACAGGACTGCAAGACGGTATTCCTCAGTCTCAGAAGGCGGAACGTTGAATCTTCATCGGGTTTATCCCAGAATTTCGTTCCCTCCTTCACCCAGTCTTCCGCGGCTTTTATGGCCTTCTCAGGCGCTCCTTTCATTTTCGGTGCAAACTGCTGCTTCACCTGTTCCAGCAATCGTGTCCGTTCCGTGCCTCTCTGCTGCCTGACGACTGCTTCGCTCGCCTTAATGAAAGCGATTACCGCATCACATGGACTGAGTTGTTCCTGCGGCTTTGGACTCCCCATGCCGGCCGTGGAGGGCGTGGCCTCAGATGATTCCGGCGGCGGAGCTGATTGAGACAACCGTTTCTTGAGTTCCTCGACTTCCTGGGTTAAGCGGGTTTTTTCGTTCTTGAGAGACGCGATTTCCAGCTCAGATCCGCTGTCTTTCTTCCTCATCTCTTTGTTTTCGGCAGCAAGAGATGCTTTCGTCTTGTTGAGGTCTTCAAATTCTCGCTGAATTCGCTCAGTCTTCTCGGAAAGAGTCTTCAACTGGTCACTTAGACGACTCTTGTCCTGATTCAACCGGGAAGTCTCCTCGGTCAATCGCTCCACCTGGGCGTTCAGCTTGTCAATCTGTTGCTTGGCGTTCTCGATCACCTCCTTGTACCTGCCGCATCCTGAAACCATGAGCAAAGAAATGCTCACGATCAGGACCCGGCAACAGAGGGCCCGAAATGCCGGCAGTTTCCAAGTAGACCCCATGTAGCGATTGCACGCGGCCTCGAAAATTGTAGGACCATGCACTGCCGGCATCCGTCTCAGCGGAAGGATTGAATCGAAAGTATTCACTATGAACCTCCTGGGGCAGAGTTGGAAGTCGGTAACCCCACTCGAAATACAGTATGAACCGGGTCGCCGTCACTCTTGGCAAGGGGCCGCACCACTCTTCGGGCTGCAAGGCCGTTACGCTATCCACTTGTAACTTCTCAAAAACCCCGGGCGAATTCCAAGAATTCCCCTCCCCGACCCTCCCCGCAAGCAGGGAGGGAGCGCTTCCCCCCGCTTGCGGGGGGATAAGAGGGGGGAAATGGCCCGGACTTATTGAGAAGTTACATCCACTTGTTATTCAACCAGTTCCGAATCACCTGCGGGGTCTCGCCACTGTAGTGTACTATGTGTGGGCCAACCTGTCCACAGAGTATTCGTCGGCCTGTCTCAATGACCGTTCCAGGCTGATTGTTTCGCTCGTCGCGTGTCTTGCTCGATGGAAGTGTTTTCCATTGACGACCGGGCCGAAGCAACATATGGTGAATTACTTATTGCAGCAGAAATTAGGAGTCCGGCTCATGAACGCTACGAGATTATCCGCAGTGCTGATCTTCGTCACTTTGGCTTCCGTGGCCATACTCGGTTGTAGCGAAAAGGCCCGGGTGCCCGAGCCACCGCCGCCCGAGGTCATTGTCGCCCGGCCTCTGAAAAAGAACGTAATGGAATCCCTCGAGTTCCCGGGGACAACGGCCGCCCTGGAGTTCGTGGAGATTCGAGCAAGAGTGGAAGGCTGGTTGAAAAGCGTGAATTTTGAACCCGGGGCTCGGGTGGAAAAGGGCGATCTCCTATTCCTCATAGATCCCAAGCCCTATCAAGCCCAGGTCGACCAGGATGAAGCATCCGTCAGGGGGCGGGAAGCAGACTTGAACCTGAAGAAGGCGAACCTGAGAAGAGCCCAACAGCTTCTTTCATCGGGTTCCATCAGCCAACTCCAATACGATGTGCAGAGTGCGGAGGATGTGGTGGCGGACTCTCAGGTGGGCATTGCGAGAGCCGGCCTGGAAAAGGCCAAGCTCGACCTGTCCTACACGCGTGTCACCGCACCGATAACCGGCAGAGTCAGCCGCAATTACGTGGATGTGGGCAATCTTGTCGGGGCGAAGGACAAGACTCTCCTCACCGAAATTGTCAACGACGATTCGGTGTACGTTTATTTCGATGTGAGCGAACGCGACCTCCTCATGCTCATGAGACGCTGGCCCCGGATCCAAACGGAGACGCCGGCGGACCGGGAGAAGCCCCCCGCGTACCTGCAGCTTGCCGACGAATCGGGCTACCCCCACCAAGGGAAGATAGATTTTTCAGAACCCCGCGTAGATCCGAGCACGGGAACCCTGAGAGTCCGGGCCGTCTTTCCCAACGAGAAAAAGTTGCTCCTCCCCGGCCTCTTCGGCCGTGTCCGGGTCCCTCTCGTCGAGAAGGAGGCATTACTCGTTCCCGAACTCGCCGTCGGAGTCGCCCAGGCGGGAAGATACGTCCTCGTGGTGAATAAGGACAACATAGTGGAACAGCGGCTCGTCGAGACCGGCCGGCTCGAAGGAACCCTGCGGGTCATCGAGAAAGGCCTGAAGACGGATGAGTGGGTCGTCGTCAATGCCATTCAACGGGCAAGGCCGGGCGCAAAGGTCACGCCTAAGGAGTCCTCCATAGAGTCGCCGCCACAAGAGACCGGCAAGGCTGCTCCATCTTCAGGAAAGTAACCGAGGCTCATTATGTTCAGTCGCTTCTTCATCGAAAGGCCCATATTTGCTTCGGTTATCTCGATTATTATCGTGTTTGCCGGAGGAATGGCCGTGTTCACGCTGCCGATTTCCCAGTACCCGGAGATCGTGCCGCCCGTTGTTCAAGTCAAGGCCTACTATCCGGGCGCGGATCCTCAGGTAATTGCCGAAACGGTTGCCGCCCCCATCGAACAGCAGGTCAACGGCGTCGAGAACATGCTCTACATGTCGAGCCAGAGTTCGGCCGACGGATCGTACACCTTGAATGTCACCTTCGAGCTGGGCACCAATATCGACATGAATACGGTGCTGACCCAGAACCGTGTTGCCGCGGCCCTCGCTCAATTGCCCGAAGAAGTCCAGCGGCAGGGGGTGACCACCAAGAAGGTCTCCAGCGCCCTCGTCGCTGTCATTTCGTTCTATTCCCCGGACGGTCGATACGATGACCTTTTTGTCGCCAACTATCTGACCATTTATGTCAAGGATGTCCTCTCGAGAATCCGCGGAATCGGGGACGTTATGACCTTCCCGTCCAAAGATTACTCCATGCGGGTATGGTTGGATGCGGACAAGTTGCGTGCGAGAAACCTCACCGTGGAGGACGTGGTAAAGGCTTTGCGGCAACAAAATGTCCAGGTCGCGTCGGGTCAACTCGGTCAGCCTCCCGTTCCCAAAGATCAGGTTTATCAGCTGAGTGTCAACACCCTGGGCAGGCTCACCGATGTCGAGCAATTCCAGGACGTCATCGTGAAGACCGGCGAAGGAACCCGTGCCATTCGCGTCAAGGACGTGGCCCGAGTCGATTTGGGCGGCAAGGCCTACGATACGATGTCGCTCTTCAACGGCCGACAGGCGGGCACGATGATCGTGTACCAGTCTCCGGGTTCCAATGCCGTCGAGGTGACCAAGCAACTGGTCAATACCCTGGACGAAATCAAGAAGACCTTTCCTCAGGGCCTCGAGTACCGTGTGATTTATAAGATCTCCGACTTTATCGATGCTTCGATTCATGAAGTGATCAAGACATTATTCGAAGCTTTCGGTCTCGTTGTGCTCGTGGTCTTCATCTTTCTGCAAAGTTGGCGGGCTACCCTAATACCTCTGATCGCCATCCCTGTGTCGCTCATCGGCACCTTTGCCGTCATGCCTCTATTGGGTTTCTCCATCAATATGGTGACGCTGTTCGGGCTTGTTCTTGCCATCGGCATTGTGGTGGACGACGCAATCGTCGTGGTGGAAAACGTCGAACGAAACATGGCCGAGCACGGCATGAGTCCCAAAGAATCGGCCATCAAATCCATGGAGGAAGTCAGCGGCGCGGTCATCGGCACCACCCTGGTCCTCATGGCCGTATTTGTGCCTCCGGCCTTTCTCGGGGGCATCACCGGGGAGCTTTTCCGTCAATTCTCCCTGACCATAGCGATATCCACTTTCTTCAGTTCCATCAACGCACTGACCATGAGTCCTGCCATGTGCGCTCTGATTCTCAAGCCACGGCACGGATCTGGGAACTTTTTCTTCAGGGGGTTCAATTCCGTCTTCGACAAGACTACCGCGTGGTACACCCGCATCGTTTCTGCAGGGGTAAGACGCATCGGCATCATGATGGTGCTGTTCGGAGGACTTGTCGTTCTGGGGCTCGTCGCATTTCAGAGGGTACCCACGGGTTTTCTGCCCTTGGAAGATGACGGTCTGGTGCTGGTCAACGTGCAGATGCCCGATGGAGCCGCTCTGAACAGGACCACTGAAACCGTGGAGACGGTTGGGAAGATCATAACCCGCACCAAAGGGGTGGATAGTTGGGCCGCCTTGGTGGGGTATTCGATGATCGATTCCGCGAGTTCCAATCTTGCGACGTTCTTTGTGCCTTTGAAACCGTGGAGTGAACGTCTCGGCAAGAAACGGTCCAGGGAAGTCGTCATGAAGGAACTTGCCGCGGAATTCCGGAAGATTCCCGAGGGCTTGGTCTTTGCCTATACCCTTCCTCCGGTCATCGGATTGGGCACCGGGGGCGGCTTCGAGATGCAGCTCCTGGACAAAGCCAATCTCGGGTTTAAGGCTCTGGAACAGGCCGGAACCGAACTGGCCGATGCCGGCAACAAACAGGATGATCTCACCGGCGTCGTGGCCACATTCCGGGCGACCTACCCGAACGTATTCCTGGAAATCGACCGCACAAAGGCCCTCGCACTGAAAGTACCCCTCGAAAAGGTGTTCGATACGCTCCAGACCTATCTGGGATCGGCCTATGTCAATGACTTCACTAAGTTCAGCCGGACGTGGCAAGTGAGGGTCCAGGCGGACAGCGCCTTTCGGAGGACGCCGGAGGATATTTCTCAATTATACGTGAGAAACGACGAAGGCAAGATGATCCCTCTGGGAACCATCGTCAATGCCCGCTACGAGGTCGGGCCGATGCGGGTGGACCGGTACAACCTGTTCCCGACGGCCAAAGTCATGGGTTCGGCTGCTCAAGGATACAGTTCCGGGCAGGCGCTGGGCACGATGGAAGGGTTGTCCGGGAAAGTGCTCCCGCCGGGGATGTCGTTCGAGTGGACCAACATGGCCTACCAGGAGAAGAAATCCTCCGGGCAGGGAGCCATGGTATTCGTTGTGGCCATTTTCGTGGTCGTGTTGATCCTTGCGGCATTGTACGAAAGCTGGGCCGATCCCATTGCCGTTGTCCTGATCGTTCCCCTGGCCGTGCTGGGTTCCGCCATAGGGCTCTTGATAGGCGGACTGGACAATAATGTGTACACCCAGGTGGGGCTCGTGCTCCTGGTGGGATTGTCCGCGAAGAATGCCATCCTCATCGTGGAATTCGCCCGAGATACGAGAGCACAAGGAAAGGGACTCATTGAAGCGGTCATGGAGGCCTCGAAGCTTCGGTTCCGGCCCATACTGATGACGGCTTTTTCGTTTATCCTGGGAGTGCTGCCTCTGGTCTCGGCAACCGGTGCCGGTGCCGTCAGTCGGGTCTCGGTTGGAACAGTGGTATTTGCGGGAATGCTGGGCGTGACAATCCTGGGGGTCTTCTTTACCCCGGCACTGTATGTGCTCATGCAGGGACGCTCGAGCCGAGCAAGAGCGGCCGAAGAAGGGAAAAGCCCAGATTCCCAACCGGTTCTGCCGGGATAACAGGAGGGAACGTGCCGGCGAAGCCGGTCCGTTTACCTCAATCGGTACTTCGTGTATTGATGTAACGACTCACCAAATAGGCCACAACCACCGCGACGTAGAACTGACCGACAATGGCTTCGATAACGGCGAGCATTTGGACAACATGATTCCGGGGCACGATGTCGCCGTAACCCAGCGTGGTGAGTGTAACAAAGCTGAAGTACAGCAATTCGGACTCAAGGTGACGACCGGCACTCTCGACATTGAACGAGTCGGGCCGGAAGAAATGGACGGTGTGAAATGCGAACGCCCAAATGAAGCCCAATATGATGAAGAAATTTATGGTTCCAAGGATTTCGGCTCCGGACACCTCGGAACTGGCTATGAGCGCCTTGAGAATGAAAACTCCGCAGAAGACCAGAAGCGCAAAGCTGAGAAAGGTCATTGCCAAGCCCAAGGGTCCCCGGGCAGACAATTCGAAGTACGTGGGACGAAACGCGTCCAACATGATGAGAATGACTGCCGGAATTGCCAAGACCAGGATCGTTCCCATGGAATGAGGGCTTTGGTCCCTTACGAGCCATGCCGATACGATAATGGCACCCAGTAGGACGGCATTGGAAACGGTTCCCGGAAGCAACGGATGAAAGATCATTAGCCCTAACAATACCAAGAGTACGGCAACGTACTTCTTCGTGACCGACGCGCCGATGAAAGGATTCTTAAGCCGTAAATCCATGCTCCGTACCCTCCTCCGTGCCCCGATTGGGAGACTTCCGCTCTATCCCACCGGCCGGTGTGTGCAACTGTACGCTACTCTCGCCGACGATTCAACCGGATTGCAGCAACGCGACAGGTTCGGCAGACGACCGTTCTGTCGGCTCGTTCAAGCCGTATCGATGCTCTGTAAGAAAGATGTGTGGTTGCAAACTCCTCGGATCTGATGTAGTGACTCGAATATGACAACTTGGTGTGCGTTTGATGCAAGCGAACTGTAGGCCACTGGTTGGGACACTGGGATTTGTGATCAAGCTCTACGAGGACCTCACGGAAGACGCCGCACGTGCGCGGGAGTGAGCCTTCCCTTGAAGGCCGGGTGCATAAGTGCCGTTGCTCCGGTCTCGGCCATCCGTTCCCTTACGCACGTGATGTGGGGGACGCATTGAGCCGCCCGGAAAGAAGAGGAAAATGGGTGAGATGGAAACAAGGACCATCACAATCCGCGTCAGCTCTGAAGCGGCGCTTGCGTACGAGACCGCTACGGCGGAACAACAACGGAAGCTCGATCTCTTGCTCAGCCTGAAACTCACCGAAGTGGGGCGCTGCAAGAGACCGCTGGAAACCATCATGAGCGAAATCAGCCGAAAAGCCCAAGAACGCGGTCTGACCGAGACCATGCTGGAATCCATCCTCCATGAGGAGTGTAGCGGGGGTCGGGTCTTCCTTCTTGAGTCGACAACAATCAAAGTAGTTAGGGTGCGATACTCCGGGTCGATTCAAGAAACAAGACCCCATAGCCCGTCCGTCACGTATGGTACGGCCATATTACAGTGACCATAAAAAAAGATTCCAGTTCCTTTCTCTTGATGCTGATGTTCTGGCACCTTCTGCGCGCGTGAGTCTGTTTGCCGCCGTGTGGCAGATCGCTTCTTCGAAGCATTAGCGATTGATGGTAGAATTCAGAGCTTTTCAATCAATTCTCGTAGTTCCGACATGCCCTTGACTATTCGTCGTCGCGACTCGAAATCGACCGCCATGTCTGGTGCGGCGGCTCGTACACCTGGGTGACCTCGACGGTGGTGTGAACGTACGAGTACATACCAGCCCCGATCAATGTCCTCGTAGTCATGGAAGCGTCTTCTTACCCTATCAAGTTCTTGGTTGCAGTATGCCTTGAAGCCAGCGGCCAAGAATACGCTGTTCTTGAGATAGTCTCGAAGTCCATCTACATCCGCTCTAATCTCGCAAACAATGGAACCAAGGTCCTTTGCCACTTCGGCCTGAGGCTCGTCCAGCGCCGCACGAATCGGATCTAAAGGCACATGCTTCTCTGCCACCTTCATGGCCACCCACTTCCCTGTGAGAAGAAAATCCCGAAGTAACTTCCGAGAAGGTTCTGTCCCTTCATAGTAATCAGAGAGAATAGAAGCGTCTCGCTCATAATCCTGGAATTTCTTCTTCCTATCTTCCGTGCCACGGGGCGTTTCCAAAAAAAGGTTGATTGCAGGGCGAGCAAAACGAAGAAAAAGGGTAGACAATCCATGCTCCATCCTTTGGTGTAACTGGACGGACCCCACCATTAGCGGCTCTCGGGCCGCCTCAAGGCCCCACAATAGGTCCTTGACGATGTAGTCAGCCAGTTCGTCGATAATGCTTTCCAAACAAAATGCCAGGTCGTTGGACAGTTCTTCTATTCTCACCATGGCATCCTTATTAATCTTGTCTCTAATCCCCTGGTGGGCCTTCTGCGGGAGTATGGTACCGTCATCGGACAGGCCAAACTGGGCGTAAAGCTTTTCTAGATTATCCTCAGACGCACTTGGAAGAACGTCCACCAATCGCTCATCAATGATCTGATCGTATGTCTGCTTGAAGCTCTCAATCTTAGAGTGTTGACCCGCAGGACTATCGATCGCCTCTTTGGGCATCATCTTTGCAAGATAAAAGTCATTGAAATTTTTCTTGATCCTCTTCCATTCTGCAGCCCACCATCTGTTGAATTCAGCCTCCATATGGTCTTCTTCAGACATCTCAAGTTCTGACAGTTGCTCTGGATACTTCTTCTCCAGTGAGATGAGCAGAGACTTGGTCGTATCGGTCAGTTCGGAAATAAGATTGTCACATCTTCTAGCCACCACTCGGGTTCTTTCAGTATCTATATATGCGTTTACGGCTTCCTTGAGGGCGTCTATTCCATCCTCGGCTTTCACGCGAGCCAAATCGCTCATTATGTTCGGCCCCATCCTCATAATGTCGGGACCACCGGTTCCAAGAGTGAAGAGGCGAGCCGGAGCACATACCGGAAGGATTCGCTCGGGAGGAACATCACGCCATTCTACAATGGCCTTGGCTTTCAACTCCCGCAGGTGTTGGGCATCTCCTGCTTGGTCTATTAGAGTCAGCGCAACAAACGCCTTGCCTCCAACCTTTATTGCTGGATCCTCGTCATCTAAAATGTCTAACATGTGTAGTTCACTGCCATCCAGACTAGGCGTCCGTACGGACTTGGCATAAATAACTGCGTCACACTCGGCGAGCTTGTTCTCCGCCTGCTTCTTGTGCATTTCAACCGGAGAATTAAATCCGGGAACATCGTGGAAGACTATGTCGCGTACATCAAGTAGATCAACCGTAGAAATGACCATGCGCTTAACGGCCCGAGCGTGGGCTCGATCCGAGGCAATAGCGGATCTCAAGTCGTCCCTTATCTCCTTAATGTCGAGGAAGGTCCTGGTGACTTTCTCTTTTGGAAAATAACTTCTGATCTTGTCTTCAAGCCCCAGGATCTCCTTGACATCTTCCTCCAAGTCACGCCGGTCTCTGCCATCCACGGGCAACTGATCGAGGGTATACTTCTTCTGACTGAGATCCGCATTGAATTCAGCCGCACTGTAATACTCGATCTCCAAATACTGCTTATCATCGGATGGAGCCGACCAAAGTTCCGTCGCAGTGTATGTACAGCGTTCATCATTCCTCGGCAGGATATCGACCCCAAGCCAAGCATTCAGAAGAACGCTCTTTCCGGCCTTCTCAAGTCCAATGACAGCAACGTGAAACTGATTGTCGCGCAGCTTCTTTAGCTGTCGGTCCATTTGAGCCCCCAGCCCTTCTAACTTCGGGCTGACACTCGGTGATATCTCATGCGGTACCCGTGAACATAGTACCCGTGCGCCATCTAGGAGCGCTTTCGTCTTCTCAAGCTTGTCGAGGTACACGCCTCGGGTCGTTTCCCAGTCCATAATGCTACCTCCTGGATCATCTTCCCGAACTAGAATAGTGCAAAATCACCGATCACTCTGATGCGACCCTAACCAATCGGAGTGACTGAGACTTTGGTGAGATCATAGGCGTTCGCCGATCAGGTCCAAATGACGATTTCGGAGCCGGTCATCCCTTCTTATGGAATCCCAGTCCCACGAAGGACTCGTTGGGCAATCTTGATGACACACGGATTTCCGGTTTCCTCTTGACTGTAGCCAGAGCACGAAAAGCCTCCATTATCTGGAGTCGATCTCCTCGGAAGCGGTTGTCCGGTTGGTCCAGCTCCAGGCTCACCAAGACAACGTCGTACTCACTCGGAGAATCGATCTCGTCGGCAGTGAACAGCCCTTCCAGCTTTTTGAACTGTTCCTTTGATCCATACCATAGCCAGTCAGTCCGCCTTCGCAGTTCATCTGCCAGATCCAGATCCCAGAGAGCGCCCTCAGTCACTTGACTCAAGAAAGTGGCCTCATCAGCCCTTAGAGCTACCACAAGTATTGTGGGGTAATCCGGCAAGGTCCTTTCCAGGGAGTCGCCGACAGAGATAAAGTCTTCGACCGCCATTCCACTCTCTGTCTTTGGGATGGCAGTTTCAGGTCGAGTTGGCAATACACCAGCCTGGCTAAAAACAAATGCCTGAGTCACCAGAAACAGAGCCGCCAATGCTATATCGAAGGACGTATAAATCATTCCGTTACAATGCCACGCCGGTAGCTTCCTGTCATCAGGAGCCCACTTGCCTGTGGGCGGTCGAGCCTCAAATGCGGCAATATAAATGCTACCAGCGAAAGGGAATCTCGGGGCTGGAATACGCAATATTTCATAAAGGATATGAGCAAAGCCGAGAGACACATTACGCCAAGAAGCCACTGAAAAATGAAGCGACGCAACACTCGCAGGCAATTGTTTCTCAATAGTAGCTCTTTCAATGTCTAGAGTCTCTGTCCACTGGTTGATAGCCGCCCTAAGTGGGTCTTCGCCATGTCTGCCCAGCGTCTCGGCTACGCTCCAGACCTTAGAACTTAGCTTCTCCCATTGTAATTCAGTTGTCATTTCGAGTTCCCTTCAGATACGCAAAAGAGACTGAGATGATCCTTGGCCTCGTCCGCATCAGACAAGTGAGTTGCCACCATCTCCCATTTCAATTGTTCACTCACCTCGTTCTTGCGCAGAGACTCAAGCCGACGGCCGATAATGTCGTCCAGCATTATCACGGCTCGATTGATGGATTCCGTATGATTTACGATGACGTTGTCAAACGAATTGGATATCCAATCAGTCAATTTATCCCACAGATCTTGTGAGCCTAGCTCCATCCCATGGACCCAATGCTGGGCCATGGTTCCAACATCCGGAAGTCCTAACGTAACATATCTGACCGTGCCATACTGATCAACGTGCTCGTCGTGGTAGTGCGTTTTCTTGTTGAAACATGTTCCCGTAGTATATGAACGTGTGACCTTTTTGACGCCGATCTTTTCCGTTGACTCGATAGTCTCTTGGGCAACGGGTTGGGGAAGCTCAAATAGCGTCTCTGGAAGCTTGATTTCACTCGGGTCCAGTAAAGATACTCGACCTAGTAGTACCGCCGGATCGAGCGCCGAATCAGAGAGATGATGCTTGACAAGATTCTGAATTGATCGCATTTCTCTGTTGAGGAGATCAACTAAGGCTCCTTCCAATTGGCCAGCCTTTGCCTGAAGAAGAAGTTCCCCAGCGTGAGAGAGGATTTCTCTCATTCGCTGGTACAACCTGCGGGCAGACTTTTCGATGGCTGCCAGATCTTTCACTGCCTCAGCATCGTCTTCATTAGCTTTCTTTAGGAGTCCTAATCTGATTGCGTCTCCTTTCATCCCACAGCGCACATATCCTTCATACGCAAGTGCCAACTCGCGCGCTTTGTCTGATGGGATGAACGGCGATTCGCTAAGAATGTGGTCTAAATCGAATGCTGAGATTCCTTTCTCGAAAGCCTCCTTTACCGGCATGATTATGTACTCGGCGAGATCATCTTTGACCTGATCCACGGAACTCACGAACCCCCTAAACCCCTCCCCCAAGATATCTGTAGCCGATTTCTCTCCCGTGTCCGTTCCTTCCTTAAGCAAAGATGAAGCCCTCTTTACGTTGCTTCGAAAATTCTCCCTCCGGGTTTCGAGTTGAGGCAGGATTTCCGACTGGGCCTTTTTCAATTTTGAGCGGTCAGCTTCTATCTGCTTGGCCGATGTCTCCATGTTGATTTGGACAAGAGCCTTGAATGCTCGGGAGAACTTGTCGAATTCCGCCAGCAAACTAGATACGGCAGGGAATATGACAACTTGCCGGAAGCTCTCTGCAACCCTCAGTCTCATCTCTTCCCAGAAGTGACCGGCGTAACTCCACTCATACGCATACTTGTATAGAAGCGTCTTTAGGTGCTCGTCAGCAAGATCCTGGAAATCGTCCTCATGATGACTAAACCATTCTTTTGCTTCGGGATCCGTTTTTCGCATTCTGCGGATGATCTTGCCACAATCGTCCAAGAAGCTTTCCAGAAGTTTGCCGCGAATTGTCTTGGGTGCAACGGGGCCTTGTGGAGGACTGGAGGCACCCCAGGCGCACTGCGTGTAATAGATACATAGAGCTTGAAGAGGAAAGATTTTGGGTGTTGACTCCAGGGCCAGTGCGCGTGCTATTTCCTCCGCTAAGATTTCCAATCGGTATTCTAGCGGGGTGTCCTCAGCAGTCTGCAGATCGACCCTATTCAGCACGAACATCATAGTGTCTGTTCTGCCTCTCAACTCTTCCACCACGCGCTTCAATTCGACCAGCAGGTCTTTCCGCTTGCCATCATCTGTCTGCGAGTAATCCAATACGACAACTGAAAACGACCTCAAGACTCGATCCTGAATGAGTTTCAGAGTTGCGCGGTTTTGAATATTCTTCAAACCAGGCAAATCTACCACTTCGAGCCCAACCCCCCCAGGTAGTCCGATCAACTCGTGCCAGACGACGGGGAGCAAGGGTCCCTCCACTCTGATGCGGGGAGGAACAACCTCACTCTTATTTTCTGCTCCATGGTACAAGGTCATAATTCCGTCAAAGCCGTCCAGCTTCTGCTTGGCTCGCAGCTTCTTGTAGATTTCCTCGTCTTCAATATCCGGCCATTCTCCACACTCCCAACAGGCATTGGCGGTCTCCTCGACTACCAGTTTAGACCTTTCCGAGTGGATGAAGGTCAGAATCCCGGCACTCATTTCATCGGCCTCAATGGGTGCAAGCCTCCGGCCAATCATGGCATTCACCAATGTTGACTTGCCCGATGATGTCGTTCCTATGGTAGCTATCGAGAAGGTCGGCGACTGCAACCTCTGCTTCGCTTCCCCAAGTTCAGTTCTCAATCTTCCAATTGAGGATTCAATCTCCCCCACAAGGCAGGAATCAGGAGCGCATTCTAAAAGCGTGGCCAAGCTCTGATCAATCTGCTCGACTAAGCGTCTGGCTTCGTCCAGCTGTTCGGTAGGTGTTAGTTCCATATCCTCATCGCCTCCTAACGTAACGAAAAGAATTAGCAACTCAGAGAAATGAATCCCCAAGCGAGTCATGAATCCTGCTGATCGTTGGCCAAGTACTCCGTCTCTGCTAAAGCTACTCTTGCGGCTCTCCAATCGTTCTTGTTGAAGACCCATTGTAGTTTTCCAGATTCCGCTTCAAGAGAATACACTCTGCCGTTGGTGCTTCCGATGAATACGGAGCCGTCTGCAAGGCATGGAGCAGACGTGATGTTCCCTCCACAGTCGAAACGCCATTTCAATTTTCCGGTCTTAGCATCGGCTGCGCTGAGGTGCTTCGTATCAGATGCAAAAAGGATTAGCCTTTCGGAACCACAGAGAAAGTCCCACCGCTTGTTTTCTGTCTGAATGCTCCATTCCAGACAACCGGTCTCCAAGTCCACTGAAAGCAAACTACCGTCATAGCATCCGAAGAAAACCCTGCCTGCCAGGACGATAGGCTTCGAAAGGACTGTACTTGAAGTCTGGTACTTGCAGACGAGTTCGCCACTGAACTTGTCCACAACGTAGAGACCTTCTTTACCAGTAACGATAAGGGCCTTGTCCAAGGGAGCCAATGGACCCTCCCAATTCCTGATTCTGCACGGCTTTAAGTAGGCCGTAGCGGATGCTGCTGCGGCGAGTCTATGATCACTAAGTGGTCGAAGACCTGTCCCCTTTCTCATCATGCCGAGTCCCCTCACGACAGCTAGGCTTTTTAGGGCTTCAACAGCGCGGACGGAATCGCCAAAATGAGCTAACCACGGACTTTCATTGAATGCTGACGATCTGGCTGAGCCATTTGAAAACTCACATGTTCCAGCTAAAAGGTGCCACGTCCACGGATCAACCACGTGAAGTACGCAGGTAAGGTTACTGGAATTATAGCCTTCTTGCGGGAGTGGAGTTTCGTGCACCAGGACATTTGGATGGAATAATGATCGAGATCTCGAACTAGGACATCCCCCTATTCGGGGTGTCGTTGAATACGGACTGGTGGCCTCTACGGAAGGCCGTGTATCCCGAACAGATTGTTCCTCTTGTCCCTTGCACTGACTCGCTCCGAGGTCGTTTACGGTAATACGGATTCCTTGCTCCAACAAATACTGGGATCTCTTGAATTCGAAAACCCACACGTTTCCTTGCCCTACAGTCTGAGCCCGTTTTTCTGAGACCCAAGTCAATTCTGAACCTTCTGGTCTCGAATCCGGTACGCTGTAGTCCAGGTTAAGAGGGGGGTCTGCTGCCAATCCGGAATTCTGGGAACATGGTACCGCCTTCCCACCGACGTTGACTGCCACTTCACAAGGCGTGCCTTGTGACCTTAATTCAATTCTCAAGCCTTCCTCCGAGGACAACGGAACAACCAGTCCACCTTGTACCATCCACCTACAGGGAGCCTCTTCTGAAAAGTCATCAACAGACCGGGGCCAACATGGATACCCGATTGAATGAACGAGTGAATTCCCCTTTGGAAAAGATGACGGGAGACAGAAACGAAACAGACATACCACTCTAGCTGCGGGTCTGTGACTCGGAAACTCGAACAGGATCTGGTCGCCTCGGAGTTCAATCATGCTGATACCGTCTTGCGCGCCCCAGGACAAAGCCAGCCTAGGACCATCTGTCAGGTCTCAGAGTGCCCCTGCGAGTCCTCCATGAAACGTGCCGGGAACGGTCTTCACAAGATGACTTTAGCACCCGCCTCGCGAACACCTGGGGGCGATCCGTTAAGTCAGCCTAAGAATGGAAAACGCTTGAATATATCATGCTCTGAGAGTCACGGCCACCTTTTTTCAGCGAAGCCTGCTCGATCCCGGCCAGATCGACTTTGCAGGGTCTCTCGATCAAATGCCTGACTGTCTCGATTCGTGGACATCTCTCCAGTACCCTCGCTGAAAGATTACAACGGGACGCCGTGGGATATCAAGAACCGTGGCTTTACAAAGAGCCGAACTATTACGGATATCGTGTCAATGTTCCATAGGACTTTCGGGTACATCATACTTAATTATTGATGTCTAGCCCGAGTTTTCTAGTTACGAAAAGCCAGTGTTATTTCAATTGTGTGTTCAACTGGTTATAGCAGAAGTCTCCTTACCCTAAAAGGGGTATTTCATCTCTTTTTAGGCCAAGGATCTCCACGAGCTTGTGTTGGAGGTCCGAAGTCTTTGTTAATACGATCTGGGTTCTTTGTTTCTTTTGACCGCGCTTCTTGGGATAGATGGCGGCTACCTTTTGATATCTAGGGACATACACTAGGTTTTGATTGACAGTCATGAGATCTTCATGCAGCATGACCCAATGGCCCGTCTATCGCGCATAGTGGTTCCCGGTTATCCGCATCACGTCACGCAGCGTGGTGTTCGGTCTATGAACGTGTTTCATGAAGAATCGGACGGTCGTGAGTATCTTGGAATGCCGGGAGAAGAAATCGCCCGGCACGGGGGTTTGGCCGTGCTCACCGGCGCTACACCCGCATGAAGAATTTCACCGCCGGGGTCCGTGGTTACCTGTTCCAAGGGCGATTCACTTCATGCGTTCCGGATGAGAGCCGCCTGTTGGCGGCAGCGCGCCATGTGGAACAGAATCCGGTACGGGCCGGTATGACGAAAGTACCATCGGATTATTCCTGGTCGAGTGCGCAATTTCACATGGGGATTACAGTGCACGACCCGCTTGTCACAGATCGAACCCTGCCGGGACTTGTCGAGGATTGGGAGCGATTGCTGCTCTCCTCTGACGACGGTCGGTTGAGCACACTCCGAAAACGGACACGGACCGGTCGCCCGGCACGGAGATGCAGGGTTTGTGGCAAGGGTCGAGAAGATCACCGGTCGGGACCTGAGAAAAGGAAAACCCGGAAGACCTCGCAAGCGTCCATCTTAGACAAAACCAGTGTATGTCCCCTCATATCGAAGTGAGTTCAAGCATGTAATCGTCGTTGGGGACGATGGAAACAATATTGTGCATCATCCCTTTACTGTTACAATGAGAGAACGGCATCGGACGGCTTACCATGGGGACTGGCCCAAATGAGGCGGTTCGGCTGAGGCCGTTCCGCCGGGTGTTTGGACGACGGTCTCTGAACCGGAGAAAGGGGGGAGGGCAAGATGACCGAAGAAGTCGAGAGGAAGGAATCAAGGCCGCAGACTCCGAGGAGCGCGGTCGCTACGGCCATATTCTTATTCATCCTTGACGCGTTCATCCTGGGCTCGCCCTCCTGGGCGGTATTCACCGCCGGAGTCGTGATCCTCTGGATGATCCCGCGGACGTTGGTCGCACTCATAAGAAAAGAGCCGTCCACCGCAGTCCGAGGGATAACGTTGGCAGTCTACGTGGTCATGGCGGCCGCAAGCTTCTCTGCCTACACGGCAAACATGCATCTTGCAAAAGAGCGGTCGGATGACGTCATCAGAGCGGTGGACGGATTCCATTCCAAGTACCGCCGGTATCCCAAGTCGCTCGACGAAGTGGTTCCCGAGTTCCTCAAGAGTGTTCCACGGGCGAATTACAAATTGCTGTTCGGCAATTTCCGCTATGTTCACTCTGAGGACAAGCCCTTCCTCATGTATTACGGATGGCCGCCCTTCCAACGGCTGTATTACAATTTTGCATCGAAGACAAGGACGATGCTGGATTGAGCTTGCTTTCCGGCCGCGAGGCCGCATCCTCGGCGCCGTACTTGATGAGGAGCGATGCCGGCTTATCGCCGCCATAGATGTCGCGCTCTACCTTGGGCACAAGCCGTAAGGGTCTGTCACAAAACAAACCTTGCAATCGGGGACATGATCCGATTTTGCGAGTGGCGCCATGCGACCTCGCAAAACTCGGAATCGTGTCCCCGGATTGCAGCGAAGGATGATAGGGTTATGTAGTGACAGACCCTAAGTGGAACAAAGCCGTCTTCCCGGCCTCGTCCCGCATACCGACATCGGCTCCGGCTTTGAGGAGACGTTTCGCCGCAGGCAAATTGCAGTAGGCCGCCCTCCTTTTCGAGCTTGTTGTTCCGTCCATGTCCGTGCAGCGAGGCAGGTCGGGTTGTGACACTGCTTCCCGTGCACCGTGCTTTGAGGAGCTTTCTCGGGAGAATCTGCAACACGGCCATGGTTTCGCGTTCTTTTTCAATTGTTTCGGTCTCGAATCCATACACGACATTGTCGCGCAGATCTCGCTGTCATCAGATTCACGTTCAACATGTCGGACGAAGGCTTTGACTCACTGGCCGGTGACGCACGGGCGTATGCCGTCAGATTGTTTCTTGCTTCGACAGCCGCTGCTCTCTCGCTTCGGAAATCTGCTCCGCCGTCATGGGGTCCAAGTGGCCCAGATTCTTCAGGTGGTCAAGAGTCGCCTTGAAGCTTGTACCCAGCCGTCTGCAAACTTCGTGAATACCTTGTTCGGATTCCAGTGAAACGCCCAATCCGGCAACGGCTCGTCGAATCAGTTCGGGCGGCATGAGGAGCATAGCCGCAAACGCGTTGGCCCGCTGTTCGATCTGCAGGGGTGCCCACGTGTCGCTCACCATAGCCAACTTCTTGCCATGGGTGCGGTCAAAGAGGATGTGGCAAAGCTCATGAGCAAGCGTGAAGCGTCTTCCCGGTAAAGTGGCGTTGTGAACGTCACTCAAGTTTTCCAAGATGGACGGTAGGTGACGCGGACCGGCAATCGAAATTCCTCTAATATGTCTATCAGTCAGCCTAATCTCTTCTTGTCGGATGCCAAGTCCGGCCAGTATCTCTGTAATATCCACTGCCTGACCGGATTGCTTCTCGAGCGGGAAGCGCTCAATGACTCGTTCGGCTAAACCGTACCCAACCTCCCACGCAGGCGGCCCGTCAACGTCGATTGGTTCGGATACTACAAGATCCCGGAGTTGTGACTTCTCCGAATCCGGTGCGTAAAGATCGATCAACTTATCAACCAATGTTTCCAGATCATTTTCAGAGAGTGTCGGCGCTGCCGAGCCAAACATGAGGGTGGCATGACAGGACCCTTGGATGAAGAGTTCATTATCGGTAACTTCAAGCAAGTAATCTGCTGTCTCCCGATTGGCTTTACGAATTACTGCCGTTACTTTATTCCACTTTTCTTTGATCGATTCATACGAAGAGCCTAACCCCGCCAGCCAAGCTAGGCGATCTTCGCGAGGCGTGTCCGGTATCTTCCGAACATTTTGTGCAACATTTTGAAATCGTAGGGATGAAGCCTGACGACACAGTAGATGGCCGGTTGTTTTCTGCAACATCTCATATAAGGGGCCAGCGACAAGAACAGGATCTAAACGCTTTAGACCTTGAGGATACAAGAACACAAAATCGTCGGGGATCCCGGGAAGTGAGACGTTCCCCCATGAGACCTCCACCGTATCCTGCCGGCGCCTTATTACAATGTCCGGAAACAGTCCGCCGCATCGGCAAGACTGAAGCCCGTGTCTGAACCACCACGCTTGCCATTGCCGAAACCACTTGTCTTCGGCATCGCCGGCGTAGTTTGTCGGTGGGAACCGTGTTTCCTCCAATGATTCCCAAGCATCATCACCGGCATTGCGGTTCGGCAAGCGCTCTTCGTGCAGCAGTGGGTTCCAGTTCGCTGCCAACCATTCGATTATGGGAAGCAAATACCAATGAACAGACGATACCAACTCTCCATCCTCTACATGCATGCAAAGATTCTTGCCGTGGACCCATATTTCCAGCGCCCCCCAAGAGAGGCTTTCTTCGACTGAGGCGCCTTGGCCGTTATCCGGATCTGCCTCGAATGCCACGTGCACGGCAAAATGCTCTTTGTTCCCAACACATATACCTGTGTCGCTCGTCATGACCACCTCTACCAGTAATCCCCAATGTTCTTCTTCGTTATCTTTCCCTCATCGCGCCATGCACGCCGGAGTTTTTCAGGAACCTCGCGCCAACCTATTGGATACCCATGCCAATAGCCGGGTCGGCTTTCTTGGGCACAAAAGGCTTGTCCGTCGCATGTCGCATATCGCTTTCCATCCGACCACTGCGTGCTTTGGTTAAGCAGTTTCTGCGCCGGGACACTCATGGATTGCGGGCACAAGGAACCCTTTCGCCCGCGTTGCCGTGGATCCTTGTGCTTGGGGTTGGCTTCGTACATCATCAATACTCTTCCGCCCGGGACAAAGAAAGCGGATCGCCCGGAGTCACCGCTCCCAGTCCGGATACTACAACAAGAGTCGATGTTCGGCAAATCAACTATGTTCCGCCCGCGCTCCGGATGAGTGAATGATCCGTTCACCGCTTAGTGCTCCTTGGCGTATACGGTCGCACAACCTGAGCCCAAATGCGGGCGGACACATAGGTCCGCCCCTACCGTAGCCCGGGCCTCCGTGCCCGGATATTCTGGCTCATCCGGTAAGTGCGCGCGTGACATATGCTCGAAACCTCCAAGGGGCTGGAAGAAAGGGAATATCTTCGCCTGGTTCTCCGGAGGTCTAATTAATGACTCCTTCAGGTTCCCGATAAACGGTCCCGATTTGGCCTCTTGCTTCCAACCGCCCACGATCATTAACGATTGGCCACTCCAGAATTGAA
>JAZDHD010000423.1:0-2528 GCA_043806215.1 Pseudomonadota bacterium | reverse complement strand
GACCCGGCACTGAAGTACCGGGCTACTCTCAGTAGCCCCTCCGGGGCAAGCGATCTTGCACGTCCCGAAGGGACAGTATGATAGTAGACCGGTCTTTCAAGGCCGGGATAGCAAGTCGGAAAGATGACGGGTTTATTTTGTAACAAACACTAAGTCGGGCAGGTCCCTTTTGTCAAGTTTGAAAATCGTCCTTCTTGAGATGACGCCGCGAACCAAGACCGGCCGTTCGTATTGACTCGCCAACCCACCTTAACGTATTCTTGAACCGAGGTTGCGACCGGCCGGGCTCGAATCCGAATGCAGCAATGCCTATCGTAGACGGCGGACTTTGTGTTCGACCCGCATCGGTAAATCAGATGGATGGTAGACAAGGAGAACCTCTCATGCCGAGGAGGATCAGTATCAACGAGTTAACTGGGGATGTCCGGAGCGGCATGGGCTATACCGCCCTTTCACGTAAGTACCGCGTGTCCCGTCCCAGGATCGAGGAATTCCTTCAGCAACTGGTGGAAAAGGGAATGCTGAAGGAGTCCGAGATCGCCGGCATTGCGCCTTCGGCACCGACGGCCGTACTGGACACGGCGCCCGTGGTCGTAACAAGAGCGGGTGCCGACGAGCTTCATTTCACTCCTGAATCGGGTGCCGGTGTGCCTCAGACCGGGAGTCGCCCTCGCACGAGGGCAACCGGCAGAGTGACAAGCGGCCGTGGGTACAGCATCGACGAATTTGTCAAAGCTACGGAACAGAAGGATCGAAGGGAAGGGTTCTTCGAACTGGAAGGCGACCGGGTGCTCGAGATCAACCTTGACGGGAGAGTTTGGACCAAGATGGGGTCAATGATCGCCTATATGGGCTCCATAAAGTTCACGAGGGAAGGCGTTCTGGAGCACGGCGTGGGAAAGCTTCTCAAGAAGACCGTTTCGGGGGAAGGCGCCGGCCTGACAAAGGCTGAAGGCAAGGGCACGCTCTACCTGGCGGATTCGGGCAAAAAGATATCCATATTGAAGCTGGAGGATGATTCCCTTTGCGTGAACGGCAACGATATCCTCGCCTTTGAAGACTCCATCGAATGGGATATCAAATTGATGAAGAAGATCTCGTCCATATTGGCCGGGGGATTGACCAACATTCGGCTCGAGGGAACGGGCATGGTTGCCTTCACGACCCATCACCAACCGCTCACACTTCGTGTGACCCCGCAAAGGCCCGTAATCACCGACCCCAATGCCACCGTTGCCTGGTCCGGTTCTCTCGAACCGCAACTAAAGACCGATGTGTCGGTGAAGACGTTTCTGGGAAGAGGCAGCGGTGAATCCCTCCAGATGCGGTTCCAGGGGAACGGCTTCGTCGTGATCCAGCCGTTCGAGGAAATCCGGTTGCAGGGTTGAGTCGAAACGCGTGGAGCGGAACAATGAAAGTCCTCGTTACCGGAAAACTGCCTGATGCTCTTATGGATGACCTGAGCCGGGAGCACGAAGTTGTCGCCAATCAGTCGGATTTTCCGATGCCGCGGGAGGATGTCGTCAAGCATGTACGGGACAAGGAAGGCCTCCTCTGCATGATTACGGACAAAATCAATGACGAATTTCTGCGGCAAGCTCCCAAGTTGAGGATGATAGCCAACTACGGAGTCGGATACGACAACATCGATCTTCAGTCCGCCACTGCCCGGGGAATATGGGTCTCCAACACGCCGGGAGTCCTTACGGATGCCACGGCGGATACGGCTTTCGCCCTGATCCTCTCGGTTGCACGCCGGGTTGTGGAAGGCGATGCGATTGTCAGGGAAGGCAAGTTTAACCATTGGGCGCCCATGCTCTTTCTCGGAACCGAGGTAACCGGCAAGACTCTGGGAATTGTGGGGCTGGGCCAAATCGGCAAGGCGACGGCCCGTCGCGCGGCCGGCTTTTCGATGCGCGTCCTCTATCACAACCGCTCGAGAATACCCGAGGCCGAAGAGAAAGCGTTAAACGCCAAGTACGTGCAATTGCATACCCTGTTGTCCGAATCGGATTTCGTGAGTCTCCATGTTTCTCTGAATGAGCAGAGCAGACACCTGATCGGCCCGTCGGAGCTTCGGTTGATGAAGCCGACCTCGTATCTCATCAATGTTTCCCGCGGGCCGGTCGTCGATGAAGCCGCCTTGGTTTCTGCGCTCCAAGAATGTCGGATAGCGGGGGCGGGACTGGACGTGTACGAAAACGAACCCAAGCAGGCGCCCGGGCTCACGGCTCTTTCCAATGTGGTGCTGCTGCCCCACGTGGGAAGCGCAACCCGTGAAACCAGGACCAAAATGGCCGCTTTGGCCATGGAAAATCTCCTGAAGGGACTCAGGGGGGAAACTCCTCCCAATTGCCTGAACTGCGTCCGTCGGTGACAAGGCATCATGGGCGTGCCGGCAACCCGAGTCTCACATCGTCCGATTTGAGCTCCTTTCAGAGCCTCATTTATACACTTCCGCCGGCGGCGTGGTACACAAATCACGGGATGCAGCCCGTGTTCGGTCTTGATATTCTGCGGTAACTTCT
>JAZDHD010000422.1:0-7532 GCA_043806215.1 Pseudomonadota bacterium | reverse complement strand
GATTTTTCGCGCCGAGATTGCTTTCCCGCGTTCTGCGCGGGACTGCGCTCCTCGCAATGACATCCCGCAATTTGTCATTGCGAGCCCGAGGCTTTGGGAGGGCGTGGCAATCTCAAGAGGTCAAGAATGTGCGACCGTATTTGTGCCATAGAACACTAAGTTCCTCGTCTTGCGGTATCATCCTGCAATATCCAAGACCATCTCGAAGATCTTGCCCGCATTCGTTCCACGTCCCACGGTTCCAAGGTTCATCACAACGAGTATCGGTACGTCCGCGACCATATCATCGTGCCTTGCCCTGCCTCAATAGCCCGCGCTGCCGGTCGCACCCTGGTTGGCAGCCTTTCTTGATTTAACGATTTGGCAGATGCTCTCAATTCTCGTCCGCAAAGCCTCAGGACTGTAGTCTCTTCCGTCATAGAAATCCGCTTCTGTGTAGAAGCACGGTACGCCCGTCGCCTCCTCTACTTTTTTCGCCATTGTCTTGTGTAAGGCGCCGATCCACCGGTCATAGTCCAGGAAGCCCATGATCATGGCGTCGGGCTTGAACATGTTCACTTTCTCGATCCAGTCGTTGAGCTCAGGCCTACAACCCATCCCATATATCTTCTTCAACCATTGCTCGGCGGCTTTCTCGTAAGGGTCTGTGTACTTCGATGGTTCCATCTGCCTTTTGGCAGGCAGAAAGGTAAGGCTTATGCTGGTCGCCACGCCGTTGTCCATGAACATTTTGTCGATCCACGGTAGTGCAAAGGGGATGAAATAGAAGCCGACCTTGGGTACGCCTTTGGGATATATCCCGACTCCGTTGCGGACGTCACGCTGAACTTCTTCGCAAAGAGTGACAAGACCATCCTTAAAATAGTCCAGCCCGGTGTTCAGTGGAAAAGAGAAGGCCACGCTGGCTAATAAAAGGGTCGAACTTCTTAACGGCTGAGGGTCCGCCCTTACCGTCGTACCGATCAATCCGCCTGCTGTCGCCAGGAGCCCCTGGGACTCGGCGTAAGCTTCTTCCAAGTGCTTGTCCTCGACCTTGATACCGGTAATCTTTTCGACCTCGCCGATACTGTACCGCAGTTCCCGGCCCAGGAACTTGATTCTGTCCGTCATTTTGTAGTCGATCTCGTCGGCTGAGGTGTCGTGAGGAAGCCTAGTGATAACCGTCTTCCATTTTTCGTCATACATGCAGTTGATGTATTCGTCGATTTTCGTGGCTTCGTCACAGACCAATCCCCAGGCCCAATCCACGTCAGGGGTCGGTATCAGGTCCGTCAGTCTGATGGCAATGCGCATCTTGTTAAGCGCACAGTGGCGAGCTCCGTAGGTCATGCCGGCCTGTTCGGCGATCTCAAAGTACTGCCCCCCTCTGTTAAAGAAGTATTGCGCCATAAACATCATGTTCAAGTCGGGAAATGAGACAAAGATCTTATCTCCGCCGGCTCTTTTGAGTGCCAGGTAGCTCATCACGTTGGCGGGCAAAACGCCATAGACTATCTTCTTGCCCGCGGCCGTGTACTCAGGCAGTTTCGTGTGATCTATACTCTCCCGTACCATTGCGCCGAGAAGTTTCCGGCAGCCCAAATAATGCATCTCTACGTGCTTCGGGATCCATTCCCTTGCTGCGTAGCGTACATCCTCCTCGGACAACCTCATCCTCCTGGTGGCTTCGATCCACTCGGGAAGAATACGTTCACGCTCTTTCCCTTCGATCGCCGCTAATTCCAGGAATTCTTCATAAGCTGTACCCGCCATGACTCACTTGTCCCCCTTTAAGAATTCAACAAAACTCTCCAGTCTTGTATTGAGCGGTGCCATTGCCTCCCGTGTGTATTCGTAAGAAGTCTCGACGCGAAGTAAGGGAACCTTCATCTCTCCAAGCCACTTGGCAATGCAGGTATATTCCAGGTCAAAGATCTCATCGTAGAGCAGCTGATACCATATGACCCCATCGATCCTGTATTGTTCAATCAGCTGTTTCATGTGGGCGAACCGGTCTCGCCAACCCGGCTGAAAGATGTTCACCGGGGGTTTGTCCAGATACCTGTTCCTCCAGATGTTCCTAAGCAGGTCCCCTTCGGCTTCGACATCCCACTGATACCAACGGAATCCTTCTTCGAGCATTTCTGCCGCAATAAGGGCGCCCAGCTCTTCGAGTCTGTTGACTACGACATAGTCGCCTACCGCGACGCTATGCCCCGCAAGGAGGAGGCGAGGCGAGTTCTTGTCAAACTTGCCCGGCGCATCTGCGAGTTCGTTATAAATGGCGCGAAGCTTCTCAATGGCGTATTCAGGCTCAGTAGAGAAGGTGTAATGGTTGAGGTGCATGAATTCATTGCCGCCAAGAGGAGGATTGTCCTTCTTTCTGAGACCATCGATATCCCGCAGCAATCCGTTTATTTCATTCGAAAGAAGTATGGCTTTGCGCAAGGCCTCATCAGTAATGGTATTCCCCGTCAATGCTTCAAGTTTCCGCTTAAACCCGAGGAGTTCCTGATAGTAATACTCGCGCGCGAAATCTCTATCCCAGTCTACGGTAACGCCGACCTTGTAGACGGGGAGGTTCTGAAATTCGAAGTATTCGGCCAGTCTCTGAACGTGACATTCGTGCTGGCTGACCGCTATCAGATCGGCAAAAGGCGTTACCGGATCAAGGCCGAGAATATGAAAGCCCGCTATAGACCGAGCCAAGGGATTCATGAATCTGAGGATTTCGCCCAAGACCGCCTCGGGTGGTTCGGGTTCGCCCCCTCGACACATCAAATACGGCTTGGCGCCGGCGGCGTATATCATTTCTTCCGGAACGAAGTTCCCAATATACTCAACGATCTTCGTTCCGTCCTGCTTCATTCTTCTAAGGGCAGTCGGCCTTTCTGCAGCCGCCTTTCCTAATTCGGCGATTAGCTCCATGTGTCCTCCGCTAACTCTTATAGGTACCTTTTGGAGTCCCGGAATACTTAGCCACTGATCAGCTTTTTGGCGTTTTCAAGAGGCTCCTGACCTTGACGAGCGAGATATTCATCCCTCGCCATCAGGGCAGCTCCCAACGGGGCCGGCATCTGGGGATTCTCCACAAGTGAAACTTCCTTGCCAAACCTTTCTTGGCACGCCCTCTTCAAAGCTATGTTTTTTGCCAGTCCACCCGAAATGACTATCGGCTCTGTGAAGGCAATTCTCGCCTGTCGCCCCATAGCCCATATGCGCTTGGCAACGGAGTCGAGGATACCCATCGCGATATCCTCCCGGGGCACGCCCTCCGACAGATATGAAATGATCTCCGATTCCGCAAACACTGTGCACATGCTGCTCAGAAGGCACGGGTTCCCCGATTTGAGTGCCAGCTCCCCAAGGTCATCCATCCCTACATTAAGGAGACGGGCGCTCAAGACTTCAAAAAAGCGGCCCGTACCGGCGGCGCACTTGTCGTTCATATCAAACTTTATGATACCTCCGTTCCCGTCCATCTCGATCACCTTGACGTCCTGTCCCCCTATATCGATGATTGTTCTCACATCGGGACGCATGTAGGCTGTACCCCGCGCGTGGCAGATTATTTCCGGTACCGCCTTTTCCGAGCGAAGAAATGACCGCCTTCCATATCCTGTCGAGAAGATCCTCCGAAGCTCCTCCGGATTGCTTCCGACGGCATTCAACGCTTTCGCCAACACCTCCTCTCCGCTTCTGTTTCGATCATGCCCGGTGTCAATGATTTCGAATCCGACGACTTTGCCGGCGTCATCAATCAGCACTGCCTTCGTCGTGGTGGAGCCGACATCCACGCCTGCGAAAATTGTGTTCACGCCGATTAACGATTTCTCGCAATGACTTCCTTTCACAATTACTGCTCACCTCCCAACCTGCCATTGTTTAGAACCGCTCGTCATAGCCCACGAGACCGCGCCCACGCCGGCACAAGGCCTTCGCTCGGCGGCGCGGCCCCATGACGTCTGCTCGCGGTCATACGATGATGCTTACAATCCTGACTTCGCTTTAGCTTGTCTTGCTTAGTGCTCCGCGGCGTAAAACGGTCACGGATTTTTCGCGCTGAGATTGCTTTCCCGCGTTCTGCGCGGGACTGCGCTCCTCGCAATGACATCTCGTGGTTGCACGCGATTTCGGTCACGGCACAACGCTGAACCATGTCATTGCGAGCCCGAGGCTTTGGGAGGGCGTGGCAATCTCAAGAGGTTAAGAATGTGCGACCGTATTTGCGCCATAGAACACTTAGGCCGTCCTTTCCTCAACGAATTCAATCAGGTCCATGACCTTCTTCTTGTCCTCATCCGGGAGAGCGCCCTGGAACGCCTGTTTGCAGTAGGGACAGGCAGTAATGAGGATGTCGGCGCCTGTTTGGTTGAACCTCTCAATGCCTCTTTTCGCAGTTTCCTTCGAAAACTCCGGGTGATACTTGCCCAGAGCCCTTGATCCACAGCAGAAGGATGCATCTTTGTTGCCGTTCATTTCCCTGAGTTCCACTCCGCTTAAACTGGTGAGAACTGCGCGAGGGGCATCGTATATCCCAAGACCCCGGCCAAGAGCACAAGGGTCATGATAGGCCGCCTTCACCTTACCGGCCTCCTTGCCTTTCAGCGTCCCCTCCTTCAAGGCCTCAGCGAGGAATTCACTGAAGTGACTGGTTTTGACGTTCTTGAACCCCGGAATGATGCGCGGATACTCTTTCACCATGAACTCCTGACAATGGGGGTTTATGAAGAGGAAAGACTTGTCTTTGCTCTTTTCCATCTGTTCCCACTTTGACTGCACAAGTTTCGGGAGTTTGTTCCAGAAGCCGAAATCATAGAGAGACGAGCCGCAGCACCCTCCGTCGAAGAATAGCGAAACCTTCTTGCCCATTTTCCGGAGCAGCCGGCCGGCGGATTCGTAGATCCCCACCTGTGCCGGGCTGTGGAAACACTCGGCATAGAGCACGGTGTCCGCTTCCTCGCTCACCACACCCTCAGGCATCTCGGGAGCAGCTTTGGACAACAGGTCGCCATCTTCATCGACCGCCTTGGCAATTGCCTCCATGAGCCCCTTGGGGATCAGGCCCTTGTCAATAGCGTCCCGTCTCATGATCTTGATTATTTCCGTCGGATGGACGTGAGGCTTCGGATAGGGAACCGGCACGCACTTGGCGTCGCAGGCTCCACAGTCGGCACAGCTAAACACGAACTCAGCCACCGATTGGTCGTATTCCTCGGTCCCCTGAACAAGGGCCCTGGCCGTAAACATCAAACCATTCGGCTGAAAGACGAATGACTTGTCATACTCGTACATGGGGCAAACGGTACGCGGCGTATTATCTGTTGTCACGAAGGTGCACACTCCGCACTTGTCGCACATGGCAATTGATCGAAAAATATCTTTGAGCTGTATAGTAAGATCCATGACAAATTCCTCCACAGATTATTGACCCAGCATCATGGGGTTTAGTATGTTGTTGGGATCGACGGCGGCCTTGAGCTTCTTGACGTAGTTCCGGAACTCGCCCGTTCCGTGAAGCCACGGCACTGCGCCGAAACCGCGGGCTCGATACGGGGTTGCGTGATACCTTGCAAGCGCCTCGTCGAACATCCCCGTAAATGTGGCGGCAACCTTCTGCATGACGGCCGGGTCAAGGGCGTCAGGGTAAATGAAGATGCGGAGGAACCAGGAACGTCCGTAGTCATACGGCTGTGAGTAATAGGCGGGCACTCCCAACCCTATATCCTCTATCTTCTGCATGGCCCATTTTTCGCATTCGATCACGTCCTTGGGCGTTGCATTGACGACCCAGGCAATGTACAGTCCCATTTCGTCGGTCTCGGTCCCCGGCCGTGCTGCCGATGAGAGCTGCTCCAGCCTGGCCGGCGTGATCTGAAGCGTCTTTGAGTCGAAGTACCACTGCTGAAAGTCGCGATAGTAGAGCATCATCTTAGCGGCCTCCTCCTCGGAATGGAGCGTTCCGCCATACTTCTGCGCGACCTTCTCAATGATCTTCAGATTTGTCTCGACCGTTCCAGGGTATCCTGCCAGCCTCATGGTGACCGCGTTGTAAGGCATGCCCTTCGGCGGCTCTTTAAACGTCGTAGAGCCTTTGGCATAGGCGTCAAGCCACATACGCCAGCTATAGACGATAATATGTTCGGCAATGTTGTTGAGGACAACGTCCTGGCTGAACCTGATGGATGCTTCAAAACTTGGAAAGGTTGCCATAGGCAGTGCATTCCCCTCGGTCTTCGGGTATATGCGGACTGAAGACTTCGTAACTATTCCCATCGTCCCGTGCCCTAGGGCGAATAGCCCCGTAAGGTCGGGCCCTGAACCGTATCTCCGGTGTGGACCCGAGCCCGGAAAATGGGCCGATCCGGTATTCGTGATAGACCCGTCGGGAAATACGACTTCAAGGTCTATCATGGGGTCGAGATGTCTCGTGCAAAACGTGCCTGAAGGCCCCATCATGTAGTTCGCGGCAACGGAGGCCGAGGGGTGGGTAGTGCAGACCTGGCATCTGAAGCCTACCTTGCGGAGGGCATTAGTGAATTGTTCAAATGTCACCCCAGGTTCAATGGTAGCATATCCCGAGTCGGTGTTGATCTCGATGATTTTATTCATCCGCCGCATGTCCAGCACCATGCCGTGCTCGCTCGGGACGGTCAAACCCACCACGTTGATGCCTGTAGCCATGACCGTCACAGCGAGCCGGTATTTGTTGGCAATAGGTAAGACCTTCCTCACATCTTCCGCGCTTTCCGGTAAGACCACCAGATCGGGTTTTCGGAAAATGGGGGCCGCGTCCATTGCATACGTTGTCATGCAGACATTGTCGTCTCTGACCTTTTCAGTCCCTATCGCATCCCTCAGTTCCTGTTTACAGTTCTCAATGACCATCTCTTGACTCCTTCACACGTTGTCGGGATAATAATGAAAAATGATTAGAGTACCAGTTTCTTCACCCTCAGGTTCCTCACGAAGGTTCCAGAGCCGCGGGTTCGGCAGTCGGAAGCGCTGTGGCCAAACTGACGGTCGGCGCATGCCTCTGAAGGAGAACGCAAATCCCGGACGCAATCAATCCGCCCACACCGGTGACGAGACAAATATAAAAAACGCTCCACTGTGCGCTGAGAAGAAAACCACCCAACACCGGTGCGAGGAAGGTGCCGAGTTTGCCGATTGCATAGGCTGCGCCGATGCCGGTTGCCCTAATTGCAGGGGGATAAGAAACTGCTGAAAGCGCCATGATACCGCAATTACCGCCTGCTACGAAAAAACCGCAGACAACGGACGCGATGGCCACGACAAGAAACGTACTGCCGCTCGAGTACCCAAAAATCAGATAGGCGAAGAAATTCATTATAAATATATTGGGCTATGCCATTAACTCAACCTCCCACAACATGTAGTATGTCGGCATTGAAGATTACCCAAGAACGATCCTGGAGCTTGAGCGACGCTTCCCGTCGGACGAGGCGTGCCGTCAGTACCTGTTTGACATGCGGTGGCCGTCCGGGTTTGTTTGCCCACGATGCGGTCATGGCTTAGCATGGCACATGTCC
>JAZDHD010000421.1:0-32474 GCA_043806215.1 Pseudomonadota bacterium | reverse complement strand
CCACCGTGCCGGGTTTTGGGTGGAGAGGGGAAGAATCTCGTTGACGCAGGACCGTACGGTGAGGTACGCTCAAGAACGGAAAGAATCGGGCCTCTTCGTCAACATCACTGCAGTCTTGTCGTTCTTCGGGCGGGTGCGTCTCGGCGGCCGTCTTGCCGGCCCCTCGGCCCCGGTCTGAGGCAAGACATCCGATGCGTCTGAACGCCGGCATCATTCCGGATGACGAGAGAACCGCGGATGACGATCCTTGAGAATATGTGGTTCACGCCGCGTCCGGTCGAGTCCAATCTTATTGAGCACCTTTTTCGGGACGTGCCATGAAAGACACAGACAATGGCAGGGCCGACGAACCGGCAAGCCTCCGTGATCGGATTGCCGTGAACGAAGAGGGGGCGGCGCCTGCGTTGCCTCATGGAATGGGAAGCGTGGAAGCCGGCGAAGCCTCTCCCCAGGCTCCTCACCAACACGCTGCCGCGTGGGCGGGCCATGTCGAGCCGGAAAGAACAACCCGCCTGCTCAAGGCCATGAACGCAGCCCAGGACCGCTTCATAAGCAATGGAGACCCGAAGGATCTCTTTAACGGACTACTGACCGCTCTGTTGTCCGTCACCGAGAGTGAATACGGTTTCATCGATGAAGTGCACCGCAGTGATGACGGCACGTTGTACCGCCATGTCCGTGCCATAACCAACATCGCTTGGAACGAGGCGACACGGGCAAGGTACGAAAGACTCAGTGACGAGGAATTTAAGTTCCACAATCTCAACACCCTCACCGGAGCCGTGGTAACCGGCGGCCGGCCGGTGATCTCCAACGATCCTGCCGACGACCCCCGAAGCGGAGGCCTTCCTCCGGGACATCCGGCCATTCATTCCTTTCTGGGGCTGCCTCTCATATCGGGAGGAACGCTGGTGGGGATCGTAGGGGCGGCAAACCGTGTCGGCGGCTATTCGCAACAACTGGCCGACTTTCTTAAGCCGTACCTCAATACCTGCGCCAACATCATCATGGCCTACCGCAACGAGCAACGTCGCAAGGACGCCGAGGAGGCATTGCGACAAGAAAGGGAGCGACTGGAGAAACGTGTGGAAGAGCGGACGGCCGATCTGCGCAATACCAACGAAATGCTTCAACAGGAAATCGCCGAACGCAGGCGAATCGCACAAGCACTGGTGGAAAGCGAGATCCGCTACCGGACGGTGTTTGAGAACGCAGGCGATGCCATATTCCTTATGGAGTATGGCGGCGAGCATGCGGGCCGTATCCTGTCGGCCAACCGGACTGCCGCGAGAATCCACGGATACACCGTCGAGGAACTGGTCGGAATGAACATGAGGAGCCTGGACACGGGCTTGAGCCGCGATCGCATGAGGCATATTCACGAACTCTTTGAAGAGGGAGGAATATGCAAGACGGAAGCCGACCACGTCCGAAAGGACGGCACGGTTTTTCCCGTCGAGGTTTGCGCCGCACTTATCGAGCTTGGAAACAAGAAATACGTTCTTTCCAACGATCGAGACATAACGGATCGGAAACTGGCTGAAAAAGCCTTGAGGGAAAGTGAGAGGAAATATCGTGAATTTGCCGAATTCTTGCCGCAAATCGTCTTTGAACTCGATGAACGGGGAGATCTGACGTTCATCAACCGGGCCGGATTGGAGATCGGAGGATATTCCCGGGAAGAGTTGGAGGCAGGCCTGAAGATCATGCAACTCTTTTCACCCGGCGACCGGGGGAATGCGGCTCACGACATCGCCCGAGCCATGCGGGGAGAGAGCGTTCCAGGCGTAGAGCACTTGGGTCTCAAGAAGAATGGAACAATCTTCCCGCTGGTCACGTACCTGAGTCCCATCACCCGACACGGCCGGATACAGGGCGTCAGGGCAATGGCCGTAGACATCAGCGAACTGAAACAGGCCATGGAAGAATCCCGGCAACTTCGCATTGAAGCGGAAACGGCCAATCGGGCCAAGAGCGAATTTCTTGCCAATATGAGCCACGAACTGCGCACTCCGCTCAATGCCGTGATCGGTTTTTCCGAAGTCCTCGAAGACCGGATCTTCGGACCACTTAACAAGACTCAGTCGGACTATGTGGGCCACATTATCTCCGGAGGCCGCCACTTGCTCAGACTCATTGATGATCTGCTGGATGTGGCGGCCATTGAATCCGGACGGATGAAGCTGCATTTGGGCGAGGTGAGCGTGCCGGCCATTCTGAGAGGCAGCCTCGCCATGATGAAGGAAACATTGGAGACGCGCAGCCTTCGATCGGAACTGTGCATCGCACATTCATTGATGAACGCCTTCGTGACGGCGGATGAAGTAAGGCTGAGGCAAGTGCTGCTAAACTTGATCTCCAACGCCGCCAAGTTCACGCCCGACGAAGGCGGCGTTCAAATCCGGGCCGGCAGGTCGAAGGATGAACTGCTCGTAACCGTTACGGACACGGGCATCGGAATCGACCCGGGCGATCAACGACGCATTTTCAACACCTTCGAGAGAGTCGACGGTTCGTCTGCGGGGCTGCGCTCGGGAACAGGCTTGGGCCTGGCGTTGACGCGGAATCTTGTGGAGATGCATGGGGGACGGATATGGGTGGAAAGCAAGGGGCAGGGACAAGGGAGTTCCTTCACGTTTACCCTGCCCATGTGCGGTTCCGGATCAAGCGCAAACGAGTTCTTGGCGGATTCCGAGTGGGATAACGGCACCAACGCCGCGGCCGGGAGACTCGGGGATTCCCGGCTTCAGCTCCGCGTCTTCCGTGAAGAAGAGGAACCGTCCGGGTCTTGAACACGGACTTCATTGAGGATTGGCACGGGGCAATGCACCGGAATAGAAAACCTCCGGCCGTTCACTTGCACCGGCGGCCTTCTCACGTTCCGAAGAAACGGGCCGGATCCGCAAGAAAACTCTCGTAGAATGCATAAGAGCCCGTGTCTTGATACTCCACGGTCCGGATGGGCGGAGAATCGAACGCGAGGATTTGGCTGCCGGGACAGCCCAAAATGATGGGGGAATGGGTCGCTATAATGTACTGTTTCGATCCGTTCCCGACCGCGTCGAGAATGATACGGACGAACTCCACCTGATTCTGCGGCGACAGAGCGGCCTCCGGTTCATCGAGAAGATACAGGCCGTCGAGTTGAAAGCTGTATCCCTTGAAAAAGGCAAGAAACGACTCGCCATGCGAAAGCACGTTCAGTGATGCGCCGCCATAGTATTCGTCCCTCCCCGGATCCTCCAGGAGAATGTCATCCAAGGAACCTGCGAAGTTGAAGAACGCTTCTGCTCGGAAATGAAACCCGTAGGGATGCCGCGGATCGAACGTCAGCTTCATGTAGTTGGCGAGTTGCGTTTCATAGGGGTTGTGGTGTGCGCGGTGAATCTTGCTGCCGCCCCAGGGGAGGAATCCGCCCTTTCTTGCAATGGCATCGAGAAAGGCCGACTTACCCGACCCGTTCTCGCCCGTGAGAAACGTCACCGGGGCAGTGAAATCCACCCTCGATGTTTGTTGAAAGATCCGTAGGTTGAAGGGGAATTGGTCGTAAACGGGAAATCGTTCGCTATCAATGCTTAGAGATCTCAGGTACATGATCCTTCACTCTTCGTCGAGGGAGGAGGTCGTCGGTCGGCTCAACATCGTCATTCTTCAAATGGGCTACAACTTGAAAATCCCGGTGTCCAGGAGAGTTCCGAACATGTCTTCAGCCTTTGCAAACCCACGGAATTCCTTACTGTATTCCGCCTCGGTCTTGAACCCGACTTCAACGAACTTGTTGATGGTGATGAAGAACGCATATTGTATGGTGGGGGACGACTCCCCCGCGGAATCCCTGTTCTTGTCGATGTGCAGATTGATGATGTCAATCTGGGGAAGATCGGGGGTCCCCTCTCCTTTATCTTTGAGGCTCAACCTTTCATGAAGGTTCTTTGTCGCCACCCAGTCCTTGGATAGTACCATGGCCACGTCAAGATCGTATTCCAGGTCGCCGCCTCCCACACAGTTGTGCATTGTGGGCCGGGCGTAGTAGGTCGTCGAGAATTCATCGTACGACGGCGGCTTTTCGTCCAGCTTGCATCCTTCCTTGTCCATGGATGATATGGCAATAACCGGGCACTCCAGTTCCAGGCTCAGGTCGGCCAGTTGAGCCGACGCCTCGTTCACCTGGCCCTTGATGTCTTCGTACTGTCTCTGGAGAGGGATTTTCTGCAGGTAGTCAAAAAAAATGGCTATATCGTTGGTACGGTATTCGTGCATGACATTGTAGGCTTGCGCCTTGATCCGTTCGATCGTGTCTTTTCTTCCGGCCTCGATGACAAAAAGCTTGTTGCTGTACGATGCGGACCGTTCAATGACCTTCTTGACGAGGGAATACCGTTGCGGCTCTTCCGGAGAAACTTCCGTGAGAAGCTTCACCGGATTGATGTAGCATTCCCGGCCGAGCAGGCGGGCGGCAAGGGTCTTGCGGGTTTGTTCCCAGGTATAGAACAACACCGGGAAATCGTTGTTTTCGGCCAGTCTCGAGGCCAGATCCAACGTGAAGGTGGTCTTGCCGCGACGGGGAGGCCCCGCCACCCCGTAGTAGAACCCCTTTCTGACTCCTGAGAGCACATGTTCCAGGCGTTCGAACGGATTGATGGAATAGCCGAGCAGATTCTTCTCACCGGTGCTTTGCCGATTGGTCAACTCTTTGATCTCTTGAATCGTCTCCTTGAGCGGCGCAATCCGCTTCTTGACCTTCTGTTTCTGCATTTCGATGAGGGTTTGAATGATGCGGCTGCTGAACTCGACGTAATCTTGATCTTTGTACTGTCCCTTGTGTTGGCAATAGTTGGACATCACCTTCGAGAGCTTGAACATCTTGTCCCGGAGGCTCTGATCCTTGAGAATCTCAATGTAGGCCATCAGCTGATCGGGCTGGGGAAGATCCTCGGCCTTCACCATCGCGAGCACTTGGTCCACCTCCGGGGTAAACCATTCTTTCTTCTTCAGCGTGTCTTCAATGGTAATCCAATCGATAATCTGCCCGGGAATCTGGCTCATGTCCCAGGCGGTCTTGAAGATGATGCGGAGGCTGTTGTCGGTGAAGACATCAGGATTGAAGCCTTCGCTCATGACTCGGCTGAAAAGGTAGCGATCGTTCAATAAGGCCCCTAAAACTTTGGCCTCAACTTCCATTGCCATGTGTTTACCCTACCCGGCCGGCAAGGGAACGGCAGTTCAGTGCTTGCCGGTGTCTCAATTTATTGTAAAAGTATCACCCGTTTGATGCCCCTGTCAAGGCGACCGGCAGGATGCCGGTACCGAGAAACCAAGACCACCGGCAGGATGCCGGTGCTACTGAAGGAAAATCCCGGACGCGGACCGCATAGCCGTCTCGCCGGTCTTTCCGATTCTCCCCCGCATCACTCGGTGAATCGCCATTGGCAAAACCGTTCCGGCGGATGCGGATCAGGCGGAGCATGCAGGCATTCGACTTTGATCCGCGGGTCGACCTCGGATGCGAAGTTGACGAACTCGCCCCGATGCATTTCCTTGCAATCATACTCGCCGAGATTGCGACGAAGGCGAGCCATCTGTGTGGGACACTCGGGGACGGTGATGAGAACCTCGTCGGGCCGTTGTTCGATCTTGTACCCGACCAGGATGGACCACGGGAACAACCTGATTGCCTTGACAAATCCGTCCAATCCCGTCTCCGTGATATTGAACCGTTTCTTGATGTCCCTCGCCGCCATGGGCGCCACCTGCGCCCAGACTCTTTCATTGAAGCGATTTGCCGTGTCTTGACCGTATTCCTCTTCAAGGTTGATGTACCAGAACGCATCGACGACCCGATAGTGCCACAGCAGAAAATCGAGGTAGTCGCGCAGCTCGTTTTCTTTCATACCGTCAAAGATCATGATTGCCGCCTTTGCAGTCACTCGGGAAACGTGAACCAAATCTTGGAACAATTGAGAAGACAAGTCAATTCTTTATCGACAAGAACCGGGTAGGACTCCCCGCCCTTTGCCTTTCCTGCAGAGCGCATGACCGAAGAGCGCCGCGCCCGCGGCGCCTGCAAGCTGAGTATCCCATTCGGTCTTCAGCGGCTCCAGTCCGATCTTCTTCTTGAGCCGGCCGATTACGCCGATGTTCTTTGCCATTCCGCCGGTAACGGCGAATTCGGGCTCTATGCCCACACGCTTCAGCAGGGAATAGATTCTCTCAGCCATGGCCGCGCAATAGGCTGCAAGGACTTCGTTGGTCTTGAATCCCTTGCGCAGAAGCTCCGTGGCCTCGGACTTTGCGTAGACCACGCAGGTACTGGAAACCGGCGGTATTTCCTTGTCGATGTCAAACGACCGTGCCCCAGCCTCACCGATGGGAACCGAGAGAAGATCGCAGAAGACTTCCATGCCCCGGCCGGTGCCGGCGGCACACTTGTCGTTCATCAGGAAGTTCGTGACCTTTCCTTTCGCGTCGCACCGGATGACCTTTATGTCCTGCCCGCCGACATCGAGGACCGTCCGCAGCGTGTTGCCATAGAAGAAGTTGGCTCCCCTGGCGTGACAAGCAATCTCAGTGATGGTCCTGTCGGCCATGGGAACGTTGATCCGGCCGTACCCGGTTCCGATGCAGTAATTCACCCTCTCCACGGTGAGATCCGTATTCTCCAGTGCAAAATTCAGGGCGTTCCTTGCGGACTCGGGGCTGTCGGACCCGGTTCTCATGTTGCCGTAGCAATAGAACTCGCCGTCCGCCATCACCACGGCCTGGGAACTCACCGAGCCGACGTCGATCCCCACGGTGATGAAGTCCGCGTCTTTCCAGCTTAGATCGGGGTTGACCCAGTTGGTTTCCGCCCATCTCCAGTATTCGTGTTTCTTCTCCTCCGCCATGCGTCTGCCCTCCAATTCCATGGCCGGTGAAGGCACTCCGGACTTAGTGCTCCGTTTCCTAAGTACGGTCGCGCATTTTCGTCTCGCACCCGGCTCGGGAGCCGGCAAGAACAAGATCCGGGCACGGAGGCCCGGGCTACGAAGGACTATCATGAAGCCTTAGACCTGTTTCGTGGGACAAGCCTCCGTGCCCGTCATCTTCAGGGGCGGGTCCAAAAAGGGAGGCGAAGCCCTGGAACGAGAAAGAAGACTGACGACAAAGGGTCGTAGGATGTGGTGAATCCCGCCTGTGCGGGATGAACCGCATCTGTCGCGTCCTCCGGAAAGATGAAAACCAACCCAAGAAATCCAAGAATGCGAATTCATTGTAGGGGCAGGCCCCCGTGCCTGCCCTTGTGGATCCTGGACCCCGGCCTTCGCCGGGGAGACGCCCGGCAGCGACGCCGGGACGCTACCGCGTGTTTAGAGAATGTGCGACCGAATTTACGCCATAGAACACTTAGCCCCGGAGTGCCTGCCAATACCGAGGGCTTTCATGACTCGTTGTGGCTTGCTGAAGGCCTAGAGCCATGGAAGTTCATCTGACTGTTTTCCTACTTTTCTGCCGCTGCCAGCGCGGCTCCCACGGCCGAAGCGTATTCGGGTCTTTCCGGGACATAGACTTTTTCCATGCCCGGTTCTCTCTGAAGAGCAGCGACGAATCCCGGATTCCGGGCTACGCCTCCGATCATCACAATGTCGGGATTCGCCCCGATGCGGCGTATCATGGACACGATTCTGCCGGCCATGGCGTCGTGGATCGCCTTGCTGATATCCTGCTTCGCTGTCTTCGCGTGAATCATGCCCACCACTTCGGATTCCGCAAAGATGGTGCACTGGGCGTTTATTGCGATTGCGTTGTCCGAAGAAAGAGCCAATGGACCCATCTCCTCCAGAGGAGTCTCCAACGCACGGCCCATGGCTTCGATGAATGCCCCGGCGCCGGCCGCACACTTTTCATTGATGACAAAGTCAACCACGTGACCTTTTTCGTCACATTTGGCCGCCTTGCTCTCTTCGGCACCCACGTCCGCGACCGTCCGGGCATTGCGGAAGAAATACACCGCGGCCATACACATTGCCTTGATGTCGCCGACCCTTATGTCGGCTTCGGTAACGGCTTCGGACCCGGAACCGGTCCCGCCGATGAATTCCAAGTCACCCCGTGCGATTCCTGCATCTTTCAACGCCGTTTCCAGAGATTCCTTCACTGCGCGTGACCGGTCGAACCCCGTGGGGACAATTCCTCTCCCGACGATTTCATTATCCTCGAGAATGACCGTCTTCGTGTTCTTGGCACCACAGTCGATTCCTGCAGTGATCATGTCAACATCCTCCTTCCTGTCCGGGGGCCGTTCTTCTCCTCAGATCGCCCCGACTTATATGGTCGGTCGGCCGGCAATTTTCAAGCGAAGACTCTGCAGGAAGACCTGAATTACCGTCTGGGCGCCCTTGTTGACCAATTCGCGCTCATCGCCCATCTTGCCGTCGCCGATCATGTGTTCAATTTGTTTTTCCGTTCTTGCTGAAGCATACTTACCTGCGATCATGGTCGAAGGTCTTCTCCGTCGCTTTCGCCGGTTTTCAATACGGGGCAACAGACTCTTTTTCATGCCTTTTCTTTTTCAGAATTTCAACCACTTCCCAACCCGAGTGACGGTAACATGGTAATCCGTAGGGCTGTCTGCACAAATTCCCGGTTGCCCCCCGAGCCGGCGTTCACGCTCTTGGAGTCGATGGATTCAGGTGTTCAAACTCGGGATCTCCTTACCGCCAAGATTTGCTTGACAAGTATAATGCATAAGTGATACTCGGTTTAATGACAAACATCAGTGTGGGTCGGTCCCACAGACGGGAGTACGATGGCGGAATCCTTGCCCAAATCCAACGGGACGAATACCCAACCCAGGAGACGCAACTCTCTTGCCGGCAAGAAGCGGAAACTCATCTTGGAATCAGCGGAGAAAATGTTTGCCTCTCACGGGTTCCATCAGACGACCATTGCCGACATATCCGCAGACTGCGGGGTTCATGAAGCGTCGATCTTTCAGTACTTCGGCACCAAGGAAAACTTGCTCGTAGCAGTGCCCGAAAGGCACCTGAAGGGGACTCTGGCCGGGATCACCGAACATTTGCAGGGCATGAAGGGAACCGAGCCGAAGATGCTCAAGCTCATTTGGCACCAGTTGCGGGACCTATCGATAAACCGCGACTACACGTCCATTCTGTTGCGCGATCTCAGGACGCTGCCCGCCTTTTACGAATCCCCGGCCTACGAGATGATCCGCACGTACAGTTCATTTGCTTCCGAGACCCTGAGGGAGGGAATCCGTGACGGCGACCTGGACCCGCAGGTGGAACCGATTCTGGTCCTGGAGATGATCTTCGGGGCCATTGATTCCGTAGTCCTGCGCAGGCTGTTCTTCGATGTTCAGTACGACCCGGTCCACGTAGCGGATGAACTTTGTTCGCTCGTCAAGGCGGCAATCTGGAAACGTCCGGACAAGCGCTCGGATGAGACCCGCGACGAACCTTCCCGAGGCGAGATCACGCGGCACAAGATCCTGAAAGCGGCATCGGAGGTCTTTGGCAACAAGGGCTTCAGCGGAGCAACCATAGCTGAAATCGCGGGTAAGGCCGGAGTCGCCGAGGCATCCATCTATCAGTATTTCAAGAGTAAAGAGGATCTGCTCCTGTCCGTACCGGGCAACTGGTTCGACGAACTTGCAATGGAATTGGAACGCGTCTTCTCAGGCGATCTTACTCCGGCCGAGCGTCTCCTCTATCTCCTGCGGCGATGGGCCCTGGACTTCCAGACGCGGGAGTGGGAGACCCGTATACTGATTCTCGAACTCTATCGGAACCCGGCGTTCTATAATTCCCAGGCGTACCGCAATACCCATCGGTTCTGGAAGCTGGTGCGGGAAACCGTCGAAGATGGCCGCAAGACCGGTGACTTCCGGGACGATTTCCGCACCGAATTCTACCTGCATCTCATCCAAGGAACGTTTGAACATGAGGCCTTGGCACGGATGATGCTCCAGCGGAAGAAACCCACCCCGACCAATACCGAACAGATGATCGGACTGCTGCTCAGGGCGATACGCGCATGAAACGATTCGGGTCGAGCGCCTTCCCGAACTGAGCTCATTTATGCCGAGGCCCGTGACGGCATCTCCTCTCTCGCCCCCCAATCAGGATCACTTGCCCTTCCAGGTCGGCTTACGCTTCTCCAGGAAAGCGGTTATGCCGTTTTGTGCATCTTCGGCCAAGAGATTGAGGGTGATGGTTTCATTCGCGTACGCGTAGGCGCGGGGCTCATCGAGTTCAATTTGGTTGTAGAAGGCCCGTTTGCCGATTTCCAGCACGAGGGGACTGGCTTCCGCTATGGACAGGGCCGTTTCCATGACGGTCTTTTCCAATTTCTCCAGTGGAACCACCGTGTTGACCAGCCCGAAGCGTTCCGCCTCCTCCGCTGGAATGAGCCTGCCGGTCATAAGCATTTCCATGGCCTTCTTACGGCCCACGGCCCTGCTCAAGGCCACCATGGGCGTAGTGCAGAACAACCCGATTTTCACACCGGGAGTGCCGAACCGGGCATGCTCTTCGGCTACGACCAGATCGCACGTTGCCGTGAGTTGGCATCCCGCGGCGGTGGCTACGCCGTGCACCTGAGCGATGACGATCTGGGGAATCTCGTGGATCATCTGCATCATGCGTGAGCACTGTTCGAAGATGAGCTTGTACTGGGAGCGGTCGCCGTCGACCATCTCGGTCAGATTGTGCCCGGAACAGAAATGCTTTCCGTTGGCTTTGATGATAACCACCTTGAGCGAGCGATCGCTGCGGATGATCTCCAGGGCTTGTGTGATCTCGCCGATCATATTCTTGGACAGGGCATTGATCGTCTTGGGCGAGTTGAGTGTTATCGTCGCAATGGGATCCTGCTTCTCGAAAAGAATGTCCTGAAACTCCATGGACGGCACCTCTTATTGGGATGATTCCGGGCCAAAGCCTTCGGGCGGAATCATATCCCATCGCCCGACCGCATGTCCACTTCCATGGGAAGAATCGGCCGGGATCGAGTCCGGCGCCGGGCAGTGCCGGGAATACCGCCGCCTCGCCTTCCTCGCGCGTCCTTCGAGTTCCGACCGGCTTACAGGCCGCCGACGCTCGGCGTTTTCGGGGTGCCTCCTTCCTATAGGTCAGGGTAGGCTCCGAAAGCAGCCTCTTGATGGGTGACCTCTATTGGCTTCAATTCTCTTCCAGGACAGGGAAACAGCACTTGTGCGACGGATGGCACCGTACGATTCATATGATCCAATTCCCCCTCGTTATGATTCAGAAGATTATGCCCCCACACGGTACGTGTGTCGTTCACACAGTCCTGTGCGAGAGCTTTTCCTATTTCCTCCAATGTCTTGCCAATGGCGGTCTTCAAACGCTCCGGTTCCGAAAAGACCCCCAGAACGAACACCCTGTCGGTAAGGTCTTTGGAGATTTGTTTTCTGACATCGCTCAATCGTTGACTGTCTTCATCGAAATCAATAAGCAACACCATCCTTCGCTGCAAATATTTACTCATCTCACGGGCGTGAACGTCCCTCAAGTGCTCCAATACTTCGTTCCAACCACCTGCAGGCGGTAAGACTTGAATCCTTCTTTCGTCGAGGTCTGGATAGAGAAGGAATCCGTTTGCAATCCGACGATTCGCATCGTCTTCGGGTAGCACAAGTACGTGCGGTCTATACTTGTTTATGCTCATAGCTCTACGTCGCCGCGAATCAAGGCATTCACAAGATCGCCGGATACAGGCACATCGCTGAGCAGTTTGACCCGCGTCGGCTCCAAATGGCTTTTCCGATCAAGTAAGAACGTGTTTTCATCGGAGAACTTGCGGATGGCTTCCGGGTTGTGAGATGTGGCCAGGAATTGTCCGCCTTGTTCAAACGAGCGTCGCAGTGCGAGGAGAAAATGGCCCACCTCCGACAAGGACAAATAGTTGTCGGGCTCGTCCCAGAAACAAAAGAGGGGGCCGTAGAATTCGTTCGCCGCCAGGACGACTGCGCAAAGAAAGAAACACTTCTCGCCCTCGGATAAGTCGGAGAAATCGAGTGCCAGACCTTCATCTTTCTTGAACCGTACTCTCATGCTCCTGGAATCAGCGCCGATCTGTTTATTAAGAAAATCTCTAAAGTCGGGCATAAGCTCTCGGAGATGTTGTTCCACATGGGTGTACGCCGCAGGATAGCGGGTGAGTAGCCCCGAAAACCAATCTGCAAAATTAGACCCGTCTCGATTGGGTTCGAGAGTCTCGCCTCTTGATTCGCCGGTCATCAAACTCGGGATCGGGGCCAGAATAATGGTGTGAGCAAGCCAAGCCCTGAACAGACGAAGCGGGTCTTTTTCCGACTGCTCTTGAATTACTGGAAGGGCAACAACATGCCAATCCACGAGAAACTGAGCTTCACGATTCTGGGGACTGATATGCAGAGTGACCTGGGCCCCTTTTCGCGAGTAAATTGAATCTCCTGCGACCATCAGGTGCTCTTCGGAAACTCGAAGCTCTTTGAAAGTTTCCGGCAATTCCAGGGCAAGCACGTATTTGAAGACTGTCTCGTCAATGAGAACCTCTAATTCGAACCGGATCGGACCATCGGGCCGTTCACCGGTGAAGTCCTTTTTCTTGACAAGCATTCCCACTCTGCTTGTGCCTCGGGCGATCCTCTGGAGCACTTCCAACACGGCGGCAATGGTCGATTTGCCCGTGCCGTTCTTGCCGACCAGGAGGGCGGACGGCATTCCTTTGATGGTCAGTTCAAAGTTTTCCAGGCACCTGAAGTTATGTACGTACAGTCTCTGAATCATAACGCCGCGATCCTTACTATCTTCTCGGACTGAGTCTCCGAAGTATGCCCCCCGATACCACGCCTCCTTCAATTTTACAACACCAGTTTGAATTGAAGCGCCGGCGGATTGGCACTCGTTCGGTATGAGCACTGAAGTGTCTCGGAGTTACGAGAGACTGATGAGATATGTGACCAAAAAAAATCATTGAAATATCGTGGAATTAATCATCTTGACTATTCTGATTCCGGTTGTTGCCTGGATATTGCACCCGATCTACTCTACAGTGAGGCCACAGGGGAACCTCCGCCCCACTGGATGCAGCAAGAAGGTGAGATGAGAGAAACAGCCTAATACGGGTTTGCCTTCTTCCTGATACTTTCGCCTCAGTACCCGTCCGGCGGCTGTCAAGAGAAAACGCCTTGATGCCGGAACCAGTTGTACGATAATGTAGTCAAAGGATGCGGACCTCTAACGAGAAAGGAGACCTGGGATGGCCTTTCCAGAATCATCGGACTGGACTATTGAAGGAAAGGAAGCCGCTGAGTTCCTGAACAGGCTTTTCGAGCCGAAAGAGAAAAGAAAGCTTGTGGTTGATACTAGACTGTCAACCGAGGAACTTCACAAGAAAGTGGTAGAGAATGCCAGGAAGCGGAAGAATCAGGAATAGTTTCAGATACAAGGAATGGATCTTCGTACCGTTGAATCGTGAACCGGGTTCTTACAAGTTCGATTGCGGCAATTCAAAGGTTAACGAGTTCTTTCTTGGCGAATTCCTGAAGTATGAACAACTCCTGTTGTGCAAAACTTATGAATTGACGAATGAAGAGATCATTGCTGAAAATCTTCCGCCTCTTGCATTTATCAGCTACTGCAATCATTCGATAAGACTCTCGAAAGTAATCAGGAAACTTGTCAAGATTCCAGAGGCCAAGGGCATCAAAGAATGTCCGGCTACTAAGGTGGTATGGGTCAGTGTGAGTGGAGATTCTCAACATGACGGAGTAGGAACGGACCTCATGAATATTACAAAACTCCTGTTCCTATCCGATGAGAATAGAACAGGATGTAGATTGATCACTGTTGATGCCGTGAACGACCTTGAACATGATCAAGGACCGATTCGATTCTACAAGAGAAATGGATTTGTGTTCGAAAATCCAAACAACAACCCGGATGACAATCGTGGTCAGCGGGTCTATCCAATGATCTTCGACCTCGATGGCCCGTGGGACTTCGGGCCTGACCCCCTACTGACTCTTTATCCTTAGAGATTTTGCGGCGATCATAACCCACTCCTTCGGTAGGGTTGTTGGTGCGCATGTGGTAGTGGGAGGACGCATTCGACCTTTCCGGCGTGGACGCTTTCAGGAATAGACCCTTTTGCGCTCTTTCCGGCCTGTTTGGCTTTGAAGCGAACAGCTACAAACTCTCCACCGGCTGCACGATTGCTTCGAAACCTCTGAAGAGCGCCCGGCCTTGCAAAAATGGATTCATGTGGTAGCTTCTCCGTGCACGGTTACCGCCGGTAAATCGGTTTTGCGGCACTACTGTATGGCAGGCAATACATTGAGGCTCAATATGTTCGCCGGTCGGCCGAACAAGCAGACCGGCAGATTCCAAATAGAAGGAGACGCGAATGATGAGAAACCTAGTGCTGCCGACAGTGTTAATTGCGGCCCTCGTCGTGATGATTCCCGGGCCGGTTTTTGCCGACGATGCAGCCAAAGGGTCTGCCGAGGAGGTGAAGAAAGAGGCCCGGGACACCCTGGGAGCCGCCAAGAAGTTCGCGGAACGTGAAAAACAGGAGTATCAACAGAAGGTTCAAGCCCAACTCGACTCCTTGTCCGCTCGGCTGGATGATCTGAAACAGAAGGCTCAATCGGCCCAAGGCGATGCCCTGGCAAAGCTGAACAGAAACATTGCCGACCTTGAGAAGAAGCGGGCGGATGCGGGTCGGAAGCTCGCCGAGTTGAAGACTGCCGGTGCGGAAGCCTGGATGAAACTCAAGTCCGGCCTGGACGGAGCGGTCAATGAATTGAAGAACGCGTTTCAAGGACTTACGGGAGAGGAAAAGTGATGACACCGGATTTATGGGCGGCCGGCAACATCCTGAGCAATGAGTGAATCGCGCGAATTCATAGACGTCTCGATACCGCTCCCTCTTGACGGACCCTTTACCTACAAGGTGCCCGTGGACCTCCGGGATCGAGTAGAGATCGGCCGTCGCGTCCTGGCTCCGTTCCGGAACAAGATCCGTGCCGGATTCATAACGGGCATCGGATCCCCGGAACCGGACGTCGGGGAGATACGGGAAATCGTGGACATTCCCGACGAAGAACCGTATCTGACGGCCACGCTCTGGGAGTTTCTCCGATGGATGGCGGCGTACTATCTTGTCCCCAACGGATTGGTGCTCAAGACGGCACTGCCTCCGGGGTCGGACAGACGGTCCAAGCCATGGGCAATCCTTACCCCGGAGGGCAGACGATGGTTCGGAGAGGCGGTGGACGACCGGGGACCGACCCTTCCCGACAAGATGCTGCGGACCGGTGTCATGCCGAGAAAGGACCTGATCGATGCGGTCGGCGAGGCCGGCGTTCAGGACGCTCTTGCCCGAGGCCGGATTATTTTCGAGGAGAGGATATCCCGGCCCCGGACGACTCTCCGTAAACGCAATCTCCCCGAACTCCTCAATCCCGTTGGTACGCCGTCGCCTGAAGCGGCAGCGGTACCCGATCTCACTCCCCATCAGAAGAACGCCTACCTGCACATCAAGGAAGCGGTGGATTCGGGAGGGTTCAAACCGTTTCTCCTGTTCGGGGTTACGGGTTCCGGGAAAACGGAAGTCTATTTGCGGGCAATAACCGAGGTGCTCAAACACGGCAAACGGGCTCTCGTGTTGGTGCCGGAGATCGCACTGACCCCGCAGTCGGCCCGACGGTTTCTCAGACGGCTGGGAGGAGGTCTCGCACTTTTTCACAGCGGTCTGACCCCTGCACAGCGGCTCGACGAGTGGCGGAGAATACGGGCCGGCAAAGTGAATGTGGTCATTGCGGCCCGGTCGGGGATCTTCGTCCCCCTCGAGGATCTCGGGCTCATCGTTGTGGATGAAGAGCACGATCCTTCGTACAAGCAGGAAGACAGTTGTCCGTACAATGCGAGGGACATGGCCTTGGCCCGGGGCAAGCTCGAAAATGCCTGCGTGATTCTGGGAAGCGCCACGCCGTCGTTCGAGACCTATGTCAACGCACAGAGGGGAAAGATCGCCCGCCTGGATCTTCCGAAACGTCATCATGGCGGCGGTCTGCCCACCGTGGAACTGGTCGATCTGAAGGAACACCGGGATGCGCTCAAGGAGGCGTTCCTCACCCCGGTCCTGCTCCATGAGGTGAAAGAGGCCCTCGCCCGCAACGAACAAGTGGTGCTTTTCCTCAATAGAAGAGGATTTGATACGTTCGTTCAGTGCCGCGGGTGCGGAAATGTGTTCAAATGTCCCAATTGCGACATCAGCCTGACCCATCACAGACGTGCGCGGCATCTCTTATGTCATCTCTGCGGATTCTCCCGAGCCTCTCCTCCACTGTGCCCCGAATGTTCCGGCGACAAGCTCTTTTTCGGAGGAGCGGGCACACAAAAAGTCGAAGAGGTGTTGGCAGAACGGTTTCCCGAGGCCCGCATCGAACGTTTGGACAGGGATACCACACGGCGCCGGGACGAACTGGAAAACATCCTGAACAGATTCCGGAACAAGGAGATCGATATCCTCACCGGGACACAGATGATCGTCAAAGGGCATGACTTTCCGGGGATCAGTCTCGTAGGGGTTCTCTGTGGGGATTTGTCTCTCCACTTCCCCGATTTCAGGGCTTCCGAACGGACCTTCCAGATGCTTACGCAAGTTGCCGGCCGTACAGGCCGGGCCGCGGATTCAGGCAAGGTGATACTCCAGACGTTCGATCCCGGTAACGAGGCAATCCGGTTTGCCGCGGCACATGAGTACGAGGGTTTTTTTGAAAGCGACATCATTCCCCGCAAGGAACTTCTCTATCCTCCCTTCGGCCATCTGATTCTCGTGAGAATCGAGGGTAACAATGAAAAGGCGGTCGAGACCAAGGCCATACGGATAGGACGGGCCGCACGGCTTCTCAAAGGAAACACGCAAGACGTGATGATTCTCGGCCCGGCGCCGTCGCCCAGAAAGAAGGTTGTCGGACGGTACCGCTGGCAGGTGCTTTTCAAGTCCGGGGAGCGTGCGCCCGTGCGGAACTTGGTCCTGGCGCTCATGGCGGAAGGGCAGTTAAAGGGGCACGGATTGAAGATCATCGTGGACGTTGATCCTGTGGATATGATGTGAGTGTTCTCTAAAGGCTTTGCAACATGGGTAAAAGCTAGTAATATGAGGCAACAGGTAATGATGTGCCGGAGGACCGATGAACAGGAAGAAATTCATAATAATTACGACGGCAGGGCTGTTTCTTGTGGTCGGTTTCATCCTCTCTTGGGCCGTGTATCAGAGGGAGGATGTTGCTGCAAAGGTGAGCCATGTGAAAAACTTCACCGACGAAAACTTCGAGAAAGAGGTCGTGCAGGCCTCGATGAAGTATCCCGTCCTCATTGATTTTTACGCGGATTGGTGCTTTCCCTGCCGGATGCTGGAGCCGATCATTGCAGAGGTGGCAAGTGAACTTAAGGGGCAGGCCGTCATCGGCAAACTTGATACGGACAAGAACCTCATCGCACGCAGATTCGGGATCAGTAAGATTCCCGCCCTTTTCGTGATCAAGGACGGGGAGATCAAGAATGCCTTTTACGGAGTGGTGACGAAAGAGACCCTTGTAAAGGCCCTCAATGAAAATGGATCGTGATGTAAGATGCAAACTTCAATGTCAACCAGGCCGGCCGATTTGACAATCATCATCCGAGGCGCGGGAGAAATGGCCTCAGGGGTTGCCCATCGGCTTCATCGTTCGGGTTTCACCAGACTTCTCATGACGGACATAGACAATCCGCTGGCTGTGAGACGCCTCGTGAGTTTCTGCGAGGCGTTGCATTATAAGACGTGGAGAGTCGAGGACCTTCGCTCGGCGAGAATAGAGTCTCCGGAAGAGGCTGAAGGTCTTTGGAAAGAACGCATCATCCCGGTAATTGTCGACCCGGATAACCGTTCCAAGGATGTTCTCGGGCCCGACGTCGTTGTCGACGCGATCCTCGCAAAGAAGAACCTCGGTACCACCATGAGCGACGCTCCACTGGTCTTGGGACTGGGGCCCGGCTTCTGTGCGGGTAAGGACGTTCACTGGGTCGTCGAGACCAACCGGGGCCACAATCTGGGGCGCCTCATCTTCGACGGTGAGGCCTCGCCGAACACCGGCGTACCCGGCGACATTGCGGGCCAAACCTCCGGGAGAGTTCTACGGGCGCCGGTGGAAGGGATTTTTCAGTCCGATGTGCAAATCGGCACCCAGGTGCGGGAAGGGCTGGTCGTGGGGCACGTGGGGGGCCATGAGGTCAGGGCCGGCGTGGCCGGAGTCGTGCGCGGACTGATTCGGCCCGGAACCGCGGTCGTTCAAGGTATCAAGATTGGCGATGTGGACCCGCGCTCCGATGTTTCGTATTGTTCCACCATCTCGGAAAAGGCCCGCGCCATCGGAGGCACGGTCTTGGAAGCAATACTTATACGCTTCAACAAACCGCGTCAGACTGGGTGAGAGGATCGGCATTCCGGCCGTGGCGGCTCTCCCATAGCACACTTCCACCCATCTTTGGAGCAATGGTGCCTGCCTGAAACCGTTTTCCTTTTTTTCGGTGCACGGTGACGCATTCTTGAGGTCCACATGAAGCCCCGCGTCCGGCGGAAACGGTTTGCGTCGGCTGTACCGTGCCGGGGGATACGCCGGCGTGGGCCGGGAAGCACTCTGCCGATTAACCGGCGTGAAAATCACCGAACGGGATACTTGTTGAAATGTTGGGCATTTTGCGGTATAAAGGAGAAATACTGACGGAAATCCTGTAGGGGATTTGGTATTCACTCGATCTCTTGAGGGTGATTTACGGTGTACAGAGGATATGTGTTGTCCATCTTTGCGGCCGTGGCCGTGTGTTGGTCTCCGGGCCTGATCGAGAGTGCTCGGGGCGAAGGCCGGCTTGCAGATGCATGGACGGAAACAGCAAAATCGTCGGCGCTCAACGGCAGTCCCGGCAACGGGATCCGCTTGGCGCTTGCAAAGAACTCTTCCACGCGGCAAGACGGTGAGAACGGAGGCGGCTCCGGACCTCAAGGGCCGGGCGAGGGATCCGTCAATTCCAAGACCGTAGCGCTGCCGGACGGCGACGGACTGGATCTGCTCGCCAGAGATCCCCTGGATCTGCTTCGTCTGGACGATATCAAGCCGCTCTACACGTCGCCGGTGTTGCCGGGGGAAGGCGTCTGGGAGACCTGCTATTCACCAAGAGATGAGAACGGCAGGCCTGTTCTCTACAAGTCTTTCTACCGTCCGAGCGTCGATTTTCCCAACGCAGTGGTCTATATGATGATCATCGACATGCGGCGGATCATCATGCAGTACTACGTCGGGTCTCAGGAACCTGCGGCGCCGGAGGCCAAGTCGGAAGTGGAATCGACACTGCGTTCCCGCGTGTTGGCCATAACCAATGCAATGTGGCAGCAACGCCATTCCCAGGGTGCGGGGGCGATCTTCCGCGGGAAGGTGCTCTACCCTATGGTTGACGGAATGGCAACATTGATCGTCTATCGCGACGGATCCGTAGACGTCCAGGAATGGAGTCCGGACATCCCCATAGAGATCGTCCGCGACGCACGGCAGCTACGGCACCTTATCGTGAAGAACGGCGTGGTGGTACAGTCGGTGAGTCGAGGGGGACGCTTGGAGGATGCCGAGATCGGCCTCGGATTCTTGCTCGGCGGAGGCGGAAAAGATCAGGATGGTAAGCATTTCTGGTACGTTGCTCATCGGAGTGCGTTCGGCATCAGAGAAGACGGCAATCTCGTCTTTGCCATCGGTCATCACATCGGGAGTAAGGATCTTGCCAAGGCGCTTGTGCTGGCCGGTTGCGAACGCGGCATGCATGCCGATGCCAATCCGGCCAACATTGTCGGGAACCTCTACATCCGGGATTCTTACGGGAATCTGATAAGGAGACTGATGCTGTCGCCGGAGCAATCAAAGTATTCCCTGACGAGATACGAAGACGGGTACAGCAAGGATTTCTTTGCCTTTTTCCTGAGAGGGACCGAAAATCCCTCGGGTGGAGCGTTGAGCCGACGGACCACCACCAATCATTCCAACCGGTGAAGAGGCACGTACCATGATGCGAATGCTTATTGCGTCAACCGGCGTCCTTTGCGTGCTCTTCTTGGCGGCACCGCACGCATGGACAAAAGCGAAGCGCGGCAGTACCGATACGGGGGGCGACGAACTGGTCCGCATGGGGGTTGTCGCCGCCAATTCGGGTGATACGGATCAGGCTCTTGAACTGTTTTCGTCCTGTCTCGACAGATCTAAATCCAATGTGGAAGCGCGGTACAACAGAGGAAAGGTTTACCTCCTTGTGGGGGACCTGAAACACGCGGCAAACGATTTGGACAGGGCCATAAAACTCGATTCCGGGTTGGCGGGGGCATACTCGGCCAGGAGTATCGTGCATAGGCGCATGGGCAACCTTGCCAAGGCGTCCAAGGACCTGAACAAGGCTCTCGAACTGGATCCCGACGATCCCATTGCCCTCATGAACCGGGCGGATCTGTCCTTCGTCAACGGCGATTACGACGAAGCACTGGCCGACCTTGAACGCATAATCAAGACCAATCCAAGTATGACGCGGGCCCTGGGCAACAGGGCATACATCCTTGAGCAGATCGGCAGGTACGACGATGCAATCAAGGATTTGAGCGCAATAATAGCCCTTCAGCCGGATAACCTCCAGGCAATCAAACATCTTGGTTTCGTGTACCGTCAGAAAGGGAACCCCAGTGAGGCGGTTCGTTGGTACACGGCTGCGCTGAAGCTCGATCCCGACAAAGACCGACGCAATCTCCTGAACCAAGAGGTGCAGGAGATGCAGCGGAGGGCACGGGCGAAGTAGAATCCCGCCAACGACAAGCCGTGACGGCCGCACACGGCCTTCCAAAACCACTGATAATCACGATGGGGGGAACCATTACGAATGGTTGCTCCCCCGCGGCGTTTTCCCTTGAGACGCACTCCGTACTCGAATAGACTGTCGACGGGAATACGTGCGGCTTACCGTCGAAAACCCGCGTCAAGCGGCGTACCCGTTTGCGGCAAGTCTCATGGCGTAACGGTATCGGCTCGTCTTCGGAGAATCATCATGAGATCCAAGAGATTGGATTTTCCGTCAATCAGTTCCGCCATCCAAGCGATCGACGATCTGGGTTCCAACAATAGTGAGATGATGGCTACGCGAGCCATCCACATCAATGTGCTCCTCAAACAGGTTCCGGGAGAGGCGGCTCGCGTCATCAAGTCGGTATACAACCAGGTAGGTGCCGAGGCGGCCATCAGCAGTCAAGCCTACTATGGCGATGATGAAGTAAGTACCGATATGCTGGCCATGGGTACCATATACCAGCATCGGGAGGTCCGGCGGGTTATCGCGACCACCTCTCCCTGGGTCCGGCCGTGGATCGATGAGATAGAGGGTATCGTGGAGAATGCTCCGGAGACTGCCGGGTGACGAGCCTTAGTGCTTGGTTTCCCCTATACGGCGTCGTATTATCGAGTACGCGCGGTAGCGTCCCGTCCCGGGCGATACCCCCCCCCTCGACGAATTTGTTGCAAAGTTGTCTCGGCCGTTCTATTATAAAAGATTGTGTTTGCCGTGAGTCCGTCGTCCGGATAGGGTTTGCGCCTTTCACGGCCGCCGGGGAATTCTGAATGAGTCCTGAGCATGCGTAACGGTTCGACGTTTCATACTGGAGGCGAGGATGAGACGATCCGCCTGGGAGAAGCCATTGGGTGCCGCCTCGAACCGGGAGACGTCGTTTTGCTCCTAGGTGAACTCGGCGCAGGAAAGACGCGGCTGGCGAAAGGTATTGTAGCGGCAGCCACGGGCGTTGATCACGAGGAAGTTGTAAGTCCAACGTTCACGTTGGTCAACGTGTTTGAAGGTCCGTTCCCCGTGTATCACGCGGACCTCTTTCGCCTCGAGGGCGATCAGATGGTCGGGACCGGACTGGAAGAGGCTTTTGAGGTATCGGGCGCCGTCATTGTCGAATGGGGCGATAAAGGCCGGTTCATGGAAGGAGAACAACTCCATGTCGCTATTGAATATACGGACACGGAACACGGCAGGAGAATCCTCATGGAGTGGTCTCCGGACAGCACCTGGAATGAACGGATGTGCGCAATAACCGAGAACTGGAAGGCGTCCCGGTGATAGCGCCCTTTACGTAAAACCGGACCCGATTCGCTCGGCATATCATGACCGCAATTCATGGGAGCAGAGAACGATGCCGTTGATTGTTCAGAAATACGGAGGAACCTCCGTCGGTGATTTGGACCGAATTGCAAATGTGGCTCGCAAAGTGGCGGCACGCAAGGATGAAGGCAACGACATGGTGGTGGTCCTTTCCGCCATGGCAGGGGAAACGGATCGGTTGCTGAACCTGGCAAAGAGGATCAACCCCACCCCCAACGAAAGAGAGACGGACGTGCTCGTCTCCACCGGCGAGCAGATCACCATTGCACTGCTTGCGATCACTCTGGAATCAATGGGATACAAAGCCAAGTCCTATTGCGGCTGGCAGATCCCCCTGCACACGGACTCGTCCTTCGGCGGTGCGCGGATTACCGACATTAAGAAGGAGGCAATGCTTGCCGATCTCGGGGAAGGTCAAATTATCATCGTGGCGGGATTTCAAGGGATTGACGATGACGGCAACATTACAACGTTGGGCCGGGGAGGTTCGGACACGTCCGCGGTCGCAGTGGCGGCCGCGTTGAAGGCCGACAGATGTGAGATCTTTACCGATGTGGACGGCGTATACACGACGGACCCGAACATCACCTCCAAGGCCAAGAAGATCAAGGTAATCGCCTACGAGGAAATGCTGGAAATGGCGTCGTTGGGCGCCAAGGTGCTCTACATTCGGGCCGTGGAGTTTGCCATGCGCCACCGTGTTCCCGTCGTCGTGCGGTCGAGTTTCAATGACAATGACGGGACCCTGGTTACGGAGGAGAATTCAGAGATGGAAAAAGAATCGGTCAGCGCAGTCACCTGCAATATGAAGGAAGCCAAGATTACGCTCACCGGAGTGGCCGACAAACCCGGCGTGGCTTCTCGGATTTTTGGCCCCCTGGCCGCGTCCAATATTGTCGTTGATATGATCATCCAGAACTCCGGCGCAGACGGCAGGACCGACGTCACCTTCACCATTCCCGAGGCGGATTTGGCAAAAGGCATGGAGATATGCAAAGAAATCAAGAAGGAACTGGGGGCTTCGGATTTGGCCGGATGTAATGATATTGCCAAGGTCTCCATCATCGGTCTGGGGATGCGGTCCCATGCCGGCGTTGCATCCACCATGTTCACGGCTCTCGCGGACGAGGGAATCAACATACAGATGATCTCGACTTCCGAGATCAAGATCTCATGCGTAATCCAGAAGAAATACGCGGAGTTGGCAGTAAGAACATTACACGACACGTTTAAACTTGGGAAGGCCTCTTCGTGAGAAACGGAGCAATGCCTTGAATTCTATAGAACTCTATGACACTACCCTGAGAGACGGTGCCCAAACCTGGGGGATAACCTTCTCGCTGGATGACAAGCTGAGGATAGCAAAGAAGCTGGACGAGCTGGGCATCGACTTGATCGAGGGCGGATACCCCGGCTCAAACCCCAAGGACAAGCGCTTTTTCGAGGCCGCACGGAATCTGAACTTCAAGCACGCGCGCATCGTGGCATTCGGCAGCACCTGCCGGGCCGATTTGTCCCCCGAGAGAGACCCTCAGATTGCCAACCTCGTGGAAAGCGGAACCGATTTGGTAACCATAGTCGGCAAGAGTTGGGATCTTCACGCAAGGCACATCCTCGCCGTCTCGCTGCAACGAAACGTCGAGATGATCCGTGACTCGGTGGCCTACCTCACCGGCCGATTCTCCAAAGTGATTTTTGATGCGGAACACTTCTTCGACGGGTTCAAGAAAAACCGGGAGTATGCCCTCGAGACGCTGAAAGCCGCGCAGGACGCGGGCGCCCATTGCCTGGTTCTCTGCGATACCAACGGCGGAACGCTTCCTTCAGAGCTTGCGGACATAATAACTCAGGTTAAGAGCGAGCTTGCCGCTCCTCTGGGAATTCATGCGCATAACGACAGCGATACCGCAGTTGCCGCGACCATCGCGGCCGTCGAAGCCGGCGTCGTTCACATCCAGGGAACGATTAACGGAATCGGTGAGCGGTGCGGCAACGCGAACCTGATCTCCATCATCGCAAATCTGGCACTCAAGATGGGAAGGATAGACGTGGAGCCGGAGCGGTTGAGAAAGCTCAAGTCGATATCGGAGTTCGTCGACGAGATGGCCAACAGAACACCGCTCAAGTCTCAACCGTATGTCGGGGCCGCGGCCTTTGCCCACAAAGGAGGGCTCCACACAAGCGCGGTGGTCAAGACGTCCGAAGCATACGAGCACATGGACCCGGGACTCGTGGGAAACTCACGGAGTTTCCCGATTTCCGAGCAGTCGGGGCGGGCGGCGGTTGTGCAAAAAGCATCCCAGTACGGCATAGATCTCAGGATCGACGACCCTCGGGTCACTGAGATACTAAAGACGATCAAGGACTTGGAGGCCAAAGGTGCAAACTACGATGTTGCCGACGGCTCCTTTGAACTGCTCATGAAGAGAATGCTGGGCCGTCACAAGAAGTTCTTTTCGTTGCACGGTTTCCATGTCACCAACATCAAGAGACAGGGAGATACAAAGACCTACTCCGACGCGGTCATCCGCATTGTAGTGGGAACCACCATGGAGTTTTCGGCAGCCGAGGGCAACGGACCGGTTCACGCATTGGACTCGGCTTTCAGAAAGGCGTTGGAGAGGTTCTATCCAAACGTTATGGAAGTGCGGCTGACGGATTTCAAGGTGCGGGTATTGGAGGGGTCCTCCGGTACCGGAGCCACCGTCCGGGTGTTGATCGAGTCGGCCGACAGAGACCAGACGTGGTGGACCGTGGGCTTCAATGAAAACGTGATCCAAGCCTCCTGGGATGCTCTCGTGGACAGTATAGACTATAAGCTTCAAAAGGACCTGGGCGGCGGATCGTGATTCCTCCCCTTCAGCCGTTATAAGGTCAGGCCGAGTCAACCAGCTTGAGAACATCCATACCGCTTACGGTCTCCTTCAGCCAACGGGAACGGTCAATAAACAGAAGATGCCGAACAGCTCTCAAGTCCTTTACCGATAGGGCCGCACCGACTGCGGCACACAACCAAAGCTCCGGGCGGAAACCGCCAAGGGATCCGTACATGGCCGCACAAAGGGGCACAAAGCCGAGACAAGGGGACAAGAGAACCAAGAGGAACGCGCTGCAAGGGAGTTCTCCGCGTGCAGCGGGGTGAATTCCTCCGGATAACGGGTACCTGCGTAACACCCAAGCCCAAACGAGCCAATAAGCGAGAAGGCGGACGCCATGATAGAAGCCCGCGGAACCGGCTGAAACGACGATGAGCGAAATCAGCGAGGGTAGCGGGGTGTGAATCCCGGGAAAGAACAACCTGAAGCCACAGAGTACGGCCAGCCCCACACACGTTGAGTAAACGCCAAGGCCCTTCCAAGGTAACCGGATCTCCCTCTCCAAGAAGAACGGCGGCGGATCCAACGGGAGCGATGTGACTCCCCGCCGAGTAGTTAATGGAAGGTGTTTGGAATTCGCGGGCATTTGTTATCGTTATGAAATGGCCGGTCTCTCACCGGAAACCGATGCACCCGGGAAGGCAGGCTCCGGACAAACGAAAGCCCCGGAAAGGAGGATAAGAACCGGGGCTTCGCATGGGGGAAAAGGTATGTCGAGCAGCGGGCTACGCCGCCCGCTGAATGGTCTGCCTTAAACCATGATTCTAAATGCTTGTCAAGCAAATTTAAAGTCTGTTCGAGAAATAATGGCACTTTTGCAGATAAGAACATGATGTTTAACGCCTAACACAACGATTTTAGCCAAGTATCCTGACTACAGCAAGGACCGGATCACGTCGGCCTTTCCCAACACCCCCACCAGCTTCCCGCCGTCCACCACGGGTAACGTATAGTACTTCTCGTCGGACATGATGCGTGCCACTTCGGATAGGTCCGTATCCGGCGACACGGTGACTGCGGGGTGGGAATAGAGCTCCCCCACGGTGGTCGCTGCTATGCGTTTGAACTCCTTTTGGAGTCGCCACGGGTTATCTAGTGGAATGATGGAATCGAGGATGACGAACATGGTGGGAATGTGGAGGGGGCTGTTCTGCTTGACCAGGTCGGACTCGCAGACAACCCCGATGACCTTTCCGTCTTCGTCCACCACAGGGACTCCGTTGATGCCGTTTTCAGACAAAATTTTCGCGAGATCGCGAAGCGCGGTTTGCAGGCCCACCGTAATCACGTCGCGCGTCATGACGTCTGCCGCCTTGGCCATATTTTCCTCCGTAATGAGAGAGCCGGAAGGTCAGTCCGTACTTCGGTGCGGACAAGTGCGTTCCCGCTCCGGTAGCTCTCGTATACTGTGCGTTACCAATACACGCTGATGCGTGTATCTTCCGATCCGATGGTTTATCGGGTTGAAAGCCTTTTTTTAGTGCTCATATTCTACCACAAAAAAGGTCGCCAATCGTATTGAATACGAGGTTACGGAACGCAGTAGTGTGAGGACTGGTGACCCTCTCGGCAGGGCTTGGATCCCAACAGATACGAACTCGTTGACGGAGAATTGGTCGTTCCCCCCCCCAGTACGGCTTCGGGTATGCGAATATGATTCCTCTGTTGCCGCACTCTACGAGGTTGTCCGGAAATTCGGCTAGTAAAGCCCCGAGGGTAAAGGTGACCGCGGTTTCTGCCTTACCGGTTTAGCGGCTTGAGGCTTGGCAGGTTCCGGCTTGTCGGGGCCCCGTTCCGTTACTGACGGACCCAAGTAATCGAGATTTTCAAAGGTGGGTGCTTCGTACGGTTCTTCTTCCGCAACAGGGGGCGGAAGAAGCTCCTGCTTTGGGGCGGGCGGGGAAGCCGCTTCCCGCTGTTTGGGCGGAGGAGGGGCCGATTGGGGTTGTGGAACCGATTCTTCCTTCTTGGTCGCCGCGGCCGTGCTCATTATCTTGTCGACATTGGATTCCGTCTCTTCGTCCTCCACCGGGGGAATGCTCTCCAGTTCTTTCACTCTGGAAGCAAGCTCCACCGTACGATTCTTGAGACCCTCGATTTCCCGGAGGGAGGTCTTCAGGTCCACTCGCAGTTGCACTGCTTCTTTCCGGAACTCGTCCCCCTCGACACGGTACTGTTCGGCTTGCTGTGCCGACCGTTCGGCGGACTCCCGGTTCTCCTGAAGCTTGACTTGGAGCTTTTGACTCTGATCACGGAATTGAGTGAGTTCGTCCCTCATTTTCTTGGCTTCCACCTGCAATCGCTTTGCCTCGGTACTCCACGCAAGGGAATCCTGGCGGACGCGGTCCGCTTCGGTCTTGAGTTCCGACAGGGTTTCCCGCTGCCCTTGGGCCTCTTGGCGGGCCGCTTGAAATTGATTGTTTGTATCGGACAGTGCCTTCTTCAGTCGGACCACTTCCTCTTGAGCGCTTTCCTTGAGTCTGGTGGCGTCGGACACCGCATTCTTGAACGTAGTGAGGAGTTCCGCCTTTTCCGCAAGTTCTTTCTTGAACTTCTCCAGAGCCGTGGAGCGCTCCGTCAACTCCGCTGCCAATTTCTCCATCTTGGCGCTCAACTGATTCGCACGTTCGTCATTCTGCGCCTGAAGCTCGGTGATCTGCTTCGTGAGATCTTTGACTTCCGCATCCTTTTGCGTCGCGCGTTGCTTGATGGTATCGAGATCGCGTTCCTTTTGCTTGAGATCCGTGGTCAACTCATCCAATCGTGCGCTCAGCCGCTCGGCCTTGTGTTCCGCGATTGCCTTGGCCCCCATCAATTGGATCCGACTCGGATCCTTCGTGCCGTTTCCCGGCAATGCTCCTGAGCGGTCCGTCTTCTTTGCGGAGGCCTGGGCTATGAGTTTTTCCATTTGGCCGTCTTTTTCAGCCAGCTTTTCCATAAGCGTTTGGACCCGGCCGAGAAGCTCCGTGTTCTGCTCCCGTTGACGCGCAAGGTCCTGCCGCACGTCTGCGAGCTGGGATTCCAGTCCTGATATGAGTCTCTTGGACGGATCGTCCACACGCTTGGGTTTTTCGACGGGAGCGCTTCCGCATCCCTGGAAAAGCACCAACAGACTCACAAGGACGATCCTGCCGTAAGGTAAGGAGCGCATGTTCCTGTCACCTCTCCGGGACGCTGAAGGATACGGGCGTATACAAAAGCCCTTTGCATCGACCGGCTACCCTGATTATAGCTGCCTCTTCAATATATTGTCAAGGAAAACCAATGAATATCACCACATAATCCAATCGTTTGTCTGTTTTTCATCTCATTAGGCCGACAATTAAGGGTTTTCAGATCATTCTGCGGTAGGCAAGAACTTTCTCTTTGTGAGGACGGGGTGGAGCATGTACACTCCGTTTCGGCCATGGTTCACGCATGGCAACCATCGGGCCTTTGGTTCACGGGAGAAAATGGAATGACCCCACAACAAGCTTATGAACGTCTCTCGGTGAGGAGCATGGAGGCGTCGTACCTCGGTTCGGCAATCGGGGTGTTGCACTGGGATCAGAGCACGTATATCCCTCGGAAGGGGCATGTACACCGGGCCAACCAGTTGAGTGCCCTCGCCGGTATGAAGCATGGGTTGACGACCGACCCGGTCATAGGCGAGTGGCTGGAGATCGTCGAGGGTTCGGATCTCGTCAAGGATCGCCTGTCCGTGGAGGCGGTGAACATCCGTGAGTGGAGGAGGCTGTACGACCGGAACGTAAGGATCCCTGAAAGCCTAGCCGTGAACCTGGCCCGGGCCGCGGCGGAGGCCCAGCCGGTTTGGGAGGAGGCACGCGTCCGGGACGATTGGAACATGTTCAAACCTCATATGGCGGGCATGGTATCCCTCAAGAGAGAACAGGCTGAAGCGCTGGGGTACGACGATGAGCCGTATGATGCGCTCCTTGAGTATTACGAACAAGGAGAGACCGCACGCCGGCTTGAAACGGTCTTTGCGCGCCTGCGTACTGCGCTGACGGATTTGCTCAACAGGATCCGGGATAGTCCCGTGCGGCCGGATTCGTCGATCCGTCGGCGTCGTTTCCCCATTGCGGATCAGGAGCGGTTTGCGGTGGATGTGGCTCGGAAGCTCGGCTACGATTTTGCAGGGGGGAGGCTGGACGTATCCGCGCATCCCTTCACCCAGGGAGTGGGGCCCGGCGATGTCCGCATTACGACCCGATATCATGAAGACTCGTTCAACGAAGCCTTTTTCGCTGTGGTGCACGAGGCAGGTCACGCGATGTACCACCAGGGGCTTCCCATGGAGCATTGGGGGATGCCCATATGCATGCCTGTCTCCCTTGGCATCAACGAATCCCAGTCCAGAATGTGGGAGAACCTCGTTGCCGGATCTGTTCCCTTCTGGAAGCACTTCTATCCCCGGGCTCGGGAGCGTTTCCCCTCGTTGCGGGACGTGCCGCTCGACGACTTCCATTTCTCCATCAATGAGGTGAGGCCGAGTTTCATTCGTGTGGAGGCGGACGAAGTCACGTACAATCTTCACGTGCTGCTTCGTTTCGAACTGGAGGTCATGTTGATTCGAGGCGAACTTCGAGTGGACGATCTCCCCGAGGCTTGGAATAACGGGATGACCGAGTATCTCGGCATCACTCCGCCGGACAACGCAACAGGAGTATTGCAGGACATTCACTGGGCGTCCGGGTCTATTGGATACTTCCCCACATACACGCTGGGCAACGTGAATGCCGCTCAGTTTTTCAGGCAGGCCTCCCGTGAGTTGGGAAACATGGATGCCTTGTTGGAAAACGGGGACTTCGGAGTGCTCCTGGGCTGGCTGCGGGAGAAGATCCATTCCCAGGGAAGCCGCTACAGTCCTCGGGACTTGGTGAGAACCGTCACCAACGAGGATATGAATCCAGACTATCTGATTGATTACCTTGAACAAAAATACGGCGATCTATACCGGCTTCGGTAGCCCCGCCATTTTGCCGGTCGTCGGAGGCGACGTGATGAAAGTCCGCAGGTGGGCATTCAATTACATTATAGGTCCATTTCAGGAGTCCGGTCAAGACTGGGGAACGCCTCCCCGGTACGCTCTTGGCATGAATACGGTGACGCATTCTTGAGGACGAGCAGTAGCGCCGGCGTCCCCGCCGGTAATCTTCAGGACTTGAGAATAAACGACATTCCCTGCAACAACTACGGCAGATCCCGAACAAAACCCCTCAACTTCTCGAAGTACTTCTCGCCTCCTACCAGATACGTATCGTTGTGACCGGCCCCCTCCAGCGTAACGAATTCTTTAGGGAAAGGGGCAGCTTCGTAGAGTTCCAATCCGTAGCGGAATGGAACGACTTCGTCGTTGTCGCCGTGGAAAAAGAGGAGGGGAGCCGTGACGTTTGCGATTTTCTCCAGGGAGTTGAAGCGCTTTCGCAACAGCCCGTCCACAAACGGCAGGGGAAAGTGGGTCCGGGCCATGGCAGCCAAATTGGTGAACGTTGATTCCAGTATCACTCCCGAACAGCGGTTGCACGAGGCTACATGCACGGCCGCTACCCCTCCGAGAGACCGGCCGAAGACCACCAGTTTGAGGTTGGAACGGTGCGCGTAGTCGTAAGCCGTCCGATATGCGGCCTCCGTATCCGTGTAGAGACCCGCTTCGCTGATTCGTCCTCCACTCCGTCCATACCCTCTGTAGTCGAATATGAATACGCTGATGTTGATACCGTGCAATCGTGAAATGTTGTCCAGCCTGTGGGATATGTTGCCCGCATTCCCATGGCAGAACAGCATCAGCCCCTCAGGCGGGTCGGCCGGTATCATCCAGCCGTGAAGCCGGATTCCATCGGTGGTCTCAAACCATACATCCTCGAAATCAAGGCCGTAGTCTGAAGGACCATGCATCATGACCGTGTCGGGATAGAATATAGCGCTTTCGATGAACCGCTCCAGGGCGTCTCCTGCCAAACTCATTTCCGATCTCCTCGCATGCTCATGCGGGTGTCGATCAGAGCGCCAATCACCCGTTATTGAGCAGCATACCATCCCGTAGTGCCCGTATCCAGTGTCCGTGTACGGAATGGAGCCGGTAAGTCCGGATGAACCCGTGCGCTGCACACGCTCTTCAGTAGCACCGGCGTCCCCGCCGGTGTTGATAAGAAGACGAAGACCGGCAGGATGCCGGTCCTACTCAAGACAAGACCGGGATTCCTGCCGGTCACCAGTCATAGAGCACTTCCCAATATTCATGGAAGGACGGGTCTATCCGGCTGTAGCGGTAGAACAGGGTCTTGCCGGTTCCCGGCCCATTACTTGTGTCCTCTTTCCAATATCGAATTTGGATGGCCGGGACCAGCCGACAGGCGTCCGGTGCGCCGGCCTTCTTGGCCTGAACCTCCAGCCACGTCTCTTTCTCTTCTATTATTTTCCACACCGTCCCATGGCTCTTGCTTCTGACTCTCTCGCCGACGCTGGGGAGATTCAGGTCTCCTCTGAGTTCCTTGAAGCGATATATCGGGCGTTCCTCATGGTCGAGTATCCGTTCTCCCAGAACGATGATGCCTATGGCCCCGAGAGGGGCGGTAACCAGGATCGAGAGAACGGCGACGGCAAGGATGACGTCTCCCGACGCCACACCGGCGGCGAGCGGTACCGCGCCGATGGCTGCCTGCACGGTAGCCTTGGGGATGTAGGCAACAACGCAGAACAGTTTCTCCCTCCAATCGAGAGGCGTTCCGAAAAGGGATATGTAGGTTCCGACGCTCCGGAAGACCAGCCCGACCAGGATAACCACGGTTCCGGCCAAACCTGCTTCCCAGGCGACATGGATGTTCACTTGAGCGCCGACGAGCACGAAGAGAAGAAGTTCGGCAAGCACCCAAACGGTCTTGAGTTTTTGCGAGATGATGTGGGCTATCGGTTCCGCTTTTTCGAGGATGATGAAGCCGATGGCCATCACTCCCAGGAGCGCGGCTATGGGAACAGTCTTCTCGAGTGCGTGTTCCAGCCAGGTCAACAAGATGGCAACCGCCATCACGAGCAGGGTGCGTCTCGGCGGGCGCCAGTCGTACCTCTGAAACAGGCGGACCAGCAGATAGCCGGGGATGATTCCCACAATGATTCCCAATGTGATAGACAGAGGAATCTCAGCCAATTTTGCCGCTATGTTGATTTCCCCACCGCCGTACATCCCCAGGAAAATGGTGAACAGAACGATCACAAAAACGTCGTCCACGGAGGATGCCCCGAGCAGCAGGGTTGGTATTCCCTTCTTGGTTCCGCGCCCGCGGTCCATGAAATCGATCATGAGCGGCACCACAACCGCGGGAGAGACGGCTGCGAGAATGCAGCCCAGGATCGCTGCCTCCAGGTG
>JAZDHD010000420.1:0-4938 GCA_043806215.1 Pseudomonadota bacterium | reverse complement strand
TACGATTGGAGCGAAGACAACAGAAGCTCACACGAATTCCTCAACTCTCAGTTTTGGGTCCTCAAGGCCACTGGTCCAACACGAGGGACCAGTCTCCCTGCTTTGTTGCGGGGACCAGTTGGTCGGATCCTCAAAACCGCTCGTCCGGAGGCCGGGTGCAAGCTCAAGGGGCGCGCAAAAGAACCCGGCGTTCCGTCATCTTGGTTCCCTCCCCTTGGTGACTTTGTGTCTTGATGGCGTCTTCGGCCCGCGTTCTGGGCGGGATTCAATCGCTCTTACGAGTTGTTCCCACGCCTCCCATTCCGCTGCCGCAGGAAATTACCGCCGCACTTTTCGAAGGATTTTTGGCGGCAGAGTCTTGTAAAGGACAGCCGAACCCATGTCAAGCTCTTTTCTCGCCACAATCGTAGAAAAATCATGCGCGCCTGGAAAACCGGTTGACCGCAAGGGGCGGTAGGTAGCATTATTGGACTCTCACCGAGACAGCCCGGAAAATGTGGAGGAACCGGAATGAAGACCGGCAAGACCAACGAGAGACTCCCGATCAGGAAGAAAGATGATGAAGACAGCCCACGTCTCGACCGACACCCTGAGACAGTTGGTGGAAGGCGAGCATTTCGAGACGATTGGGTTCTCTATCGGTTAATCACCGAGCTCGACGGCCTGATGCAACGTGGGAGGCCACGAGAGGGTGAAGGGGAAAAGGAAATACCGCCAAACGGCGGTAACAAGAAGTCGCGGTCCCCGTCGGCTCACAGAACCGCAGCCCTGCTGAAATGCCCGGCCAGAACCGTAGAACGGGCCCGGAGAATACGCAAGTACGGGACAGATGAGATTCTGGAGGCCTTGGAGAAGCGCCGGATAACCATATATCAGGCCGACAAGGCGATTGCGGACAAGGCTAAGGGCGAATCGAACACGCCGCCTGCACCACCGGAGGCTCGTGACGACATGATCCAACTCACTCCCGAAAACCTTGAAGGCTTGAAAATGCTTGGCGGGGACTACTTCGTACATGTCAACACAGCGCTGGACGAGTATCTTGAAACGGAGATCCGGCGGATGTCCGTATCCCAAGAGACGGATTCAGAGCCCGCCGACCCGCACCCGCGCGTTCTGCAATGACCCCAAAGGGTAGGCGTTTGATCATCCGCCTCCGCATGTTCCTGTCTAGTTTCGAAGATGTTCCGTCAGGCGGCACATTTTCCGAGCGGGCTCAAAAGCCAGTGGGCAATCCGGGGACACGATTCCGAGTTTTGCGAGGTCGCATGGCGCCGTTCGCAAAATCGGATCATGTCCCCGATTGCCGGCGGCCCCCATGGCTATACCATTAGACCCAGAGGCCCGCGGGATGATGGGTCTATTTGGTGACAGACCCTAAGGACCTCAAGTCAGCCATCTCTTGCGTCGTTTGTAGTGCTTGACGTCGCGGTAGCTCTTTTTGGCGCCCACTTCCGTCAGGCCGAGGTAGAATTCCTTGATGTCGGCGTTTTCCTTGAGCTTTTCCACCTCATCATCAAGGACTATCCGGCCGCTTTCCATGACATAGCCGTGGTCCGCTATGGAAAGGGCCATCCGGGCGTTTTGTTCAACCAGCAGGATGGTGACGTTTTCTTCCTTATTGATGCGTTGGATGATGTCGAAGATCTCGCCGACGAGCATGGGGCTCAGGCCCATGGACGGTTCATCGAGAAGCATGAGCTTGGGCTTCGCCATGAGACCTCGGCCGATGACGAGCATTTGCTGCTCGCCTCCGCTGACGTATCCCGCAAGAAAGCTCTTGCGCTGAGTGAGCCGGGGAAAGTAGCCGTACACCGTTTCCAGGTCTTTCTTTATCTGTTTTCGGCTCTTGACGGTGTGGGCGCCCACAAGCAGGTTTTCTTCCACCGTGAGATCCTCGAACGCCTGACGACCCTCCATCACCTGGAAAATTCCCTTCCGGACGATTTTCTCGGGATCCACCTTGTCGATGCGCTCGCCCTGGAAGCTGATCGAGCCGTCGGTGACTTCGCCGTTCTCGGATTTGAGCAAACCGGAGATCGCTTTGAGGGTGGTGCTTTTCCCCGCCCCGTTGTTCCCCAGGATCGTTACGATCCGTCCTTGGCCCACGCGAAGGGACATGCCCTTGAGAACCAGTATAACCTGATTGTAAATAACTTCTATATTGTTGACTTCCAACATTGCGTCCATGGTCCGTCAAGCTCCCAGGCGTGAGTAAGTCAGGTCCTTTTCACCGAGGTATGCCTTTATGACCCGCTCGTCGTGGCGGATCCGTTTTGGGGTTCCCTCGGCTATCTTGACCCCGAAATCCAGCACGCACACACGGTCGGAGATGTCCATCACCACCCCCATGTCGTGTTCGATGAGGATAATGGTCACCCCCCACTCGTCGTGAATGTCCAGGATAAATCTGGCGATGTCCTCGGTTTCTTCGAGGTTCATGCCGGTAACCGGTTCATCCAACAGCAGGAGCTTCGGTTTCATGGCCAACGCCCTGGCAAGCTCCACGCGTTTCTGCAACCCGTAAGGCAGAGTCCCCACCGTCTTCTTGCGGATGTGTTCTATCTCGAGCAGGTCGATGATCCGCTCTTCGATCTCTCTTCTCAGGGCCAGCTCCGTCTTCTGCGCCTTGCCGAAATAGAACCCGGCGGATAAGAGACCGGTGTCAAGGTGCACATGGCGGCCGAGCTTGATGTTGTCGATGACCGTCATGCCCCTGAAGAGTTCCACATTCTGGAAGGTCCGGGCGATTCCCAGCGCCGGGATCTGATAAGGCCTGAGAGGAGTTATGTCACGGCCGCGGAAATAGATCCGTCCCCGGCTCGGGTGGTAGAACCGGTTCACGCAGTTGAGCAGGCAGGTCTTGCCGGCTCCATTGGGACCGATTATGGCAAATATCTCTCCCTCCTTCACCGAGGTGGAGACGTCGGCCAGGACGTTTAGTCCGCCGAAACGGAGGAAGATGCCGGTCACTTCGAGGAGATTATCCTCATTCCGAGGAGTGTTCGTTTCTTGTGTCATTCGAGTGGTACTCTGCCGTCAATGGATTCAGGACACTGATCGTATCTGCACCGCGGTCTGCATACGGAACCCGGAGCCGTCACGATACTTGATGTCGGAAGAGACTTCCAATCTTTCAGCCTCGCCGTACAGCGCTTCCACGAGTTGAGCATAACGCTCTTCCACGACGGATCGTCTCACTTTTCTCGTACGGGTCATCTCATCATCGTCCGCGTCAAGTTCCTTGTGCAGCATGACGAACTTGGAAACCCTCGCCGCCTTGGGCAGGGACTTGTTGGCTTGAGCAACTTCGCCCGCGATGAGATCGTACACTTCGTCCTTTTGCGACAGATCCGTGTAGGTTGTGTAGGTGAGCTTCCTGTTTTCCGCCCATTTTCCCACCGTAGCCATATCGATGTTGATCATTGCCCCCACGTACGGACGGTTCTTACCTACAACCACTGCTTCGGATATGTACACGCTGAACTTGAGCTTATTCTCGATGAGCTGAGGCGAGAATTTGGTGCCGTCCGTCAGTTCCATCACGTCTTTCATCCGATCGATCATGATCAGATGACCGTCCTCGTCCAGGAGGCCCTGGTCGCCGGTATTGAGCCACTCGTTCCTGAGGGCCTTCCGTGTCGCTTCTTCATTCTTGTAATACCCGGCGAAGACCGTAGGACCCTTGATGAGGATTTCTCCGGTGTCCGAGATTTCGATCTCGGTCCCGGGAATGGGAACTCCCACCGTGGTGAGCTTTATGTCTCCGTTGCGGTGGCCGACGGCAATACCCGCGGTCTCCGTTTGTCCGTAGACTTGCTTGATGTTCACCCCGAGCGCCTGGAAGAGGTTAAAAATCTCCGGACCCAGTGCCGCGCCGCCCGTGTAGCAGTTCCGGAAACTCCCCATTCCGAAGTAGTTCTTGAGGGAGCGGAACAGCAGCAGGTAACAGGCCCAATCGAGAAGGGACATCAGCGGGTTCATCTTCCCGGCCAACTTGCGTTCGGCAATTTTATACCCCAGCGGCATGGTGAACTTGTAGATAAGACGTTTGATCCATACCGCATCCTGAATCTTCACCTGAATGTCCGAGCAGATCTTCTCCCAGAATCTCGGCGGCGCGAAGAGTATCTCCGGGCCAATTTCACGGATATTCTCGGGAACGGTTTCCACCTTCTCCGGGAAGTTCACCGTGAACCCCTTGTAGAGATTCCACGACACTGCGGTCATCTGTTCGCCGACCCAGGGGAGCGGCAGGAAAGAGACATGATTATACGTCGGTTCGGCCGGATCGATTTCGTCCTGATTGACGGCCATTTGTACCATGTTGCGATGGGTGATCATCGCGCCTTTGGGCAGCCCGGTGGTACCCGAGGTATAGGCCAGCACGGCCGTGGTGGATTCGGTCAGTTGATCGAGATGCTTCTGAAAGAGGTCGGGTTCTTGGGCTCCCAGCTCCCGGCCCATCTGTTTGACGCTCTCCAGTGAAATGAGGATGGGATCGTCGTAAGAGCGCATTCCCTTCATGTCGTCCACAATCACGCGTCTGATCTTGGGGCACTGATCTTTGATTTCCAGGAACTTGTCGACCTGCTCCTGGTCCTCGGCAAGAAGGAACGCCGCGTCCGAGTGGTCAATGACGTACTTCACCTGGTCGATTACGCTGTCGGGGAAGATGCCCACCGACGCGCCTCCCACGCTCTGGACGGCCAGCTCCCCGTACAGCCATTCCGGCCGGTTGTCGCCAAGGATGGCCAGCTTGTCGCCGGTCCGGTAGCCTACGGCGACCAACCCGAGCGCAAGTTCACGCACATTGTCCAGGTATTCCTGCCAGGTCACCGACTGCCAGATGCCGAATTCCTTTTCTCGAAGCGCCGTTTTGTCGCGGCCGTATTTTCGAGCGTTTTCGACCAGAAGGTGTGGAAGAGTGTCTGTCAT
>JAZDHD010000419.1:0-13153 GCA_043806215.1 Pseudomonadota bacterium | reverse complement strand
TCGTATCGACCCGGCACTGAAGTACCGGGCTACTCTCAGTAGCCCCTCCGGGGCAAGCGATCTTGCACGTCCCGGAGGGACAGTATGATAGTAGACCGGTCTTTCAAGGCCGGGATAGCAAGTCGGAAAGATGACGGGTTTATTGTGTGATAGACCTAAGGGACATGATGCGCCTCGAATTCCGTCTTCGGCAATACTTCTCACATCCAGGTCAGGAAGGGGCTTTCAGATCAATGAAGGATTTCACGGCAGCTCGGAGACGGATGGTCGAAACACAGCTGAGGACGCGCGGTATTACGGATGGCCGTGTATTGGAGGCTATGGGGGAAGTGCCGCGCCACCTCTTCGTGCAGCCGCCTTTACAAGCCGAAGCGTATGACGACAATCCGCTTCCCATCGGTCACGGTCAGACGATCAGTCAGCCATATATGGTTGCAGTCATGACGGAGTTGCTGCTGTTGGAGGGTAGTGAGCGGGTGCTGGAAGTTGGAACGGGGTCGGGGTACCAGGCGGCGGTTCTGAGTAGGTTGTGCAAGTGGGTGTACACGATCGAGGCCGTGGAAGTTCTCTCCGTGGGTGCACGAAAAACCTTGACGGAATGCGGCTATGACAATATCACCTTCCGTGTGGGGGATGGTTCGTCGGGATGGCCCGAAGAAGCTCCGTTCGATGCAATCATGGTCACTGCAGGTGCACCGAGGGTACCCGATATACTGGTGAATCAGCTCGTGCCGGGAGGAATACTCGTGATCCCGGTCGGCGACCGCTTTTCCCAAACCCTGAAGCGGGTCATAGCAGACAAGTCCGGTGCCAAAGTCGAGCGTTACACGGGATGTCGTTTCGTGGACCTGATCGGCGAGTTCGGATGGAAGAAATAGCGCAGGATGAGGAGTATGACGGAGCAGAATTCGACCCCTGATGCCGCATGCCCGGGGATTGCCGTTCTCGCGTCCGCTTCCTTCAGGTTGGCCGTGACGTTGTTCTTCGCCACGGTCTTATTGGGCTGCCCTCACGGCGGATCCGGAGTTCCCCCTCCGCCGGAATCGTCGTCAATAAGGCCCAAGGTCTCCGCCGCGGGAATCTATCACTCTGTGGCTCCAAACGAAAACCTTTGGCTCATAGCGAGGACATACGATATTAATCTCCAGTTGCTGGCGGAGGTCAACAACCTGAAGCCTCCGTACATCCTGCAACCGGACTCGAAACTCTTCATCCCCGGCGCGGACGGAACCAAGCCGGTTGCCGTCGCCTCGTCCGGGGGTGCCGCACCGCCCGCGGTTCAGGATTACTCGGGACTGCTCGACTGGCCCGTACGGGGAAACGTAATATCCGACTATGGAGTCCGGGATGGGGAGTTTCACAACGGAATCTCCATACAAGCCGGCGAGGGGACTCCCGTAAGGGCGGCGGGAGACGGAAAGGTGGGCCATGTGGGCAGTATCCCCGGGTTCGGGAATGTCGTTCTCATCGAGCACGCCAACCGGATAGTCACGGTTTATGCTCATCTCCAAGAGACCCGCACGCGGATCGGGACTCCCGTGAAGAGGGGACAGGTTATTGGAACCGTGGGAAGCACGGGGAGGGTGCAAACACCGTCCTTGTACTTTGAGGTGAGGTCCAGATCAAAGCCGAGAAACCCGCTGTTCTTCCTTCCCAGAGGGTCTGCGGACACGGAAGGGTCCCCGGGATCCGGGCCGCCGGGCCGTCCGAAGTCCTAATCATCGAGATGCCGCCCAGTCCGGCTTTACAACCGGATTGTCGGGACTGAGTCCGGCTTCCGCCCATCCGTCCGATACTACCGCTCCGTCTCGGATGCGGATGATCCTGTCACAATGCGCACCGATTTCGTCTTCATGGGTAACGAGAACCACCGTAAAGCCTTGTCTTGCCAGGCTCCTCAACTGGTCGACCACGACTTCGGTATTCTTCTGATCGAGCTGACCGGTCGGCTCGTCACCCAGGATGAGCGATGGATTGTTGACCAACGCCCTTGCTATGGCGGCACGCTGACGTTCACCTCCGGAGAGTCGGTTGGCCCAGTGATCCACGCGATGGGACAGCCCCACGAGGTTCAAGGCGTCGAGAATCTTCTTTCTGCGTGAGTGGCGGTCGGATTCGGCATAGATCAGTGGAAGCTCGAGGTTTTCAAACACGGTGGAGTTTGCAAGGAGGTCACAGCTCTGGAACACGAATCCCAACTCACGATTACGGAAGTTGGCTTGCTCTTCCCGGGAAAACTTTAGAATATCATGGCCTTTGAAAATATACTGACCTTCGGTGGGAGGATGGAGAAGCCCCAGGACATACAGAAGCGTGGACTTTCCGGAACCCGACGGGCCCATTATGGCTACCATCTCTCCTCTGTAAATCGTTACACTGGCAGCCTTAAGTGCGTGAATTACATTACCGCCGTCGTAATAATCCTTGACCAGGTCTCGGGTTTCAATAATTATTTCCCTGTCCATTGCGGCGAACCGTACCTCCGGGTGATGTCCATTCTCAAGAAGCGCCAGTATACCTCATCCCCGGGCCTATTCCTAGATCAATTGCCAACCTTCTTCCATAGCCTCATGGGTCCCGGTCCGTGGACATTCCAAAAAAGATCTTTTCGCAGGCTTTTGCACCACACGTCTCCGGATCGTGGTTTAGCTTATGCATCACGTGAATGCGTTGGCCGGCATTTCGCGGGCCTTCTCTTCCTCGTGAGATTTCATGAATTTCTCCGGGAGGTCCGGAGAGGGCATCCCAAGACTTGGGTATTTGTGGATCCCCATGGGATTGTACGGCAAGAGCATAATTCGGCCTGCACCCGCTCCACGGACGTACCTCGCCAAACCGGTGAGATTCTCTTCGGTAGCGGTAATCCCGGGGACAAGCGGAACGCGGGCCATAACTTCTACGCAGCCTAATCGAATCAACCGGCGGAAATTCTCGAGAATCAACGCATTCGATGCGGCCGTGAACTTCTTGTGGGCTCGGAGATCAACGAGTTTCAAATCGTAGTATACAAGGTCCAGATAAGGAAGCAGCTTTCTCCGGAACGTGTCATAGTCGAAATACCCCGAGGTCTCCAGCACCACATGAATCTCGCTTGCCTTGAGGCTTTTCAGGAGGCGTTCCAGGTATTGCGGGAACATGGTGCACTCGCCTCCGGACAAAGTTACGCCGCCTCCCGAACTGTGGTAATAGGACGAATCCTTGAGAAGAATCTCGGTGAGGGATTCAACGGTGAGATACTTGCCCACCCGTCTGAGCCCATTTCCCGGGCAAGCGTCCGCACATTTTCCGCAGCGGTCGCACTTCTCCCTGAGTATCCGTCCCGAGTACCCGTAGTCTATCGCACCTTTCGGGCAAACCAGAGAGCACGCCCCGCATTGGATACACTGGATTTCGGAATAGGCTATTTCCATCCACGGCCGTTGGGTTTCCGGATTGTGACAGAACATGCACCGCAGAGGACAGCCTTTGAAAAAGACCACGCTGCGGATTCCCGGCCCGTCTTCGCAGCTGTACCGCTTAATATCCACAATGAGGGGACTGTGAGTCACAATTGCCTTTCATAGTCCAAAAAAGCGGAATCAGCCGGCAAGGTTTGTTTTGGCACAGAACCTCAGACCGAGTCTCTTCTCGAGATCCCTTGCCATGTACCCGAACCTGTAAAGGTAGTTGAGATTCCCATAGACTTCGACATCGTTTACCAATATGGAATCCAGAATGTCGTTGCCGCCGGCGAAGAGGAATTTCCAGAAGGCCCGTACATCCTTAAAGATTATCTTGACGTCCCAGTCCTCGATTTCTTCTTCCAGGACATCCATCCTCCCATTTTCGAAGACGGCGGATGCGTGAATGCGTCCGTCTTTCGCGGCAAAGACGTATCGTCCTTCGAACGCCCTCAGATTGTTGTCAAAGCCCTTCAACCGCGGAAGGATCAGAAGAACAAAGGGGAGCTTCGACGCCTCAAATGCGAGTTCCATCACTTTGAGAAGGGTCTCGAGCCCCCAATCCGCAATATTGCCGTTCAGTGTGTTCAACATCTCCTGAAGCTGATTGATAATGCCCGTCGAATTGCGGGGGATTCCCGCGGCATCGGTTAATGTCGACGTCATTGTCCGTCCTCCTCAATTCTTTTAGAGTGCCCGGCGGTTGCAGTGACTATTTAATCTCAAACGGTTCGTAGTTCTGCATGCCGCCCGTTGACAAGAGATACTCCGTCCGGTCTATGATCTCCTTCTGCATGCTGGGATTCAGATCCTTGAAATACGCCGTATATCCGGAAACCCTCACCAGCAACTGGGAGTACTCGTCCGGATCTTTGACGGCAGCGATGAAATCCTGGTGCCCGGTAATATTGAACTGGATCTCCATCCCGCCGGCCTTCGCATCGTCTTCCTCGGCAAAGTACGCTTCCACCGTGTCGGCAAACCTTTTCAGCATAGTATCGTCGTCTCCGTCGTTGGGCACGAACTTCAGATTCAATGCGATCCCGCTTGAAAGAGATGCGGCGGGCAGGCCGGCCACTGAGTTGAGGGCCTTGGTAAGATTGGGAGTGACCATGGATACGGGTGTTATTCCACTGGCAAAGTTCTCTCCGGCTCTTCGTCCGCCGGGAAGCGCGCCGGTCAGCTTTCCGAATCCCGTATGAATGGTCATGGTCCAGTAGCCGACTCGATACCGTCCTCCGCGATAGTTCGTTTTGGCACTGAAAAGCCGATCAAGCCGGTCGACGATCCAAGCGGCGTTTGCGTCCGCATCCGGGTCTTCGTTCCCGAATTTCGGCGTCTTCTCGGGGTTGTTGAGCAACGTGTGAAGCGCTCCATAGCTTCTCTTGAGTTTGTCCACATGGTCACAGCACTGCCCATCGCCGGAGAAGTTGCACGCCAGCGCCGTGAGGAGATCCTCAAAAGTGAACCGCTTGTCCCTGTAAACATGTCTTTCTATTGCGCTCAGACTGTCCGCAACATCCGCCAGTCCGATTATGGCCGCGCCCGACGAGTTTATTGTCGCCCCGCCTTCGATCAAGTCCTTCCCTTTGCTCATGGGGCCTTCAAACAAAGCGGATAGAATGGGCGTCGGGTAGTACCGCTGATGCATCTTGCCGAAACGGTCGTTCAGAAGGGTTGCTCGGTCGATGATCCAGTTCAGTTGTCGCCCAAAAGCTTCCCTGAACTCACCGAAGCCGGCGAAGTCCGAAACAATCCCTGTCTCTATGCTGATCGGGGGTTGATCGTCGTCGATTCCGATCCGCCTGTGTCTGCCGTTGTAAAGCGTAAGCTCCAATGCAGAAGCCAGGTTGAGAAGAACCGCAGCGCTGTGCGCATAGTGCCTTCCGTTACTGCCGGGTTCGACACAGCCGACAATGCCGTAGTCCCGGGCGTGCCGGGGATCATCCCCCTTGGCTTCGAGCGCCCTGATGATCGCCTTATCGTTGTGGATGGCAGGCGTGGCCTTGGTCTTCAGGTTGGCTTTGCACAGCGCCTCCAGGTACTCCCTGGTATTGACCCCGGGATAGTAACGTGCGTTCAGGTTGGGGTCTCTCAGACTCATGAGTTCCGTGGCCTTGAGCATAACGTATGTGAGGTCGTTTACCGCGTCTGTGCCTGCTTCGTCAACGCCGCCTATGGTAACGGCCTGGTTTGAGCCGGTCCCTCCAAAGAGCTGTTCACCTGTTTCAGGCATACCGGGAACATGGTCCCCGATCTTGAGCCAGAAATAGCAAACCAGTTCAACGGCCCTTTCTACGGTGAGCCTTTTCGATTCGATATCTCTCCGGTACAGATCGTATAGAACCTGATCCAACCGTCCGAGACTGAGGCCTGCATTGAAATTCTCCAGATGCGCCGCTATCCAGCATATCCAAACGGTGGTCAAGCCCTCACGGAAAGTCCTGGCCGGGAATTCGGGCACCCATGCGTAGATGCCGGCAATTTCTTCCAACTGCTTCCGTTTCAGGGTGCCGGACCGCTCCTTGTCCGCCATGCGCCGGGCCCGCACCGACAGATTGTGTGCAAAACCCACAATGCCTTCAAGAACAGTCGATATCGCCTCGTAGAACTCTTGCCCGCCGGAGTCTTCGGTTCCTGCCTTCCTTTCAAGGGCTTCTTCAATGACGGCACGCAACCCTTTGTTGATTGCCTGGGAGAAGTCGGGAATGGTATGGGAGATACAAATCGGCTTGCTGGTAAGAAAGAAGACCAAGTTCTGAAAAAGCTTCATCTCGTCTTCGCTCAACGGCCCAAGATTCTTACCGTAATAACGCTCTCTGGTGATTTCCCAGATGCTCCGCTTCATCCAGTAGGGAAAGACCTCCATGTTGAGCACTTCTGCTTCTTCTTCTGTGATGTGGAACGGATTGGACGGTCTGTCCCTTAAGGTCAATAACTCGGGCCAGAGCACCGAGCCAATGAGTTCGGGATAGATCGGCACGCCCTTGAACTTGCCGGTCGTGGATCCCGCAAAGGGTGAGGAGTCCTCCACAGGAAAAGGATTCATTCCTTCATCATGGGCAGTGCCATGACGCACCACGGCCTCGCGGTTCTCCAGAACGAAGCGATACGCCCGGGCCTTGTCGAGGACGGAGATCCGTTCCTGCTCAAACAGCCCGTTCTTCTTGTGATACCTTGTGATGAGGGCCGGGCGCTCCGTGCAAACCTCCGGCCGTGCCCTGAAGTACGCCTCCCTCAACTTATGGAGAGATTGGTAGTCTTCAAGACGGATGTGCGACATTGACGAATAGGGCCCTGTAGCCAGAGTCATTTCGCTTGCTCCTTCTTCATGTCTCCGGGACTGCCTGCTGAACGGTCTCAGCCGAGCCCCCTCGGCTTCATTGCCGTTCGAGGGTGAAGTCGTCGGCGCAGGGAAACCGCTTGGTGAACGACCGGCCTCATGAGAGTTTGAGCCTCTCATCGAGTTTAGGCTTCTCTTCCCGGAATGAGTAGAGTGCTACCTGGGTCTCACAGTCGGACTCCACGAAGTGCGCGTTGTTCTTGGCGTCGTCTTCGTCGCCGAATCCACACCAGTAGCCGCAGTTCGCGTAGATGCGGTTGTCAACAAGAATCGAATCCTTATCCATCTTCGTTCCATGAGAGTGCCCGAAGACCACCATCCGTACTCCGTTCTTGCAGAGGCTGTCGGCAACGGAACCCAACCGGTTGAGCTCCGACATGATCATTTGCGTACTTCTCCAAAAGCCGACTGCTTCGAACCAGTCCTGGTAAAGGTTCCGGTACCGGTCACGGATCGTAAGATAGTCTTCGTTCAAAGCGTCGTTGCCCATGTTGAATTTTACGACCGGCTCGCCGAGTTTCACTACGCTGTCACGAAGCGCGTCAAGAATCGACTCGGGAAGTTTCTCGGGCCCCATGACCTGGAAGGCCTCATCGATGATCTCGTAAACCAGGCGGAACTTGGTATGTCTCGTCTCAACGCCCGCCGAGATCTCCATTTTCTTGAGGGTGGTATGGAGCCGAGTTATGTAGTAACCAACGGGAAGCCTCAAATGGCCTCCGTTTTTCGGGTCCGGACAGTTGAACAGAGCGTGGCGATGCCCATGTTCGGCGTGAAGATTCCGTCTTCGATAGATATCACCGACATGCGTCACTTTCCCGCCAAAGGCTTCCGTAATCATTTCCGGAGTCACTTCGAAATCATGGTTTCCGTTGATGTAGAGGGTCGGGATCTTGGCTGCAGTCTTGGTGATGGCTGCCATCACGTCTTTATGGGCAAGCAGGATGTTGTCGAATATGTGTGGGGGGTCGTTGTGAGGGCACACCCAGAGATCAAACACATCGCCCAAAAGCACGATCTCCTTCACATCTCTCCTTGTGGCAAGATACTCGAAAAAGCTTACAAGGTAGCGACCCTCGATTTGAATGTTGAACCAGTCCCAGGGATTACCGGGGCCCAAATGGATGTCTGAGACAAAGACGGTTTTCTTGCCGGGCATGGCAACTCCTTTCACAAGATTGTTCATACCGGACGGCGGTCCACTAAGTGTTCTATGGCACAAATACGGTCGCACAAGCTGAACCGTCTTCCCGGCGTAGGCCGGGAACCAGTCTCTTCTTCCTGGACCCCGGCCTGCGCCGGGGAGACGGCGGGCAGCGACGCCCGCCCCTAAAGATGACGGGCACGGAGGCCAGTCCCACGAAGATCTGTCACCGTTGATACGCTTATTGCCGGACAGTCGCTAAGTTACATTCTCGAAAGCTCACGGGTATGAGCCGGCTCATGTGAACACACTCCCCCGTGCCCCGGCATCGGAATGTCTCGAATGGAACTGAATGCTTCGAACGCGATGCTACCGCCGGGAAGACCTTGATTTTGCATCGATATCGAGCTGCGGCTTGGAGGCCGCAATCCGTTCTTGGCTCACTGTGGGAGCAATTTACGTGCCACGCCTGCGCCTTGATCGGGCAGCCGTTTTTCCTCGTAGTTTCATTATGTTGGAGATACGGAAAGGGAGGAGAAAGCAACCGGTTTTTCCAAACAACCGCGGCCCCAATGGGCAAATATTACCCGCATACGTAAACAAACATTAAAATCAGCCGATTAGCAATTCCACACAGGGTAAATGTCACCCGCGCCACAATCGGGTGGGTCATATTCACCACTAGTCAAGTAACTCATTTTATCTACTTGAATATCATATACACGGCCGGCGAGAAACGCCAAAGGAACCCGTTGATCATAGAACTCATGAAATCCTCCCATCGTCACTCCACAAGAACCGTAATTCGTGCAGCCTCTCTGTCGGGCGTGATTGCGTGAATCACATGTCGTCCTTTGGCGGGTATCCAGAAATACTCGTAAGGGGGAGGCGTTTTCGCAAGTTCAACCCCGTCCACGAACCAGATTACGTGCCGGACCACCGGTTGGGGAAGTGCCCGGAGAAGCACCCGGTTGGGATGGTGCGCAGACAGTATGAAGCGGTCCGCGTCGTGAGGGTTGATGATCTCGATCCGAGACCCCTTGCCCATGAAGTGCGGTACCAGTCCCATATCTCCGGAGATCGTCCGCACCGCATCCGGCGGAATGAGTGGAGAAAAGTCCTGCAACCGGTATCTTCCTCTCGAGTGCAGGGCTTCCCGCCGGTGCAGCCACTGCGCATACGGACTGCCCAGATAGCGATATTCGCTGTCGTGAGGGAGAGTGCACACGGCGGGTTCCTTGGCCGTGATAACCAGTTCTTCGGTCCTGTGGGGGCATAAAGGTCCGGCGAGCATTCCGGAGGCCGGGCACACGGACACTTCCCTCACGCCGGCGGGTTTCCGGAAAGGCCCGGGACTAGTGGCTCCATAGAGGTAGCGGACAACATCCTTCAGGATCGGACCGCAGGAACCGGCTCCGGTCATCCCGTTATTCGGGCGGCTGTCGAAATTTCCGGCCCATATCCCCACCACGTGTCCGGGGGTGTAGCCGATCAACCAAGAATCCCTGAAGTTACTGCTCGTCCCCGTTTTCAGGGCCACGGGAAAGCCGAATTCAAAGTAGTCCGGATTTCCAAAGGTTAATAGCCGGGCAGACGGATCCGAGAGGATATGGGTCACGATATGGGCCGCCTCGGGAGAAAATAAGTGCACCCCGCCGGCTTCTTCTTCTCCCTTCAGGACTTTCAGAGGCCTAAACGTCCCGTCGGCGGCCAGGGAGGCGTAGGCCTGCACCAGCCTGTATAGGCTGACCTCTATGTTCCCGACCGCGATTCCCAGCCCGTAGGATTCGGCGGATGCCGCCTGCGGATCCGTCAATTCGAGCCGGTTCAACAGCCCGTATATCGTGTCGACGCCCAATGATCTTGCCATCTTTACTGCAGAAATGTTCAACGAATTTCCGAGGGCGGATCGTATACTCACGGGACCATAAGAACGGCGGTCGGCATTCACCGGCATGTAGTCGCCATGGGGGGTGGGATATCTCCGGAACGTGTCGGGAATCTCGGAGAAAGCGTGGAACCCCTTTTCCAGTGCGAGGGCATATAAGAACGGCTTGAGTGTCGATCCCGCACTTCTCCGGGCCAACACGGCGTTGTTGTAGCCGAAATCCGGCCGGCCATATTTCAATGACCCGACCATGGCGACGACTTCCCGGTGAGGGACGGATACGATCATCGCGGCCGCCTGACGGATTCCGCTCCGATGGAGCCTGTTCCTGTGTGATGAGAGTATTTGCTCGAGGGAGTGTTGGATTTCCAGGTCGATTGTGGTCCGGATTTCGGTTTTATCTTCCGGAGTGTCCGTCATGACGAAATCCACCAGGTGTGGGGCTTCCAGAGGAAAACCATTGTTCTCGAACCGAACCGTCTCACCGACGACCGCGGGGAGTCTACCCCGGGCCAAATATCCGAGGTCGGCCATTCGTCCGAGTATCCTGTCCTTTTCCTCGGACAGCTGCGCCCTGCCTTCGGCATGGCGGGGGGAATACCGCGACGGAGACCGCGGCAGTGCGGCGAGCACTGCGGCCTCGGGGACATTTATCCGGGACACGTCTTTCCCGAGGTAGATTCTTGAGGCCAAGGCCGCGCCTCGGATCGTGCCGCCCATTGGGGACAGGTTGAGATGGAGTTCAAGGATTTCGTCCTTGGAGATCTGCCATTCCATTTTCATACTCGAGAACAGTTCGACGATCTTTGCCCCGTACGTCCTCGGTCTGGGACGGATTAATCTGACCACTTGCTGAGTTATGGTGGAAGCGCCGGATACCGTCCGTCCGTTTACGATGTTCGTGCACAAGGCTCTCAGCAGCGCCACAGGGTCAAATCCCGGATGATGGTAGAACCGTTTGTCCTCGGCCGCGATCACCGCTTCCTTCAAGACATCGGGAAAGCCGTCGATGTCTTTCCACAGGTTAAACCTGTTCTTGCCGTCCGGAAACAACCGGAGAAGCCTTCCGCTGCAATCAACGACACATCCGCCTCCCTTGCGGCGTTGTTCATCCACGGCATTGTGGTAGTCGGGAAGCTGCCGGTAGATCAATACCGCCGCGGCAACCACGAAAACAACGGCCGCAACCATGATCGTCTTGCGTCGTGAAGACCCGGATTTACCTGAACGCATCATTGAACGCCTTAGTGTCTGTCCTCAAACAAACCTTGCAAGTTGATTCCGTTTTTCCGTGCGAGTACAATATCCGGGCACGGAGGCCCGGGCTACGAAGGATTGTCATGAAGCCTTAAGCCTGTTTCGTGGGACGGGCCTCCGTGCCCGTCATCTTCAAGGGCGGGCCCTGCCGTATACTCTGTGACTACAGAGGTACTCATTGACCAATCTCGCCCGCTTCCATCCCCTCTTTTTCGCGGTGGTATCGTCCCGCGAAATCCACGAAATCGCTGTAAGCCGCGTCCAGATCGTAGCCCAGCCTGTCGGAATGGGTGGCCATACCTTGATGAAACCATCGGTACCACCGGTCGATCTTCAGCGGATCGCCGGGCATGAGCTTGTCAAAGATCTCCGTTCCCGGATACGGAGTCGCCATGTTTATCTCCACGTAATCCGGTCGGCTTTCCAGGATGAGCTGCTTGGACAATTCGATATCCGCAGGTGTTTCTCCCGGCAGGCCGATCATGAAAAACGCGTGCGATCTGATGCCCGACTCTTTCAGCAGCTTGATGGCCCTTTTCACGTCCTCGTTGGTCTCACCTTTGTGGATCATCTTGAGTATCCGGGGGCTCGCGCTTTCCACACCGAGGGTTACCCGCCGCAAACCGGCCTCACGCATCTTCCTTACAAGTTGTTCGTCAAGCGTATCCGCCCTCACCCCTCCGGTGAACTCGAAGCAGTCGAGTCCGTTTGCAATGATTCCGTCGAGCAATTCCATAGTCCGCTTCTTGTGGACCGTGAACGTGTCGTCCACGATCTTCACCACCCAACGGCCCGGCCTTTCGAGAGGCGTCTCTGCCTGTTGTTTTAGAAGAAGAAGCTCGTTGATGATTGAATCGACGGAGCGGAAGCGGACCCGCTTTCCCCAGATATTCCGAGATGCACAATAGGCACAGTTGAACGGGCACCCTCGACCCGTGACGAGCACTTCCCCGAAGTAGTCCGACCGGTTGACCAGCGAGCGGTCGGGAATGGGCAGTTCGTCCAGATTGCGTATCAATTCGCCCCGCTCGTTCACCCTGACCGTTCCGTTATCCCTCCAGGCCAACGAGGGGATCCGCCCAAGCCCGCCATGATTCTGAAATGAATCCATGACATGGACCAGTGCTTCCTCTCCCTCCCCGGAAATGACCATATCGGCTCCGGTGTAGAGAATGCTCTGTTCAGGGAGTACCGTAGGGTGACTCCCTCCGAGGATAACCGGCAGGTTATGGCGTTTAAGGCGTTTTACGAGTCTTTTTACGGTATCCATATTGCCCGAGTTGGCCGTGATGCCCACGAGATCCGGTTCCTGAGCCAGAATCGAACGCTCCATTTCGGTCCAAAGGCCGTGGTCGGCATTCTCGAGAATCTCCACCATTCCCGGTATCCCGCGGTTCATTACGAGTTCCGGATTGTCCTGTTCTCCTCCCGGCGGTTCAATGCCCGGCACGGAGACGTTTTCGCCGTCCACAATCGCTGCGCTGTGCCGCCCTGTACGGTTGACATAGGTGGCCAGGCAGATGAGGTTAAGCGGATAGGTCTTCATTTTGGGCGTGGTTACCCCGAACAGGGCATAAAACGGCGGGCGTACCAATACGATTCTCATTACAGGACGATACCTTTCTCTTAGGAAATCCTCAACACGGCCCGGCCCATCTTGCTTTGCCCCTAAGTGCTTCGTGGCAGAAATGCGGTCGCACATTTTCGTCTCGCAGCCGGCTCGGGTGCCGGCAAGAACAAGATCCGGGCACGGAGGCCCGGGCTACGAAGAACTGTCATGAAGCCTTAGACCTGTTTCGTGGGGTCCCGCGGAACGCGGGATGCCCGTCATCTTCAAGGGCGGGCGTCCCTGCACGCCGTCTCCCCGGCTTCACGGCAACGACTAATCCGCCGCTTGAACACGTGAAGCACGTCGGCTGCTCTGGATACGGTACGCTATGAGGTATCCCAACACACTGACCGGCACCGACACCATCATTGCCGTTATTGCCCATCTCTTCAAGACTTGCAGATCGAGAAGGGCAAATTGTCTCAGTGCTTCGAGGAAATGCTGCGAGTGGATGATCGGCTCCATGGCTTTC
>JAZDHD010000418.1:0-21829 GCA_043806215.1 Pseudomonadota bacterium | reverse complement strand
GAACACTAAGGCCTCCCTGGGTTGCCGGGTGACAAGGATCTCAGCATGTGCGGACGAACCATTGGGTAACATCTTCGCACCCCTATTCCCTCCGATTGGAAATAGCGGCTCCATCAGCCGGCTTGAAGCATACCGCGAAGTTTTTTCGCAGCATCCTCAAAATTCGGCGGGAACTGTGAAGTAATTGCTCGCGTCATCCGTCGGTTTTTCCGTTGTGATTCCCATATTCCCAGTGATATCAACTAACATCTAGAGTTGGCATCATCCTTGCTATAGATATGGGCACAGAAGAAACCTAACCATATCCTCATAGCAATCCTCCTTCAGGGTTGCTTTTTTTTTGCCCACGCAAACCTCGGGCACGTCTCATAGGACTCCACACCATGACGCTCGATCCGTACGGCCATGTCATGGAGTTCCGCGGCGCGGAATGTCGGCCGGCTCTATTGTTCACCACCCCCTGCCACAGTGAATGATGCTTGTCGGGATAACGAGACGGGAACGGTAAGGCAAGCCGTTTGTCCCAGGTGTGTTTTTCTTGACATCTCTTGCGGAATCGTTCATGCTGGAAAATATTCGTTTCCCATGGAGAATACCTACCATGGCCGGCAATCGAAACTCACAGTTCAAAAGAGTCCCCGCCCTGGACAAATGCGTCGCCGTTTTGGATCTCCTCGCCCGAGCCAAAGGCCCCCTCCGCATTCAGGATATTTCCACGGAACTCGGCCTGAACAAGAGCACGGTCTTCAATATGGTATACACCCTGGCCGACCTGCAGGTTCTTGAACACAGGCCCAGCGGCAAGTTCGCCTTCGGCACCCGCCTGTATCTCCTGGGCAAGGCCGCCGGCAGCAAGGCCGAATTGATCCGGACGGCTCATACCTATCTGCAGGAAGTTGCCGAACAGGCCCATTTCTCGGCCTTTCTGGGAGTTCGTTTGGGCCGAAAGGCCGTCATCATAGACAAAGTCGATGCAGGCGAAGGGATAAGGGTGTCCTCGGAGATCGGCATGCGGTTGCCGCTCATTGCAGGAGCGAGCGGCAAGGCCATCCTGGCACAACTTCCCGAGTCCAAGTTGGATGAGATATTGGCCTCCAACGGGTTGAGAAAGTTCACGCCCTATACATGTGTAGATCGCGACAAGTTCAAGGAACTGATCTTGAAGGTCCGTGAAGACGGCGTAGCCGTCGACGTGGAGGAGTATCTTGAAGGGATCGTTGCCGCCGCGGTTCCCGTCAACGTGCACCGCAAAGGTGTTCAGGCCGCCATCTGGGCGGTGGGATTGAAACGCCGGGATTCGGAGGCGGAATTGTCCACGCTCTGCGAACGTTTGAAGCGTATTGCGTCGGAGTTGGACGTCCGGTTTGGGAGTTTCTGAAACCGGCCATAGTTCTGCGTTTCACACCCCCCATGATCGGGCGGTCACGATTGAGCATGAAATTCCCTCAGTGGGACGGGCGTCTCGCCTGTCAATGACGGGCAGGATGCCGGTCCCACCAAGACCGGGCAGAGCCTGGAGGATAGGCATTCCCAGGCAGGAGCCCGGGAACGAGAAGGAAGACTGGTTCCCGGCCTACGCCGGCGTGTCCGCTGACTCTATCTTGAACGTCTTTGCGGACTAAGTGCTCTATGGCGTAAATACGGTCACGGGTTTTTAGCGCTGAGATTGCTTCGTTGCTGCGCTCCTCGCAATGACATCTCGTGGCTGCACGTGGTTTCGGTCACGGCACCACGCTGAACCATGTCATTGCGAGCCCGAGGCTTTGGGAGGGCGTGGCAATCTCAAGAGGTTAAGAATGTGCGACCGTATTTAGGAAACGGAGTACTAAGGGACTGTCGCAGAATGAATCTTTCATCGTTCCGGCACTAGTCCGGCCTTGAAAGGCCGGTCTCTCATACGGTCCCTCCGGGACGTTCATGATCGCTTGCCCCGACAGGGGCTGTTGAGAGTAGCCCGGTACTTCACTGCCGGGTCAAAAGCCAAGCGAGTAGTCTCACGATCGTTCGGTGACCGACATAGTTTTAACAGTTATTTTGAGACAGTTTCCCAAAGGTTGTCCAGTGATGGAAAGGGGTACGGCAAATGGCAAACGGCAGGACTCGGTACTGGAATCCCTATTTGGAGACGTTGCCGAGAGAAAAACTGGTTGGAATTCAACTCAAACGATTCAGAGATATCTTCGCATACGCAAAAACTCACGCCGCACTCTATCAACACAAGCACCGGGATATTGACCCGGACGACATCCGGACACTCGATGACGTGAAGAAGCTTCCTCTCATCGACAAGGATGACTTGAGAATGGCTCAGGACGACAAGGAACCTTTTCCTTTCGGCGAATTGCTGGGCGTTTCTTCCGAGGAGGTTTCGACCTTTCGGCAGACATCGGGAACCACCGGCAAGCCCGTGTACGTTCCGGAGAGTTGGGAGAGTTGGCAGTGGCGTGTCGAGGTTTGGTGCCATATTCTCTGGATGGCCGGTTTCAGGGAGACCGACAGGGTATTCATACCGTTCGGCTACAACGTGTATGTCGCTTTCTGGGAAGGCCACTTTTCGGCGGAAAAGCTCGGCTGCATGGTGGTTCCCGGAGGCGCCCTGGACACCAAGGGGCGGATCAACAAGATTCGTGAGGTCAAGGCCACGGGTCTCCTCAACACTCCCACATACGGTCTTCACCTGGCGGAAGAGGCAGTGAAAATGGGCCTGAATCCGCCGGATCTGGGGATCAGGAGAATGGTCTGTGCAGGCGAACCCCTGCCCCAAGCCACCCGGAAACGGCTCGAAGAGGCCTGGGGCGCGGAAGTCTACGATCACATAGGCGGCACCGAGCCCTGCGCATGGGCCGGCATGTGCACCGAGCGGCAGGGGCTGCACATTATGGAACCGTTCTTTCTCGTGGAGTTTCTCGACTTGGAGACTTTGAGCAGAGAGGTTGACCCTGGAGAACTGGGAGTCGCCGTGGTGACGCCCCTCGGTAGACGTTCATTTCCGCTGATCAGGTTCAACACTCAGGACGTGGTCAGGAAGGGAAGCGACGGCTGCGGCTGCGGGAGGACCTCGATGAAGATTGAGGAAGTCACGGGCAGAGCGGATCACCTGACCAAGGTCCGGGGGGTGCTCTTCACTCCGGTTTCCGTAGAAGAGATCGTAAGGGCCGAGTTTCCGGAAATAGCCGAATACGAAATCGTCGTTGAGAAGAAAGGGATCATGGATGAGATCTCCTTGAAGGTGGAGCCCGGCCGTGAAATGGATGAAGGGACGACTAAGGAAATGTCGGCCAGGCTCTCCGAGAAGCTGAAGATCAAAACCAACCTGAGATTCCTCATCCAGCCCGTTCCACAGGGTGAGTTGCCGAGATACACACTCAAGTCAAAACGGTTCAAGGATCTCAGGTAGAACAACGGGGTAATGATCATGCTTTCAGAAGATCTTGACACGCTGCGCAAGATGAAGGAAACAATCGAACGGATAGAGGAACACGCACTGCATCTGAGAAGCCTGGGTAAGGAAGTCCCCGCGGTGGAAAAAAACGCGAGGAACATACTCAGTGCCGTGTCGCTCTTGAAGTTCGGCGTGTGCGACATTGTGGACATCCAAGACGCCCAATGATGAGGCATACGACTGCTCTGATAAGGCTCCGGCAACCAGGGCATGCCCGGGGCCTGCCCCCGAGATCAAGTTCGTTGGCCCATTGTTTTGGCAGCGGCGGCCTTCCCGTGTTCCGCGAGGTCTCTTTTCCCGGACCGGCCGGCAGGCGTGGTGCTCCATGGCGCAAATACGGCCGCACAAGCTGAACCGTCTTCCCGGCGTAGGCCGGGAACCAGCCTCTTCTTCTTGGACCCCGGCCTACGCCGGGGAGACGGGCAGGGACGCCGGTCCCATCCCGCGTCCCGCGGGATAGGGGCGCACCTGCGTGTGCGCCCAAATACGGGCGGACACATAGGTCCGCCCCTACCGTAGCCCGGGCCTCCGTGCCCGGATATTCTTCTCGCAGGCACCCAAATGGCAACGAGACGACAATGTCGTGACCGAACTTATGAAATGAAGCACTTACCGGGACGGGCGTCCCGCCCGTCGACGGGCAAGATGCCCGTTCCTCACTGGACGCCGGCGGGCTTTCTTTGGGGATCTGTTACCGTTTCCATGCCGCAGTGTACTGTCACCCCCATCGAACCATGCGTTCCCGATGAAGAATCGCAGGGTGCGTTGGGGTGCCCGCGTTTGACAACATCGAGGGCCGGGCCGACAAGAGAAGGCCCTGTCCCCGTCGTACGCAGGGGGTAGCCGTGAAAGATCAGGACAAGACGGTTGGGCAACTCATGAGGGACCTTCAAGACCAACGGGACGAGATTGCGGCGCTGGAGAGATCGGCAGCGGAACTGAAGCAATCCCGGAAAAGCTTGACGGAACTCCTGGAAATCCACGAACTGCTTACCGAACTGTGCATGCAATTTGTCGATTTTTCCGACGACAAGGACAAGGTGGACGGCAGAATAGAATACTCCCTGAAGCGGCTGGGTGAAGTATTGGGGCATGACAGGACCAGTTTGCGCCGATACGTTCAGGAAGGATCACAGCTCGTCGCAACCCATTGGTGGACCGCTGACGGGGTCAAGTTTCCTCCGAAGGCCCTCCGGAACAGCAAGGTCCCCTATTTGATTCACACGTTGATGTGCGGGAAGGTGTTCGTGTTTTCAACACTCAAGGACCTGCCCACCAACGCTCATGCCGACAGGGAGTGGTTTGAAACCATAGGTCAGAAGTCGGCTTTGGCCGTCCCATTACGGTGTGCAGGATCGGTAATCGGGGGGATGACGTTCAGTTGCTTTGCGGCTGAAAGAAATTGGTCCCATCCGCTTATACGACGACTGGAGCTCTTCGGTAAGATCGTTGCCAACGCGATAGCCCAGAGGGACGCTATTGCGGAATTGAGCACAGGGCATTGGAAAAGGCAAGGTCATCAAACAGATCCGCATGACGAGACCACCCTGTGTTCAAAGAAAACCTGCCGGAGAAAGCGCTCGAATGAGATCGTCGGCACGGGCCGGGCCATTAGCCGGGTTCTTGCGGCTGCCGAGCAGGTAGCCGGGACCGCCGCGACCGTGCTCATCGCCGGTGAAACGGGCACGGGAAAAGGTTTGCTGGCCGAAGCAATTCATGCCCTGAGTTCGCGAAAGAGCCGGCCGATGGTGACCGTCAATTGCTCGGCGATCCCCTCGACCCTCATCGAGAGCGAACTCTTCGGGCGGGAAAGAGGCGCGTTCACCGGAGCATGCTCCAAAGAAATCGGCCGCTTTGAACTGGCAGACGGCTCCACACTCTTTCTCGACGAGATAGGCGATTTGCCCTTGGACCAGCAACCGCGGCTGCTCAGGGTTATCCAGGACGGGAGGTTCGAGAGGATTGGGAGCCCAAGAACGGTCGAGGTGGATGCCCGGATCATAGCCGCCACAAACAAGGATCTCGCACAAGCCTGTACCGCCGGAAGGTTTCGGAAGGATCTCTATTACCGCCTGAACGTCTTTCCCATTGTCTTGCCGCCCCTGCGCAGCCGCTGCGAAGACATTCCGGATCTCGTTTGGACATTCGTCAAGGAATTCGAGATCAGAATGGGCAAGCATATAGACCAGATTCCTCCATCGTCCATGAAACGGCTCCAAGATTACCATTGGCCGGGCAATATCAGAGAACTGCGGAATACGATTGAACGGGCGATGATACTCAGTGTCGGGGCCACCTTGAACGTGGCGCCGCCCAGGGGCTCGGAGTCTGAGTCCCTGCAAGAGGATGCCGGGGAACTGGCCATGGAAGAAATCGAAAAGAAACATATTCTCAAGGTGTTGGCCGCCACCGGCGGACGAGTGAAAGGGAACGGCGGAGCGGCCGAAATCCTTCAGATGAACCCGTCCACGCTGTTCTCGCGCATGCGGAAGCTCGGCATCAGCCCCACACCGTTGCGTGTGATATCTCGCACCGAGTGCGATATGTCACACGAGCCTTCCGAAGATGTTCCTTCCCCTTCAAGATCCGGACAACACATCTTCAACAATTCTTAGCGGTTGCATCCCGATTCAAACCGGGTATGCCTTGGCACGCATGTTGCTCTATACTAGTGGATGAGGGCTGATTCCCTCACACAATTCCAGCGGACGGCACTGAAGTGATCGCTGTTTCCGCTGTCTCTATATTCCATAAGCGCTTGCCATTTCCAAAATCGGCGTGCAAGTCACTGAAACCCCTAACATTCAGATATTCACTTTCTCAATACTGAAAAAGGCCTCGCACCGTGGTGGTGCGGCCCCGCGTCAGTTTCAGATAGGCGAGAGGTGGAAGTCGTCGGCGCGACGCCGACTGGGCACTAACCCGTTCACTTTTAGGAGGTTACGAGATGGCCGATTTAAAGTTCCCCGATCCTCACGAGATAGAAACTATCTCAGGAACCGAGGGATGGCAGCGGATGTACCCCTACAACTACGCGTTCAGCAATGACAATCCCGAGCGGTCCGCGTACGAAAAAAACATGTTCTGGTTCTACGACGGCCTTCACTATCCCGAACCGATGTATCCCTTTGACATCATTTGGGATGAAGCCTGGTTCCTGGCGCTATCTCAGTACAACAACCGCATTTTCATGGTTCCCCCGGCCAAAGGCATCGATCACCGGATCTGCAACGGATATATTTACATAACCCCTCTGCCGGTAACCGACCCCGAGGAAATCCCCAAACGCGCCGAACAGTTTATGAAGAGGGCCGGGTACTACTACGAAAACTGGAAGGACCTTGAGAAGACCTGGGAAGGCAAGATGCGTGACGTTATCAAGCAGCTTGTCGAAATAGATATCCCGACTCTGCCTGAAATGGAGGACGAGTCCGTGGTCTTCGAAGGCAAAGGCCAGTCCACCGGATACAGGCTTCTCAACGCGTACGACAAGCTCATAGACCTCGGCATCCTCTGCTGGCAGTACCATTTCGAGTTCCTGAACCTCGGTTATGCCGCCTATGTTTTCTTCATGGACTTCTGCCAAAAGGCCTTCCCGGACGTTGCCCCTCAAAAAATCACCCAGATGGTGAGCGGAATCGACGTCATCATGTACAGGCCTGACGACGAACTGAAAAAGTTGGCAAAACTCGCCGTGGAATTGGGAGTTGACGGTATCTGCCTCAAGGGTGGCAAAGAAACGGTTTTCAAGGAGATGGAAGCGTCTCCAAACGGCAAAAAATGGCTGGAGGCCTTCGAGGCGGCCCGCGATCCGTGGTTCTACGTTTCTTCGGGGACCGGCTGGTATCACACCGATTATTCCTGGAACGACGATTTGAACCTCCCTATCTCCTTCATAAACATATACATCGAGAAGCTCAAGGCAGGAGGTAACATCGACCGCCCCATGGAGGAGGTCCGGAAGGAACGCGACCGATTGACCGAAGGTTACCGTTCGCGGCTGCAAACCGACGAAGACCGGCAAGCATTCGACCAGATGTTGACTCAGGCCAGAACGGTTTTCCCCTACGTTGAAAACCATCTTTTCTATGTGGAGCATTGGTTCCACAGCATCTTCTGGAACAGAATGCGCGATGTGGCCAAAATCCTGGCGGACGCCAAGTTCGTCGAAGACCCCGAAGACATGTGGTACATGACCCGGGCCGAAATCAAGAACGCGCTGTGGGATGTGGTCACTGCCTGGGCCACCGGCAGCAACCCCCGGGGACCCCTTGTATGGCCCAAAGAGGTGGCTTGGCGCAAAGAGTGCATGGAGAAATTCCGGCAGTGGAGCCCCCCTTCCGCCATGGGTACGGTTCCGGACACGATTAATGAACCCTTTACCATCCTTCTCTGGGGTATCACTTCAGAATCCATGGCGAACTGGGCAAAGCTTAAGGACGTAGCCGAAGGCGATCTCTCCAAGATCTACGGATTCGCCGGTTCACCGGGCGTTGTCGAGGGTACGGCCCGTGTGTGCCGCAACATAAGCGAGATTACGGAACTCCGGGAAGGCGAGATACTCGTTTCTACTACGACCTCACCGAGTTGGGCGCCGGCCTTCCAAAAGATCAAGGCCGCGGTCACCGACGTGGGTGGAGTCATGTGCCACGCTTCCATCGTGTGCCGTGAGTACGGTCTACCCGCAGTCGTGGGGACCGGTTCCGCCACATCGAGAATCAAGACGGGCCAGAAGATACGTGTCGACGGCACGTCGGGCGTCATAGAGATCCTCTGACAACCGGTGTCGGCGAACCCCTCGACAAGTGACGCCGACCGTCCTTGACGAGAGGTTCGCCGAAGGTACTGCCGCACCATTAAGATCTCCATGGGGCCTGTGCGGTCGGATCGGATCTCACCTCATGGAGACCTCTCCAGTCACTCGTTAGGATATTTCCATGCTGACTTCAGAATACGTAATTCCATTCGAGCGGTGTGACATCGGTATGGTCAGCCGCGTGGGCGGCAAATGTGCCAGCCTTGGCGAACTCATGAAGGCCCAGATACGCGTTCCGCCCGGTTTCGCCATCACGACGGAAGCATACCTCCGCTTCATGGAAGACAACGGTCTAATGGATAAGGTGTTGGGAAGGGTGAAGGGCCTGGATGAATCCATGGTCGAGCAAACCGAGCAGGCCTCCAAGGACATCCGCGGTTGGATCGAGTCCGGAACCATCGGCGAGCAGCTCGAAGACATGATCGCAGAAAACTACCGATTGCTCTCGCGACGGTCTCGTTGCCCCGCCTCTCCAGTGGCGGTCCGATCCTCGGCCACGGCGGAAGACCTCCCGGATGCGAGCTTTGCCGGGCAACAAGATACGTTCCTGTGGATTCGAGGCGTGGACGACCTCCTTGACCGCGTGCGAAGATGCTGGTCGAGCCTGTTTACCGCTCGAGCGATTTCCTACCGGATCAGGATGGGGTTCGACCATTCCCAGGTGCTTATCAGCGTAGCCATCCAAAAGATGGTCCGCTCCTTCACAGCCGGGGTCATGTTCACATTGAATCCCGCGACCGGCGATACCACCACCATAGTCATCGACTCGAATTGGGGCTACGGCGAGAGCGTGGTATCGGGAGAGGTGACTCCCGACCAATTCCAGGTGAACAAGATCACAATGGAAGTCGTTAAACGGAGCATCTCCGACAAGGCCATCTACTACACCACGGACCCCGAGACGGACGAAGTAAAGAAACTCGAAGTGGATCCTGAGCGTCGCCACTCCCAGAGCCTGTTGGACAGCGAGATACTCGAACTGGCCGAACTGTCCAACAAGATCGAGAAGCATTACGGAAAGCATATGGATATTGAATGGGCAACTGAAACGTCTCTTCCGTATAAAGGGGAGACTTACATCCTCCAGGGCCGTCCCGAAACGGTTTGGAGCCGGAAGAAGGCGAAGCCCATTGTGGAGCCCAAAGCCAGCGCAGTGGAGCACATCGTCGCCGGCCTCATCAAGGGCCGAAAGCTCAAGTGAACATTCAAACCACAAGCGCTTTTATTGTGTCTTTGCGGAGAACGGGGATTTGCCCCCCCGAGATGCTCCGAATATTACGATAAGGGAGACTAGAACATGAACTGTATGGGTGATTTTGTAGCCAAATGCGAACAAGAAGGTGAACTTCACCGTATTAAGAAGGAAGTTGACTGGTACTTGGAGCTGGGCACCATCGCAAAACTGAGTGAGGAGCGAAAAGGCCCCGCCCTCCTCTTCGAAAACGTAAAGGGCTTCGACATACCTGTTTTGACAAGTGCGTTCACAACGACGAAACGGTTTGCCATCGCACTCGAGATGCCGCTTGAGTCCACCATCTGCAATATGGCCAAGGAATGGATGCAGCTCAGCACAAAAAAACCGGTCAAGGCAAAGATCGTGGACTCCGGCCCCGTAATGGAAACGATTGTGGAAGGCGACGACGTGGACATCGAAGCATTGCCCGCGCCGCACTACAATCCCCTTGACGGAGGCCGCTTTATCGGGACCGCGGTGTACCTTGTGAGCCAAGACAAGGAGACCGGATGGACCAACTGCGGAACCTACCGGATGCAGATCCACGATCGTAATCACTGCGGCGTCCAGATCATTAAAGGCAAACACGCCGACTTCCACTTCAACCAGCACAAGAAGGACGGCACGAAGATGCCGGCAGCCGCGGTTATCGGAACGGACGCAGTGCATTTTCTCGTTTCCTCTACTCTGGTTTCGGCACAGATGGATGAGTACGACCTCATCAGCACACTCCGCCAGGAGCCCTGTGAGATATTCATAAGTGACCTGACGGGCCTCAAGCTCCCTGCGCACGCCGAAATCATCCTCGAGGGATACATTGATCCCGAAGATATGCGCGACGAAGGGCCCTTCGGCGAGTATACCGGGTACTACTCCGGCGCCAAGGGTGAAGAATGGCCCAAGCAGGTACTGCATGTTCAGCGCATACTCCGACGCAAGAAACCCATATTCTGGGGTACTACCGTGGGAAAACCCATCACGGACACGCACATGATTCAGTCCCTTAATCGGACCGCCACCCTGTGGACCGATCTGGAAGTCATGAGAGTTCCGGGAATTAAGTCCTGTTACTTCCTTCCGGAATCCACGGGACGCTATTGGTGCGTGGTTTCAGTGGAACAGAAATATCCGGGGCATTCCAACCATGTCGCCAACGCGGTCATTGGTTCCACTACGGGCCATTACGGAGTCAAAGGGGTGATCACCGTCGACCACGACATACCAGCGGATGATTGGGACAGAGTCATGTGGGCCCTTTCCGTCCGGTTCGACCCCAAGCGTTCTGCACAAATCATTGACCGAGGGCGCTCCACACCGCTCGATCCAGGGCTGCCCATCGAAGCGCGGCAGATCACATCGAGGATCCTCATGGATGCCTGCACCCCGTTCGAGTGGGAGAGAAAGCCTACGGAAATCTTCCTCGACGAGAACGTGAAGAAGAAAGTCCTCGCCCAATGGACGGATTACGGCTTCGAAGAATAAAGACGAACGGTCGGCGGATGCCCACGGGTGTCTCCCGGCTGAAAAGTCATGTTGAAGATTGGGGAGGAACCGCCCGACTCGGACGAGCCGCGGGCGTCTCCCCCATAAGCGCCAACTTAACCTGGAATTGTCGGTGTCATCCCGACCAGGGACACAAAGAGTTGGCGCCTATGGGCGCCTCCCCGCATCTTCACTGATCTCAATTCCATACACGAGAGACAGGAGAAGAACGAGGTTTATCCACCTATGAAACCAATTCGATATACCGATAAGATAATAGAGGAATTCAGATCCGCAGGATACTGGACCGATGAAACGTTCACCGATTTCTGGCTGAAGAACGCCAAGGAAAGGCCGGACAGGGAAGCCCTGGTGGATTCTTCCATGCGGATCACGTGGGCTGAGGCGGCCAGGCTCATGGACCGTTTTGCCCTGGCCTGGATAGACTTGGGACTGGAAAAGGACGACCGGGTAATCCTTCAGTCCCCGAACTGTGCGTACGGATTCTTGGCGAGGATAGCGGCCGAACGTGCCGGACTCATCAACATCACGGTGATGCCCTATCTGCGTCATAAGGAACTCACGCACATCATCGGCAAAATCGATCCCCGGGCCGTCATCGTTCCCGGGATCTACCGGAAGTTCAATTACCTGGAGATGGTGGAGGAACTCAAGAAGGAGAATCCCAACCTGAAGTACACGTTCCTTCTGGACGAAACCATTCCCGGACCGTACCCGGAGAACACGTATTCGTTGATGGCAATCGCCAAAGAGCCGTGGGAGGAAAAGAAAGATCCGGCAGTCTTGAAAGCGCGGAGATTCGATCCCACGGGTGATGTGGGCGCACTCACAAGCACCAGCGGCACGACCGGCGTTCCAAAGATAGTTGAATGGCCCCTTGCCCCGCGGCTGATGACATCCAAGAGCCGTTGTGAAATTTGGAGCCTCTCCGGCGACGACACGGCTATGGCCGTAGCCCCCTTTGCAGGTGGAGCCGCCGGCACGCTGACCTATTTTGCCGCTCCGTTGGTCGGCGCAAAGGTCGTGCTTCTCGAGGATTTTACCCCAGACGGCGCCCTGGCCATGATTGAAAAGGAAAAGGCAACCTGCATCGGCGTTGTCCCAACGCACATTATCCGGATGCTGGAGGAGGACCTGTCCAAGTACGATCTGTCCTCGCTGAGGTTCATCCGGTCCGCCGGCGGATATCTGCCCCCCCAGGTGGCAAAGGAAGCGGAAGAGAAGTTGGGAGGCCGCATCACGTCCGACCTGGGAACCCAGGATGTCGGTTCGGTGTCGGGCTGCTTCATAGACGATCCTGCGGATGTGCGGCGCCGGACCGTAGGAAAGCCTTTGCCGGGCAACAAGATAAAACTGCTGGATGAACAGGGCAATGAAGTGCCGGACGGTCAGCCGGGAATACTCTACCTCCGAGGTCCCCATTCGCCCGCCGGATACTGGCGCGATCCGGAGACGACCAAGGATGTGTTCGACGACGACAACTGGACCACTACCGGCGACATCGTGGCCCTGGAAGAGGGTCGAGTCTGGATAATGGGACGTCAGAAGGACGTCATCATTCGCGGCGGTCAGAATATCTATCCGGCAGAGATCGAGGGCCTGCTCAACGAACATCCAAAGGTTTCCGCGATAGCAATCGTAGCCATGCCGGATCGGGAATTCGTCGAGAAGTGCTGCGCATATGTGGTCCCGAAACCGGGCGAGAACTTCACATTCGACGAGATGGTCTCCTTCCTGAAGGAAAAGAAGCTTGCAATGTACAAGCTCCCCGAGCGGATCGAGATCATTGACGCCATGCCTACGGTAGGAGATTCGGGCAAGATCGACAAGAAGGTTCTTAAGAAGAAGATTGAGGATACCCTCGCGGCAGAAGGAAAAGCTTGATGGAACGCGTCATTATACTCGTGTCCACATTGGACACCAAAGGCCCGGAAACCTTGTACTTGCGGGATCGCATACGTGAGCGTGGCGGCAACCCGGTGATTCTCGACATCAGCATGTCCGGTGAAACCGACGGTGCCGACATTCCTTCGTCGCAAGTCGCCAACGCGGGCGGAACGAGCATCGAGGAAATCCGTTCCTCCCGCGAACGCAAGAAGATTACCCGCACAATGATCCAGGGGGCCGTGAAGCTGGCCCGGGACCTCCTCGACAAAGACCGGCTTGCCGGAGTGATCGGCCTTGGGGGCTCCACGGGGAGTTTGATGGCCACGGATGTCATGAGATCGTTGCCGTTTGGGCTCCCGAAAATGATGGTGTCGTCCACTGCGGCTCTGCCCGGCCTTGCCACGAGGTATATTGGAACCGGCGACATAGCCGTCCTTCACTCGGTGATAGAGATTTCCGGTCTCTCGACACCACTCCGGAACGTTTTGGACCGCGCGGCCGCGGCGATTGTAGGCATGGCTCACGTTGCCCCGTTGACCGTGGAATCGGCCCGTGAAGACGGGAGGCCTCTTGTGGCGCTCTCCATGTTCGGCCCCACGGAGCGGTGCTGCAGTTATGTCCAGCAACAGCTGGAACGGGAAGGATATCAAGTTATCGGATTCTCCGCTGCGGGAGTGTGCGATCGCGCAATGGAGGACATGATCGGAATGAAGTTCTTCGACGGGGTTGTGGACCTCACTCCGGGCGGTGTTGGAGAAGAACTTCTCGGGGGCATGAGAGCCGCGGGTCCCAACCGGATGACCGAAGCGGGAAGGCTGGGGATTCCTCAGGTCGTGGCGCCCGGCGGTGTGAACCTTACGAGTCAGCGCAAATCGCGTTACAAGCCGGAACACCATGAACGGAGGAAGTACGAGCTGGACGAACTGCGGACATTCCTCCGTGTGTCCGACGAGGAGATGAAACTGATAGCCGGGGCTTTCGCAGAGAAGCTCAAGGCCGCTCAGGGGCCGGTTGTCTTTGTGTTTCCCAACCGGGGATGGTCGGCAGCGGATCCTCCCGACAGCCACATGTACGACCGGGACCAGGACCGGTTGTTCCTCGGATTGTTCAAGGAAGGCGTCGGGGACAAGGTTCCCGTCCGTGAGGTCGAGGCTAATCTGGAAGATCAAGCCTTTGCCGAGGAGGTCGTCAAGGCCTGCCTGGAGATCTTTCCCCGGCCAAAGAGCTAAGCGCTCCGCGGCGCAATTGCGGAGACACATTAAGGTGCGCCGTCTGTGTCTTGGTAGCGCCGGCCTCCGTGCCGGTCTCTTCTCCAGGAGCGCTTGCCAGGAACGCCCGCCCTTGAAGATGACGGGCACGGAGGCCCGTCCCACGAAACAGGTCCGAGGCTTCATGACAGTCCTTCGTAGCCCGGGCCTCCTTGCCCGGATCTTGTTCTTGCCGGCACCCGAGACGGCTGCGAGACGAAAATGTGCGGCCATATTTAGGAAACGGCGCACGAAGCAAGCCCAACCGACGACACGCTTCTTGCGGATCAACCGGCAAGAGTGACCTTGTAACGTGTATGGAGACGAAGATGATTGTGAAAAATTGGATGCTTCCCCATCAGTACTCGATATCGAGCGACGCACTCGCCGTCGAAGCGGCGATGCTCATCGCCAAACACAACCTGAAGATGATCCCGGTGGTTGATAAAGGCGGCTTACGAGGGGTAGTTCACCGCAGGGACCTGAGCGAGGCCGCCATGTGTGTAAGTGAAAGCGGGGATGCCTGCGAGATGAACTACTTCTGCAACAAGCTCAAGGTGAAGGATCTCATGGTCAGGATGCCGGTCACCGTGAGTGTCGACGATTCGGTGGAGGACATTCTCATCAAGGGCAGAGATCTCACCATGAGCACCTTTCCCGTCCTCGACGGGGACCGGGTGGTCGGGGTAGTTTCGGACCGGGAGATATTCGTCACACTGTTCAAGCTCCTGGAAGCGGGCTCCCCCCTGGTTCGCGCCACCCTTTCCGGCGTTACCCTTGAAGAGGGAACACTGTCGGACATACTCAAGATGGTTGACGATGCCGGCGGCAAGGCAAGATCGGTCTTCACCGTGTCGGAGGGCGCCAATGACAAGGTGCGGGTGGTCCTACATGCGGAGTCCTCCAACCCTGATGCCATTCGTACCGCCCTGGAAAAGAGAGGATTCAACATTCTCGAGCTCAGTTCCTAATGCTTCTGCGATGCCCCTTTGGGAATCGCATTCACCATATAACAATACTTCCGGGAAGCACCGCCGCTTCCCTGCGTCCACGGCGCCTCACGGCCTCGGCTTAACGAACCGTGGGAGTGCCGTTGACCCGGGAATAGCAAAAGTGCGCGTTGATTTCAAACAACAAACTTCAATGTTCATCTTCCGTAACCGCATCAGCACCAACCGGGAGGGGCAGGAATTACGATTGATCGACCGGCGTGACTCCACCGGATGACTTGGCCGTAGAGGTTGTTTTCTCAGCAGCTTGACCACGGAAGTCTTTCCAACTTGCCGTTATTGCCGCCGCAAGTGCGGCCATTCCAAAGTAGGGAGGTACTCATGATGGAAGACCAGAAAGTGGGGATCGGCCCAACTGGTCCGGTAGCCGGGCTCATTCAGTTCATCGCTTTCGCGGTGGTAGGAGTCGTTGTCTTCGTCTACGCAATCCCCGTGGGGCTTATCGTACTCAAAATCATACCTGCAACCCTCATCATGCTCGTCGCACTCGGTTGCCTCATTCTCCTTGGCGACAATTTCCCGCTGGCTCCACCGGGAGGACAGTGGTGGAACCCCGCAAAGACGCGCCTTGTGCCGGGGATCGGCATGAGCGTCTTGTGGGTGGTGTTCACCTTTGTCGTCCTGCTCTTCATGAGGTACGTCTATCCGGGATGGCCCGTGGGACCATTGTACCTCTGGTTCGGGGTAATTGCCTTCTGGCTCACCCTTCTCTACGGATCCGTGTGGAACGGTTGGCCTTTCAAGGGGAAAGTCCATCCCTGGGTCACCATGGCGGCGGCATTCATCATCATCATGGTTCTCGCCGTTCTTATCTGGAACCTCTTCACCAACCTCGGCGGCACACCGGTCGAAGGTTCGCCCATGGATCACAAAGGACCGTGGAATGTGAACTGGCTGACCGGACTCCTTGTCTGGTGCATCGCCTGGTTTTTCGTCTTCAGTCCCGTTTTCGTAACCCAGGGGTGGCCCTTCGGCAAATGGGGGCATCCGGGTATGGCCGTCGGTCAGACCGTTCTGGCGCATATTCTGGGTTACATTTGCTGGAATGGGAGCCTGGCTCTGGGTATGAGCCCCACCTTTTCTTTTGCCGCGGTGGCCTCATCCATCATCTTCTGGTCCCTGGTCTATTCGTGGCACCTGCAGTTTTGGGGAATCACCAAACTCACACACTTCAATCGCGCACTTGCCGCATTCATCGTGGTGTGCGTCGTTTCAGCGGTTTGGATTGGCTTGATGAACGTGATTCTCGCTCCGGCCGCGGCCGCGATTGCGGCTGCGAAGTTGCCTGCGGACGTGAATATCCTCATCATCTACGTCAATCTCTGTATTGTGGGTCCGGCCCTGCTCCCTCACAATGCGTTCTGGTTGCGGTGGCCCTTGACGTTGCCCACCCCGCCGGGAACCCCGCCGCCCGATCAAGCCGTGTGAGCGAAGCCGTTCACAAATACGGTCGCTGATACGCCTTGAGAGCAGCAAGAATCCCCCTATCCCCCTATGACAAAAAGGGGGACGGGGGATTTGTCTTGCAAGCCCCCCCACTTGAACGTGTATCCGATTTAAACAAACGATTGATTGAATTCCGCCGATCTGATATATGCTAGTACATTGGATACGGATCTCTCTTGTTCGGATTTGCAGGGAACACCCGAATCCTCTTGCGGCAACCGGCCCCAAAGGCGACAACCGCCCTCCCCGGCCGTTTTCCCGTTCAGGTCACATTGGTTCCGGATCGGACGGCTTCCCCGGGTGACGCATCAGTCACGCACCGATGACGAAGTGCGGCTTCCCGGCAAAGCCCCGGAGCGGTGCGTGACGGAAAGACACGAGCGATGTGCACGGACGAACCACGTAAGCGACTTATCGACGCTGCTCTCGACCTGTTTGGCAGGTACAGCTTTGACGGAGTGAGCACCCGTATGCTTGCAGAGAAAGCAGAAGTCAATCTGGCCGCCATCAAATACTATTTCGGCAGCAAGGAAGGGCTTTACATAGCTGTTGCGCAATACATCGTCGAGCAATTCAACACAATGCTCGACCGGCAACTCGAGAAGATCCGAGAAGCCTTGACAGATCAGGCGCTCTCCAGGGAACGGAGTTTCCACTACCTGTGTGAGCTTCTGGATTTCCTCATCACCCGTTTTCTCGGTCTTCCGCAGTCCGACCAATGGCTCGGTATCATAATCCGTGAACAACTCTGCCCCACTAAGGCCTTCGACACGCTCTTCGAAGGTTTCATGAAACCTTTGGACAACGTTCTTTTCGGTCTGACGGCACGAATCGTGGGGTTGGATAGCGAGGACCAGGAGGTGAAACTCCGAGTTTTCGCTATCGTCGGGCAAATCATGATGTTCCACATCTCTCCGAGCGGAATAAGAAGAACACTTGCTTGGGAAAACTATGGGCCGGAGAACCTCGATGCGATACGCTCCGTGATTATGAGCCATCTGAGTGGGATTTTCTCGATGCCCCCGCCTTCCGACTCCGACACCGGGGCCGGATGCCGAAACAGTGAATATGGTCAAGCAACGCCGTGTTGAACGTGATTTTTTTCGGAGGACCTGAGGACTTGGTACGCTCCTTACTGAAACTTGTGAGGTTTCTCATGAACGTCTTTGAAACCGTTAGCAGAAAACTTGGTGGTCGTTGGCGCAAATACGGTGACACATTCCGTAAACACGCAGCAGCGTCCCGGCGTCCCTGCCGGGCGAGAGATAGTACGGTGTTTTCACGAAAAAATACCGGCACGGAGACCGGCGCTGCCAAAGAAGGTCTTGCTGCCTTGGATACGAGACCGAATTCAGGAAACCGCACACTTAGATGGAATTCGCTCTTGATTGCCTTGCCGGCGGTCCTCTTGCTGTTCGGGTGTGGCCGCCAGCAACAATCAGGGCCTCCGCCCGTTCCGGAAGTTGCTACGGTGACGGCCCAACCGCAGAAACTCCTACTGACGACTGAATTGCCGGGCCGCACATCGGCGTACCGGGTCGCGGAAATCCGCCCCCAGGTGAACGGCATCATTCAAAAACGCCTGTTTACGGAAGGATCCGATGTCAAGGCTGGGCAGGTTCTTTATCAGATAGATCCCGCCCCGTTTCAGGCGGCGCTCGACAGTGCGAAGGCTTCCCTGGCCAAATCTGAAGCCAACCTTCCGGCAGTGCGATCCAGAGCGGAGCGATACCGGGCACTGCTGGCCGAAAATGCAGTCAGCCAGGAGAGCTATGACACTAGGGAGGCCGCTCTGAAACAGGCCGAGGCAGAAATCGAGTATTATAAGGCCGCGGTCGAGACGGCCCGCATCAATCTGGGATACACTCGTGTGACTGCGCCGATCTCCGGACGCATCGGCAAGTCCAGCGTAACCGACGGCGCGCTGGTGACGGCGTATCAGGCCCAAGCACTGGCGACCATCCAGCAACTGGACCCCATTTACGTGGATGTGCCCCAATCCACGGCCGAACTGTTGAGGCTGAAACGCCGACTGGAGGAAGGCCGTCTGAATCAAAACGGAAAGAACCAGAGCAAGGTCAAGCTCCTTTTGGAGGACGGCGCAACGTATCCGGAAGAAGGGGCGCTTCAGTTTCGCGACGTCACGGTGGACCCGACAACCGGTTCGGTTGTCCTGCGAGTTGTCTTCCCTAATCCGGAGGGAGTTCTTCTTCCGGGCATGTTCGTCAGGACAGTGGTACGAGAAGGCATCAATGGGCAAGCTCTGCTTGTACCCCAGCAGGCGGTCTCACGGGACCCAAAGGGCAACCCCGCCCTTCTCGTCGTAGATGCCGAGGGAAAAGTTCAGCAGCGAAGCCTCACTCTGGATCGCGCGGTTGACGACAAGTGGCTCGTCTCAAAGGGTCTTGCATCGGGCGAACGTGTGATCGTTGAAGGCATACAGAAGGTGCGGCCGGGAATCTCCGTGAAGGCCATCCCTTTTGACGCGGATCGGAAAGCCGGCGGGGATCCGAAGAATTCCGCCCGGCAGACCGGAATGGTAAACTAAGGGAGGCTGTAGATGTTGTCAAGATTCTTTCTGGTTCGCCCGGTCTTTGCCTGGGTCATCGCGATCATCATGATGGTGGCGGGAGGACTGGCGATCTACAATCTGCCCATATCACAGTATCCCCCCATTGCCCCGCCTTCCATTGCCATCAACTCCTATTACGCCGGGGCCTCTGCAGAGACGGTTGAGAACAGCGTCACACAGATCATCGAACAGAAGATGACCGGATTCGACAAGATGCTGTATATGGCCGCCAGCAGTGATTCGGCAGGCAACTCCCGCATCGAGTTGACCTTTGCCCCGGGTACCGATCCGGACCTTGCCTGGGCGCAGGTTCAGAACAAGCTCCAGCTTGCCACGGCGAGCCTGCCCGACGTGGTCCAGCGCCAGGGCGTGAAGGTCAGCAAATCCACCCGAAACTATCTGATGATCGTGGGCCTAATCTCGGAAGACGGCAGCATGGATGGAAACGACTTGAGGGATTACGCTCAATCTAGTCTCGAAAAGGTGTTGGCACGGGTGCCCGGTGTGGGCGAGGTTGAAAACTTCGGCGCCCAGTATGCGATGCAGGTCTGGCTGAATCCCGACAAGCTGACCGGTTTCAACCTTACGGTGGAAGATGTCCTCAGCGCGCTTAAGGCCTATAACGTTGAGGTATCCGCAGGCCAGTTCGGCGGGGCCCCGGCGGTGAAAGGCCGGCGTTTGAACGCCTCGATTGTTGTTCAGAGCCTCCTCAAGACGCCTGATGAGTTTGCCGCCATACCCATCCGCACGAATCCGGACGGTTCCGTGGTCCGGATCAAGGATGTGGGACGCACGGAATTGGGTACCGAGCAGTACGACGTTGTGGCTAATTACAACGGCAAGCCTTGTGCCGCCATGGCCATCCGACAGGCCGCAGGTGCCAACGCATTGGATACGGCCGATGCAGTGAAGGCGAAACTGAAAGAGATGAGCCGGTATTTCCCTCCCGGCATGAAGGTCGTTTATCCATACGACACTACCCCCTTTATCAGAGTGGCCATCGAAGAAGTTGTCAAGACCCTTTTCGAGGCGATCCTGCTGGTTTTCCTTGTTATGTATCTTTTCCTGGGAAACATCAGGGCCACCTTGGTTCCCACCATCGCTGTGCCCGTGGTAATCCTGGGGACATTCGCCGTCCTCGGACTTTTCGGGTTCTCCATCAACATGCTGACCATGTTTGCGATGGTTCTTGCCATCGGCCTTCTTGTAGATGACGCCATTGTCGTAGTGGAGAATGTGGAACGGATTATGCTTGACGAAGGACTCTCGCCCAGAGAGGCCACTGCCAAGTCCATGGATGAAATCACCAGCGCGCTCATTGGAATCGGGTTGGTCCTTTCCGCCGTGTTCGGTCCCATGGCGTTCTTTGGCGGTTCCACGGGTGTCATCTACCGTCAATTCTCCGTGACCATTATCGCGTCCATGCTTCTTTCGGTGGTCGTGGCCCTCATCCTAACGCCGGTTCTCTGTGCCTCGCTACTCAAACCGATGAAAGCCGGACACGAACCGTCGGAAAACGCAATCTTTTTCATGCGCCCGTTCTTTCGATGGTTCAATCGGTCCTTTTCTCGAGGCAGAGAGGTATACTTAAAGCTTGTGGACAATTCTGTTGCCAGGCAAGGGCGCTACCTGGTTGTCTTTCTTGTGATCGTTGCCGCCATGGTCTTCTTGTTTCAGCGGATGCCGTCTGCCTATCTCCCTGATGAAGACCAGGGCGTCCTCTTTGTCCAGGCAATACTACCGGCGAATGCGACCCTTGAACAAACCGAAGGTGTCCTCGATAGGGTCAACAACCATTTCTTGACAAATGAAAAAGATGCGGTTGAATCCTGTACCACGATTGCCGGGTACAGTTTTTCCGGCACCGGACAGAACGTTGGTCTGGCCTTTATAAAGCTCAAGGACTGGAAGCTGCGCGACCGGCCGGATCTCAAGGCCGACGCCGTGGCCGGAAAGGCCATGCGGTCGTTTTCACAAATGCGGGATGCCATGGTGTTCGCCTTCCTACCGCCCTCGGTCATCGAACTGGGCAACGCCAAGGGGTTCGATTTTCAGTTGCAGGACCGCAGCGGCCTGGGGCATGCAGCCTTGATGGCGGCCCGCAACCAGCTGCTCGGCATGGCTGCACAAGACAAGAGATTGGTTGCCGTCCGGCCCAACGGGATGCAGGATGTGCCCGAATACCGTATCGATGTGGATTGGGCAAAGGCAGGCGCCCTGGGGCTCCCCATCACCTCGATTCACAATATCATATCCGCGTCCTTCGGAAGCGCCTACGTGAACGATTTCATTCAGGGCGGGCGAGTGAAGCGGGTGTACGTGCGGGCGGACGCACCGTACCGCATGTTGCCCAAGGATCTGGAAAAGCTGTATGGACGCAATAACGCGGGCACAATGGTTCCCTTTTCTTCTTTTGCCTCCGGGCATTGGACTTCCGGGTCTCCCAAGCTGGAGCGTTACAACGCCTTTCCGTCCATGAACATCTGGGGTGAGTCATCTCCGGGGCGAAGTTCCGGCGAGGCGATGAAAGCCATGGAAGATATTGCCTCGAAATTGCCCAAGGGGGTCGGCTATGACTGGACCGGGCTCTCCTACCAAGAGCGGATGGCGAGTGCTCAGACGGCGGCGCTGTACGCATTTTCCATGCTCGTGATATTCCTCGTACTGGCAGC
>JAZDHD010000417.1:0-9519 GCA_043806215.1 Pseudomonadota bacterium | reverse complement strand
TCACTGATATGGGGATGAGGAATCGATCTGACGAGATCCAATTGGTATCGGAATGCCTCTCCGGTTCGGAAGAGGCGTGGAATGATTTGTACCACGGTTACGTGGCCCTCGTCCGAAAGACTATTCAGCGGAAGTCGGTCCTCCTTCCTCATGACGTAGACGACCTTGTGCAAAGCACTTTTCTCGAGCTGGTCGAGTCAGTGCACGGTTACGACCACAGTTGGTCCCTCGCAAGATTCATCTGTGTAATAGCGGAGAGAACAGTCGCCCAAGAGTTCCGCCGGAGGGCGGCGGCCAAGCGGGGAGGCGGGCCGGCCCCTGTCCGTTATGTAGAGGATTACGGAGAGACCGGCATAGAGATGATCCCGGATTCCCGCCTTCTCGAAGACGCGTTTGCCCAAGCTGAACTCAAGGTCCTGCTTCGCAGGGGGCTCGGCACACTCGACCCGAAGTGTAGGGAATTACTCAGGCTCAGGTACGTCGAACAATTGCCGTTCAAAGAGATTGCCGAACTTCTCGGGTCGAGGGAAAAGTCCTTATCCGTTCAGACGAGGCGGTGTCTGGACGCACTTCGCACCGCCCTCCGACGACTGACGCGGGCAGGAAAACGGTAGACGTTAAGTTGTCAATGGCACAAATACGGTCACGTACTCAAGGCAACGATCCCTGCTTTGGTAGCGCCGGCCTCCCCGCGTTCCGCGGGGTATTTTTTTCGCCCGGCAGAGACGCCGGGACGCTACTGAAGCCCGGCATCCCGCCCAGAACGCGGGAGTCCCATGAAGATTGACGGGCAGGGACGCCCGTCCCACGGTGTACGACCGGCTTGGTCTCTGTTCTTCGTAGCCCGGGCCTCCGTGCCCGGATCTTGTCCTTGCCTTCACCCGAGATGCCGGCAAGAGGAAAATGTGCGACCGTACTTATGCAACGCCGCACTAAGACCTGCGGCCGGAAATTTTCTGTTGTACTTCTCGATAATCTGCAAATATTAAGACAAAGGAGCCTCAACCAAGCTACGGAGTATGTCATGGGAGGCGAAAGCCCAGCCAAAACCACCGATCATCCGGACGAACTTCTCCTCGATTTCCTGGAGAATCGGCTCCGAGGGAACGACCATACAATGGTTGAGGAACACCTTGAGTCGTGTGAGCGCTGCAAGAGGGAAGTGAGGGAACTCGACTACGTGATGGGAACCCTCAAGGAACTCGGGGAAGAGGTCTTCTGCCCGGAACCTTGGCAGCTCTTTGATTTTGCGGAGACCGGCGCGGATCCCGACGGCAGAATCTCCAGGCACCTTGCCTCGTGCTGCGAGTGCGCCGAGTGCGTCCGGGCGTTCCGGTCAACCGCCGGCAACGAGGAGGTACCTTCCGGCCTGCACAGAGCCGTCAAGAAACGTTTTGCCGGGGAGCGGTCCCGCAATTTCCTTCAACTGCTGAAAGATCGGACGGCCTCCTCGTTCAGGCCCTATGCCCTCGGTTTGGCGGCAGCCGCGGCCGTTGCCCTGATCGTCGTGCTGATTTGTCCGGGCACGGGAACGCAGCCAAGGATGGGGTTGAGCTCCGTGAGTTGGGACCATGGGTATCCGGGCGTTATTTCCAAGGGATTATCCAGGGATGACCGCAAACCATTGGTTGCCGTTATCCTGCTCTTCGAAGGCCCGGAATCGAGCATGCGGCTATATAGACCGGATGATCTCTATGAAGCCCTCAAGCCGTCCCCCGAATTGAGGCGGAGGTTTGACTTCGTCAGCCCCCATAGGGTCAAGGAGGCCTTGGAGTCTCGGACCGGGGCGGCATTCGATAAGCGGAGCGTGCTGGATAGGTTGGACGGGGACCTCGGGGTGTCGGGAGTCGTGCTTCTCACGGTTAAACCGGAGGGCGGACTGACGGCGTTGGAAGGTGAAATATTGGACGTTGGGTCCGGTAAATCACGAGGACGAAAAGAAGTAAGAGGATTTGAAGGGCGGGATCTGCCGTCAGAGCTGATCCATACGGCTCTGTCGCTGATGGATCAAGGGGAGATCGAGCAATGACCGACAGGGGGTGGTATGTCATGCCGCGGGATAGGAGCTTCGTAATGACCGTAACAATTCTCCTGCTCTTGGCCTGTCTCCCCTTTTGCCGTGAAGCCGTTTGCGACCCATGCCCGTCGGCCGACGACCCGGAGGGCACCCCCATCCTGCCGGTAAACACGAACCGCGATACGGATATCCGCGTTACGCTCACCGCCGACAAGCCCGCAGTCGCTCCGGGCGAAAAGATTGTGCTCCGGATCCGTGTCGACGTGCAATGCTGCGTTACCATCCTCAGTGTGGATCCGACCGAACAAGTAGTCCGTCTTTGGCCGAACGATTACTCCGGGGATGACTGCCGCGTTTCCCCGGAATCACTAAGGGAATTGCCCGGACCCGCCGACGGTTTCGACATCGTTGCGGTGGGTCCGGGCGGGGGGAGTCGTCTGTCGGCGGCTAAGCGGTAGATCCACTCGAATTAACGGGGGGATGCGGCCCGAAGAGAATTGAACGAACAGATTCATAAAGAACTGATGAATACAAAATATGTACTGCGCCGGCGTTGCTTGAAGGAATTCCATGCGCAGGCACAAGAGGAGGGCGAGATGAAGAAGACAACTTTGGGCTTGGCTTTGGCCTTGGCCATAGCAATTGCCAACATCGCTCCGGCCGCTATGCAGACTCAGCAAGAAGACTGGAGAGGCCTCAGCCTAAAAGCGATGGAGCTCGTTGCGCTGGGCAAGAGCGACGAAGCAAACGATGCCGGTAAACAAGCCTTGGAGGCTGCGGAAAAGACCTTGGGTCCCGGACACCCGGCCGTGGCGGCCCTGTGCTACCAGTTGGCGGAGTTGAAAAGATCTCGGGCCGACAATGCGGAAGCCGAGCAGCTCTACAAGAAGTCTCTCGCCATACTTGAAAGGGCCGGCGAGAACGAGATGATATTGACGGCGTATCCGCTGGTGGGACTTGGGAATGTGAATCTGGACCGGGGGAAAGTTCCGGAGGCTGTCGATCTGTACAAGACGGCGTTGAAAAGCCTTGAAGAACACGGATCCGGCTCAACCACGAAACTGACCCTTGAAGTAGCGTCTCGACTCGAGAAGCTGTACAGGGCAGTCGGCAACGAAGCCATGGCCGACTCCATGAAGAACAAGCAGAGATCCCTTGACAAGAACATGGTGGTTTCCAAGGGACCAATCTTCGCCCAAGCCAATCCCGGTGCGATAATCGGAAGCATATTCAACGGCATCGGCAACATCATCACCCGCGTGACCCCGGTGGGGGGCTTTCCGCCGATTGGTATAGCAATGGATACGGAACCGGATTTCGACATGGATTCGGACTCCGATATGGATTCGGATGTGGGGGTGGAAGACGATTCCTCAATGGGTGGGGACGTCCCGGCGGACCCGCAGGATCCGGACTCTGGCGGTGCCTCTGCACCGTGGAACACGGACCAACAAGGGTATGCGGCACCTCCCAAGCCCCAATTCGGGATAAGCAAGTTCGATGAGGCTCTCAAGCAGAAGCTCGCAAACAAGACAATGAGCAGGACCGAGCCCCAAAAGGGTAAGCGGGCGGATGACCAAATCGCTTTGGGAAACAAGTTTCGCAACCTTGGGAAGTCCAATCGTGAAGCCGGTGCGGTCAAACCCGTCGATCAGGGACCCTCGCCCGATCCGGCCCGGGAGACTGCCAATCCGATGCACGGTTTGGCGAAGCAGTTGAAGACAGACATAGAGACCGGCAATTCCGAGAAAGTGGCCGGCCATTTCGGCAACCTCAGCAACGTGAACCTTGGACAAGTCTTTGATGCTTTGACGGAGAGAGATGTTGACCAACTTATGGCGGTCCTTTCCGATGCAGACCGGAACAAGCTTCTCCGCAGACTTAACGGAGCCAACCTGGATAAGGCACTTGCAAGTGTCCTTCATCCGGAAACCTCGGCCAACGCCGATTTCCAGAAAGAGGTCTTTTCAGGACTTGACGACTATACCCTCAGGAAGATTACTCCTCATTTGCGTCCCAACGACTTCGCCGTCCTCGCGGCACAAGGATTCGGCGTCGACAGATTTCTCAAGGCGGGCGTCAGCATGGGTACCCTGTTGGACTTGGGCGTAGAGATCCCTGCGGAGTCCCGGAGGCAAGTTGGGAATGACTCTGGTGAATTGACCATTGTGCCTGCCGACCAACAATCGGGCCGAGACCAGATCGGCCGCGGCACCAGGACCGGTATCACCACTGATGAGGCGCGCCGGCAGACGGCTCGACCTTCCACGGGTGCCGGCCAGGTTGAGGCATGGAATAAGCTCAAGAATTCGCCGGATTTCAAGCAGTTCGTAGATGCAATGAGCCGATTGGACAGGCAGGAGCCCGGCCGCTCCGCCAATTGATCGGAGAATAATGGGTCCGGCAACGGAACGGCCGGCACTGGCTGAGTTACAAGAGGTCTTTTCGACTCGGACAAACTAACAGTGTGAGAGGAGCTCGACGTATGACAATCATTCAAAGACTCATGTGGGTATTGGCTCTGGGCGGGGTGATGTTGATTTCCGGTTCCCCGGCGGAAGCCCGGAAGCTGAGCCCGGAACAAGTCCAGGCCCTCAAACTGATGAGCGGCATAAAGAACAAGAACCCGGGCTTCAAGATAAGGCTCTGGACGGAAGGCGAAAAGCTCTCCTACAAGGTGGGTGAGCAGATCAAATTCAACTTCAGCGCCGAGGAAGACTGCTACGTATACATCATCGACATACGTGGGAGTTCCGGTGACTGGGCCGTGCTTTTTCCCAATGAGTTCCACAAGTCCAACTGGGTGCAAAAAGGACAGACCATTACCATACCTCCCGAAGGCGCAGGGTTTGCCATCGATGTGCAAGGCCCGGCCGGTTCCGAGCTTATCAAGGCATTTGCTTCGGTGGAGCCGATGTTCGAGGATCTCGGATCCAGCGTGAACAACCAGATCGAAAACAAGGGTGGATTTGCCATGATCCGCAAGGGTTTCCTGGTGACGAAACAGATTGCTGAGGAAGCGGAGAAGGCTCCCGAGAAAAACTGGACGGAAACAGAGTTGAACTTGGAAATAGTGGAAGGCTCAAAATAGCGTAGCGAGCTGAAAGCTCACATCACAACCCGACGGGTGACTCGGGGCCGACTGCCTTTGCAACCCGGGGGAAGAGAAGCCCGGAGCACCTGCGTCCACAAGGAGGAAGCCATGAGATTTCTGATAGCGTTACTGGCCGGCCTGTTGGTCGTATTACCATCCGTTACGTTCGGCGAAAGCTGGCAGGAATTCCTGAACAAGAAGAAGGGGGATGAAGCCAAAGGCGGCGTCATCAATAAGGGAGCCCGAAAAGTGATCAGTAAGGATCTGATCGTCCGTCAGATCAAGGAACAGGGACAAGCGGTTTTTGAAAGCAATTCCATCACGTTCGACTACGGATCCTGGCAGCTCCGCGGCGGGACCGAAGAGCAGATTGCAGAGATCGCGGCGGCCGTCGCAGACACCGAACTGAAGGAAGTGCCTTACTTCTACGTGGACGGACACACGTGCTCCGTCGGCACCAACGAGAATAATTGCCGATTATCCAATCTCAGAGCCCAGAGCGTCATAGACCTTTTGATCAGCCGTGCCGGCATCCCCGCGGGCAAACTGAAAGCCCGCGGTTTCGGAGAAAACGTTCCCACGCATTCCAACGACTCGGAAGAGAGCAGGCAGCTCAATCGCCGCGTTGTCTTGAAGAGCGGATATGACGAGACCTCGCAAGACACCACGAATAGGTGTTCCCTTGTCGGTTCGATTCAGACGCCTGCTCCCGCTGCCGCCGGTACGACTCCCGCTGCCGCCGGTACGACTCCCGAGCAGACCGGGCAAGAAGAGGGAGTGCAGGAGAAAGGAAGCGGAGCCCCCAAGGGTTGGAAGAAGACCTACATTCCCGGCGGGGGGTCAAACTCCGGAGCGCCCGGGACCACCGTGCACAAGGGTTCCGCCGGTTCGGGCAAGGAAGAACAAGACGCCCCAAAGGGATGGAAACGGATCCGCTGACCCGCATCAAGAGAAGTAAGGAGCGAAACCGGGTTCCATTCCCAGGACTCGAGTGGTTCCGGGCTTTCGCTCCTGATAGGAATCTCACGTTGAACCTCTCGAAGACGTCGACTTTTCGGCGTCCAGGAACCCCAGATGACCCGCATGAAGAACTTCCACTTGAAATCGGCTTGTTCTGACGCATACCGAATCCCTTCCCGGGAACCGGAGCAATTTTCGGGGCTGCTCGGGATTCCATCCCTCCGTAACCGTCTTTCCGGCCACATGAAGGCGCTTGGGCGGCATAGCCTACGATTTGCGGCAGGAGCCGCTTCCTTGTTGATGCACCCCGTGGCCGGACTGCTCGCGGGAACCTTCCTTGCCGTGATCGCCCTCGTTTCCTTTGCTCCGGAAGCCCTGGGCGCCAAGACGATTGAACGGGCGTTACTCGTAGGCGTCGGCAACTATCCCGATCCTGAAAAGAGGCTTCCAGGCATTGGGAGCGATTTGGATCTCTTGGTGAAAACCCTTGTGGACAAGGGAGTGATGGAAAGATCTTCCATCAAGATTCTTGCCGACCGTGAGGGCACGAGAAGCAATATCGTTTCGCACATCAAGACGTGGCTCATCGACAAGTCTCGTCCGGGCGATACGGTGTTGTTCTTCTATAGCGGCCACGGGATCCAGGTTTGGGACAAGAACGGGGACGAAGTTCAGGACGGGATGGACGAAGCCTTCCTTTGTTATGATGCGAAAGTTTCCAAACTCCGGACACGGAAAGAATTCAGAGGACGGGTCGGCTATGCGTACGACCCGGACCAGTGCGAGAATCTCCTGGTGGACGACGAGATAGGCCACATGTTACAGCGGTTGAAAGGCCGTACCGTTGTCTTCATCAGCGATTCATGCCATTCGGGATCGGTCTTCAAGCGCATAGACCCATTTTTCGTGATAAACAAGACCCTTCAGGAACCCATAGCGTACAAAAGCGTCTTTGAACCGAGAACCAGCGAAGGCGGACCACTGAACCCGGTACGCAAGAGCGCGGCAGGGCTGGGGGACGATCTCAACGCGGAGGGGATAAACCTGGTGGCCCTGACCGCTTCGGAGGATTCCCAGCCGGCACAGATAGCCAACATTTGGCAGGATCACAAGGGCTATCATAGTATCTATTCATTCTACTTCTATAAGGGACTCCTGGGGGGGGCGGACGCCGACCGCGACGGCGAAACCACCGTCTCCGAGCTGCACCGGTATGTGGGCAATGAGATCCGGAAGGCCGGATTCGCTCAGATACCACAGGCAGAGTTTCGTCCCGTTTCGATGGGAAACGTTGCGGTAGTGTCGAAGAAGAAAGGCCGACCGGCAGTTGAACGGGAAGTCAAGCCAAAGGTTAAACAGGAAGCCAAAGTTCAGCCTCTGCGACCGGAGCCTTCCCGGAAAACGGGAGACGCCGCGGTTCCGTCACGCCCGGCTCAAGTGGCAGAGATTCCAACCACGCCGGCACCCCGGAAAACGGAAGACACCGCGGTTCCATCGCGGCCGGCTAAGCTTGGGTGTCTGCTCGAACCGGGAAGCGGTCTGTCTCCCGGTGAAGAGGAAAAGGTCAAGAATGCCCTGATGCGCCATGTGCCGGTGATTTCCTGGACCGCTGAGAGGCCCGAAGCTGCCTGCCGGATAGCCCTTGAAAAGAACAAGAACGATGAGTACGGCGCCAGACTCTCCGACGCCACCGGCGAGTACTGGGAGACCCAAAAGGGACAAGACCTCGATGACGTCATCCAGAGGGTGGCGGGCAATCTCAAAGCGTTCTACATACATTCGCGACTGTCTTCCTTGGACAATACGGGCTCCGGCCGTTCATTGGAAATGAAACTGGATGTGCGGAGCCAATCGCCGCGCGCTCCGGGCGAAGTGGTCAAGGGCGATACCGTGGGATTCCGGATCAAGGCCGATAAGCCGGGTTATCTCTATACCTTCAGTGTGGACACCATGGGGACCATCCATCCGCTCTATCCCATGCCCAAGGCGGATTCTCATAAATTGCGGGCCGGCGGGACCGTGGACATCGGCACCGACGGCTCCTTTGAAATCACGGAACCCCTTGGCAAGGAAGTTGTCGTGGCGTTGCTCACGAGCGACACCGTCGCAGAGATGGACAGCCTGTGGAGCCGGAACGACATAGGCGTCAAAGACGGCCCCGGATTGGCTGAACAGGAACAGTTTCTGGATTTACTCAAAAAGAAGTTTATGCCGGGCGGTAAACCCGTTGGGGATTGGGCCGCAAGCATGGTTCTCATGAAATCTTTTGAAAAATAGGAAGAACATGAAGTCCATTCCATATCTGCCGGCAATCCTATTGAGCACTGTTGCGGTAGTTCTGTGCGCGGCCTCTCCATCCGGTGCCGGATGCACGGACGAAAAGTTCATGGAGGCCGAAAAAATCTACGAGAAAGCCCTCAAAGAAGAGTCTCCGCTTGAACGGATCAAGCTGCTGGAAAAGGCGTTTGAGATCTGTCCGTCACACGGAGCTCATGCTCGGGGGTATTATATGCTGGGCAAGCTCTATGCGGAGAAGAACGACGCCAAGAAAGCTCTCGAATGGCTGCTCGAGGCGAATCGGTTCAGAGCCGTCATGCTTCAGCGGGCACCCAAGATCGTAGCAGATGCCAATCTTCGCCTTGGAAGAATCTTTCAGAGTCAAGGTGATGAGCAGGCGGCCATGCGCCATTTGAACGTGTACCGTGCCCTCATCGATTACCCCGACGAAAAGCTGGAACGGGAACTGCTCGAAAACTCCAGGGCAGTACTGGACGTTATCTATGAGCCCGGCACCGTAAAAGATGCTTTAACCCCGGTCAACTTCCTCTCTCCCGATCAAAGATCCAAGCTCGGCGGTTTGAAGATCTACTTTGATTCTGCTTCGACATCCCTGGCGCCCTCGGCAAGGAAGAATCTCGATGTGGTCGGCAATGAACTCAAGGACGGTCCTTTCGCCGGCTGCCTCATCGTCGTCGAAGGACACACGGACACCAAGGGAAGCAAGCAGTATAACTGCCGCTTGGGCGAGAAGAGAGCTCAGGCGGCTGCCGACTACCTCCAGCGGAAATGGAACTTCGCGGACTCTACGATCCTCGCTTTAGGCCGGGGATTTCAGGTCCCGGCCATGGAACGGAGAAACGACGCAGAAGACCAATGGCCGACGGTGGACCGGATCAACCGCAGGGTGGTCATTTGGAACTACGGACCGGTGAACAACGCTGAGAAAGCCGAGGTGATCAGGCAGATACGGTTGGGATCCCAGTGTGCCGAGTAGCCGCACACGGTTAAGCCGACCGCTGTTCCGACCGTTTGTCTGGAAATCCCCCCTAACCCCCCTTTTTCTGAGGGGGGAACTTGGACACGGAACACCGGGGGATTTTCATGCTCAGTTGTGACCGACAGTCATGGATGTTTGTCTGAAAATACCCCTCCCCTCGTTCCCAGGCTC
>JAZDHD010000416.1:0-2701 GCA_043806215.1 Pseudomonadota bacterium | reverse complement strand
CAAGGGCGGGCGCTGCCCGCCGTCTCCCCGGCGCAGGCCGGGGTCCAGGAAAAAGAGACTGGTTCCAGGCCTACGCCGGGACGACGGGTGAGGCTCTGTGCTGGTCTCGGCCTCGCTAATGCTGGGAATCCGCGACCGTATTTATGCCATCGAGCACTAAGCGTCTGTCCCAAGACAACTGTTGCAAATATGTCGGTCACCGAACGATCGTGAGACGGCTCGCTGGGCTCTTGACCCGGCACTGAAGTACCGGGCTACTCTCAGTAGCCCCTGTCGGGGCAGGAGATCGTGAACGTCCCGGAGGGACAGTATGAGAGTAGACCGGTCTTTCAAGGCCGGAGTAGTAAGCCGGAAAGATGAAAGATTTATTCTGCGACAGTCCCTAAGATTCCCGGCCATGGTTTGTGGGGAAAAGGTTTTTCGGCTAAACTGTCGTAGAGGGAGGCCGTGCCGCAGTCGGTACGTACGCCTCGGGACACGAGCATGGTGAAGCGGATCGATAAGGGCAAAGAGATGGATGGGAAGAAGCCGGCTGATGACCTTGAGGATAGGAGACGTTTGGTCGAGGAGTTGGAGGATGTCCGCGTCCGCCTTGCAAGGACGGAGCAAGCCCTGCGTGAAAGCGAAAACAGGTTCCGGTCGCTGTTCGAAGGTTCGTCCATCGCTTACCAGTCATTGGACGAATCAGGGTGCTACGTGGACTGCAACGGTCATTTGAGCCGCTTGCTCGGGTATTCCAGGGAAGAATTGCTGGGTAGAAGATTCGATGAGTTTTGGGATGAGCAATCGAAACCTTTCTTTCCAGCCAAATTCAGTGAATTCAGAAAGTTGGGTCATGTCCGCGGGGAATTGCAGCTGGTTCACAAGGATGGTTCAATAGTAACCGTATTGCTTTCGGGGATAGCACAAGACGATGTTCAAGGCCGGTTCAGAACCCATTGCGCCTTGCACGATATCACCAGGAGGAAGCAGACGGAGGAGATGCTTCGAGAGACGGAACGCCGCTATCGGAGCCTTTTTGAAGATGCGCCTCTCATGTACGTCATCACGCGGAACCAAGGGGGCATACCCTTTATCAAGGACTGTAACGATCTCTTCCTGCGGTCCGTGGGACGGTCACGGGAAGAAGTCTTGGACAAGCCCTTGGCGGACTTCTACTCGGCCAAGTCGAGATTCGACCTTATCCAAGGCGACGGCTACACGCGGGCTCTGGCAGGCGAATACTTGATGGGGGAACGAGAGTTGGCGACGTCCGACGGTAAGCTTATCTCCACGCTCTTGTATACCATTCCCGAAAAGGACGCCGACGGTCGGGTGGCCGGTACCCGGGCCATGTTCGTGGACATCACCGAACGCAAGCGTACCGAGGCAAGGCTCCGAGATGCCTATGAGGTAATCAGCAGAAGCCGTTCCGTGGCGTTCCTTTGGAAAAATGCCCAAGGATGGCCGGTGGAGTTTGTCACCGAAAACGTTGAAGACCTGTTCGGTTATACTGCGGAAGAATTTACCTCGGGTGAGGTGTCCTATTCCGAGAGTATTCATCCGGAAGATTTGGAAAGAGTCGCAAACGAGGTCAAGGCTTACAGTAATGAGGAATGGTTGCTGGAGTTTCATCACGAACCGTACCGCATTATCACCAGAGACGGAACGACAAGGTGGGTTGAAGACAGCACGGTCATAAGACGGAACGAAGACGGTGAAATTACTCATTATCAAGGGATTCTTCAGGACATTACCGCACGAATGAGGGCCGAAGAAGCGCTGAAGGAGAGCGAGAGGAGGTACCGGGTCCTCTTCGACGAATCCATGGACGGCGTCTATGTTGTCAAAAAAGATGGTACGTTTGTCGAGGCGAACCAGGCGATGTGCGATTTGTTGGGCTACACCAGAGACGAACTTGTAATGGTGAAGGTTCCGGAAACGTATTTCAACTCCTCGGATCGAGTCCGTCTTCAACGGACCCTCGAGGAAGCGGGCTTTGTAAAAGACTATCGGGTCAATCTGAGAAAGAAGGACGGATCCGAGATCGAGTGCATGGTGACTGCCGGTCTGTGGACCAACGACGATGGAACGATTCTTGGATACCGGGGCATTATCCGTGACGTTACGGACTGGAATCTGCTCGAAAGGCAGTTGCGCAAAGCCCAAAGACTGGAATCCATAGCGACCTTGGCCGGAGGCATCGCTCACGACTTCAACAACCTGCTGTTGGCCATGATGGGCAACTCGGGGCTCGCACAGCTCGCGCTGTCGCCGGCCTCCCCTGCGCAGCCTCACCTGCTCGAGATCGACCGTGCCGCGCAGCGGGCTGCCGATTTGTGCGTGCAGCTGTTGGCCTACTCCGGCAAAGGGAAGTTCGTGTCGCAGCGGCTCGACCTGAACGAGCTCGTGACCGAGATGGGGCACATCCTCGATGTGGCCATCTCCAAGAAAGCTGTGCTGCGCTACAACCTCGCTCCCTCGGTGCCGGCGATCGAGGCCGATCCTTCTCAGGTGCGTCAGGTGGTCATGAACCTGATCACCAACGCGTCCGACGCGATCGGCGAGGCGAGCGGCGTCATCATGATCTCCACCGGCGCCATGGAATGCGACCGCGCCTACCTGAGCGAAACGGTCGACGGCAGCAGCGAGCTGCCCGATGGTCTCTACGCATTCGTAGAGGTCAACGATACCGGGTGTGGGATGGACCGAACGACGATGG
>JAZDHD010000415.1:0-2117 GCA_043806215.1 Pseudomonadota bacterium | reverse complement strand
CAGGAGAACCGCGTCCCAGGGCTTCAAATGAGGACGGAGAATGAGCGACAACGCCAGGTTCTTCCCTTTGGGGGAAATCCATGGACGTCCCATGCGCCCTCTTCCACGGGTCTGGTTCAGGGCCATTACGGCCGTTCCTTCAGGTTCCCCGGAAAGGGCCATGCCCTTGGCAAGATCCTGAGTGGACTCGGCTTCTTCGTAGATTACCAGCCGACCCGTCACCTATCGCTCCCATCGTCGGTACGCGTCTCACTTGTACAAACCTGGTTTCTCAAGCCTGCGATGCTTCTCAACATTGCCGTCTCGACTCCTCAGAATTTGCAATCACTTAATCTATCACCGATCGGGCTCCAAAACAATCCCGCCGGAGCGGAAGCAGCACCGCCGCAGGATCCCGGCCGGAATGCGTCGACAAAGGCTTCATCCGGTACCTGTCGACCGAGCTTGTGCGGGACCAAGACGGGATGAAGTTGCCGCCGGTGTTGAAATGCTGTAGAAAACAAGTAACGGGGAGCAGGTAACCCGCATGTGCCGAAGTGGAATAAGCTTTGCGGCGGGGGCAGGCCCAAACGGATCAATATGCCGGGGCCCAGGAGGCCGGGCCGGCAACACTGCCCAGGGTCTGGTATCATCTGGAGATGGAAGCGACAGTGGAGGCGTTCCCGGCTATCTTGGGACACGCTGCCGAGAATCCTGAAGATCTGCAGCGGCAAGTCCTTCATTGGCGGCATATCTTTGCCGGATCTGCTCAAGCCCTGTTTCCGGAAGGAAGAAGCAATGACGGCTCACGAACATACTATCGCTAAGGTTCAGCAACTGCCTGAACCGTTGCTGCAAGAGGTCAACGACTTCGTTGATTTTCTTGTGCTTAAGCATGACCGCAGCCTTTGGGAGCTATGGACCCATTTCAGTGAGGCGCTTGACCTAGTGGAGTCGGACTTCTCGAGCTACTTGCCAAACCTCGAAACGTATGAGGAGAGCTTAGCTCGTGGAGACATCCGATGGTGACCGTGTTTCGCGGGGACGTGATCATCTGTGATCTGAACCCGACGGTAGGGACGGAGCAGTCTGGAGTCCGGCCTGCGCTTGTCGTCCAGATCGACCGTGCAAATGCCGTCAGTCCGCATATCATCATCGTTCCCTTCACTACGCGCATTCGCCGTGCGATTCTGCCGTCTCATGCCCTCATTCCCGTAGGCGCCGGCGGGCTGACACGCGATTCAGTGGTACTCTGCGAGCAGATTCGTGTGATCGATAAGCGCCGTGTCACTCGTGTGCTTGGACACTTAGACGACCTCTATATGGAACAGGTGGCCGGCGCACTGCGGACCATCCTTGGGCTGTGAGAGGGCAGGGGCCGCTTGAATTCCATGAACAGCACACTTAGTCACGAGGCCGGGCCGGAGGTATTCGACATGATCTTCCGACGCATTACCGTGAATCCTGAGATCTGTTGTGGGAAGCCCATCATTCGCGGGTTACGCTTTCCCGTTTCGCGTCTGCTGGGATTGCCGGCCGCAGGAGAGACCACGGAATCCATCTTGAAGGCATACCCGTATCTGGAACCGGAGGACATCCGAGAGATCCTGAGCTACGCAGCCTTCCCGGCCGATGAGCAAGTGTGAGACCCAGATTATGTAGGAGAGAGATGAGAGCCGTGGTTCAAAGAGTCCGGTCGGCCTGCGTGTCGGTGGACGGCACAAAGGTAGGTTCCATAGGAGCCGGCATGCTCGTTCTCCTGGCCGCGGGTGTCGGGGACGGGCCCGGTCAAGTCACATGGATGGCCGAGAAGCTTTGCGGCCTGAGAATCTTTTCCGATGAAGCCGGAAAGATGAACCTGACTCTCACTCAGGTCCGCGGCGAGATGCTTGTGGTGTCCCAGTTCACGCTGTACGGCGACTGCAGAAAGGGTAAACGGCCCTCGTATTCCGGTGCGGCCGCTCCCGAGCATGCCAAGCCCCTGTACGACGACTTTTTGGAGACGGTTCGGCACAAAGGCATCACTGTTCAAGGAGGTGTTTTCGGAGCCATGATGATGGTGGAACTGGTGAATGACGGGCCGGTCACCCTCGTCGTGGATGCCCCATAGTGCTTTATGGCATGAATACGGCCGCACA
>JAZDHD010000414.1:0-12967 GCA_043806215.1 Pseudomonadota bacterium | reverse complement strand
GGCCGCGGGCAATCGGGGACATGATCCGATTTTGCGAACGGAGCCATGCGACCTCGCAAAACTCGGAATCGTGTCCCCGGATTGCTCCTCGCACTCCGTTTTCCGGGGACACTGTTTTCGGGGGACACGAAACCGTGTTCCGCCCCTCGGATCCCATGGCAAAAACGGTATCATGTCCCCCGAAAACGTGCGCCGTCAACGAGGGGTCCCTTTGGCGATCTTGCTCGCAAACCGTTCGCGCCGGGAAATCGAAGACGCACCCGGACTCACCCATTTCAGAGCCTTCGTGACGCAACCCGTTACGCACGCGGGTTCAAGGCCTTTGTCCAGCCTGTCCTTGCAGTAGTCGCACTTGTACGCCTTACCCCTGTCCGCGTCCCACTGGCAGGCGCCCCAGGGACACGCGGTGATGCACGCTTTGCAGCCTATGCACCGTGACTCGTCTATCGAGACAATACCGTCTTTCTCACGTTTGGACATGGCGCCGGTGGGACACGCCGCCATACACCATGCCTCTTCACATTGGAAACAGGGCATGAACACGAATTCGATCCGCGGCACGCCCCGGACCTCTTTGGGTCCCACAGGAATGATCTTGCACAAGGCGGCCCCTACAGGAACGTCCTTTTCGGTCTTGCAGTGTAGTTCGCAGGCCCTGCATCCTATGCATCGGAAACGGTCCTGATATATGTAGTAGTCGGTCATATTGCACCTCTGCCGGAAAAAATTACGAAACCGGTTCGACTTTAACGAAGCATTCCGTTATCGGACAGTTGCCTCCCACCGACACCTGAAGCAAACCCTTCATGAGCGTGTTGTCGCGCATGCCCCGGTTAACCGCCCTTGTCTGCTCGGGAACGTCGCGGCCGAACCCGTGGAGGGTATAGACGGCCTCCGGATGGATGTAGTCCGTCACTGCCGCTCTTACGGTCTGGGTCACCCCGCCGGCCGAGACTTCCACCATGTCTCCATCTTCGATCCCCAATTTCCACGCTTCCTTGGTGTTGATCCAGAGCTTATTTTCAGACTGGATCTCATTCAGGTACGGATTGTTCAGCGTGGTCCCTTGGGTATGGGTCGCAATTTTGCCGGTGAGGAGACGATAGTGGCCTTTAGGAGGTTTCTTCGGGCTTTCATACGGTGGAAACGAAGGAATCCCCGCGTCGGTGAGCATGCCCGAAACGAACTCGATCTTCTTCGAGGGCGTGTTAAACTTGAGGCCTTCCTCGCGGTCCCATACGATCTGTTTCTTGGACAAGGGGACATAACCTTTCGCGTCGAAGTCGGCCTGCGTCAACCCCGTATCTTCGAGTTGCCAGGCGATGAGTTCCTCGATGGTATTGTAAGGAAAGTACTGTCCCACGCCGAGCCGCTCGGCCAATTGTTTGAATATCCACCATTTCGGCTTCGAGTCGTATTTTGGTTCCACCGCCTGCCTTCTCAACCATAGTGCGGGCTTGGGACCCTTCTTGACCAGGACGGGGTCCGTGCGCTCCAGAAACGTTGCCTCAGGCAGCACCACGTCGGCCCATCGGGAAATCAAGCTGTAGTTGACGTCGATGACCACGAGCAGGTCAAGTTTCTTGAGGCCTTCCACGTATGCGACCGGATCCGGGAATGAGGCCAAAGGATCGAACCGGTAACAGATGAATGCCTTTACGGGATACGGATCCCCCGACAGTATTGCCCCGGGAAGTTCCTGAGCGAGACCGTAGTCCGCGGAAAGATGCGGGTATTTCCACCCTACCCCGTCGAACCTCTTTTCCTCCACCTTGGGCGGGAGGGATGCGAGCATTCTGACGGGCTTGTACCCGGCGGCGGGTTCGCCCTTATTGAAGAGAAGCCCTCCCTTTGCCTCGTATGCACCCATCAGGGCATAGAGGATGTATATGGATCTCCTGAAATAGAAGTCATTCTCCGTCCACGCCGTCATCCATCCCTGATGAAAGATCACCGACGGTTTCGCCTCAGCCGCCTCGTGAGCTATCTCAGTGATTTCCTTGGCCGGAATGCCCGTCTCCTTTTCCGCCCATTGAGGCGTATAGGGCAGTACGAAGTTCTCCAGTTCCTTGAATCCTACCACCCACCGGTCCACGAATTCCGCATCATAGAGGTTTTCCCTTATGATCACATTGATCAGCGCGAGATTGAAGGCATAATCCGTACCCGGGGCCAACATCAGGAATTTGTGAGCCTTGGCTGCCGTATAGTTCCACCGGGGATCGAGATGGACGAACTTCATGCCCGACTCGATGGCGTCCATGAAATCGCACGCCTCTTTGGTTCCTATGGACTCGAATATGTTCCTGCCATAGAGAATGCAGTACTTGCAGTTCTTGTAGTCATAGGACACCGTGTTTCGCCTGTGCCCTGCAATGGAATTATGAGCGTTGTGAACACTGCTGGAGCACGAACCGTGATGGTTGAAATAATTGGGCGAGCCGAGTGCCTTAATGAACGCCTTTTGAAGGTCGGTGAAGCCGCCTCCCCGGTCCCCGAGCACTATGCTCCGCCCTCCGTCCTCGTCCATGATCTTCTTCAGTCTTGCTGCAATAAAATCGAGCGCTTCCTCCCAGGAAACACTTCGCCATTTCCCTGCGCCTCTCTTACCGTCCCTTATCATCGGTTGCTGAAGGCGTTCGTCGTCGTTCTCGAACACCTTGCCCGCAGCACCGCGAGGACACAGAAAACGGCCTCCCAGGATGTGGGGGTTCCCCCAAATGTGCTTGACACGGTTGTTCTCCACCTCGATTTCGATGGGGCACCGCACCGTGCACATCGCGCAAACGCTGTGAACGATCTGCTTTTGTGTTTCGGACATGTGATCTCCTCTTGCACAGGTCTATATGCTGAAACCCTATTCTCTCATGCCTTTGCCCATAACGGACCTCGATGCCGTCGTACGGTACGTTTTCAGCCCGATTGCGGGCTTTGCCGTCAAGTCCTATGTCCTTCATGCTCTTGGGGCGGGACGGCCGGAAGGGCCTCCGGCCCGGCTCCATTATCTCCGTAGGAACTCAGAATCGTATTAATGCGCCTGAAAAAGGGCAGCCGACCCTTCACGCGTTTGAAAGCCATGTAAGACGCTACGTAAAGCGGAATGAAGATGCAGGGGTATCCCACCGTGTAGTCGAGAGACAGGAAGGGAAAATCAACAGCGGCGAATCGGGTCTGCATCCACGCCAGTACGATGAAGACCGGCCAGAGGAACGCCGCGGACAAGCCGAACTGCAGGAAAAAGGAATGCCCGAACGCGTCGTTGGCCAGCTTGTTGGCTGCATGATAGGCTTTGTTGTCTCCGGACGCCATCGCATCCGCGGACAGATCCTGATAACGCCGCGCGTCGTGCGATGTCGCGTCTATGCGGTCCTTCAACAACAAGAAAACCCCTGCGATGGTAAGCTCTCCGATGACCAAGGCAATCCACGCAAGGACTGATGTCCCGATCAGGAAATCGACAAACGCGTAGCCCGTCAGTCGATACAAGCAGATCAGGTAAGGATCGATGAGCATCCACAGCGGGTGCATTTCCATGAACCACCGCCGAACGTTTTATGGGGCCGGACCAAGCCGACCCCTTTCGTGCTCAATGGCGTAACTACGGTCGCACAACCTGAACCGTCTTCCCGGCGTAGGCCGGGAACCAGTTCTTTCGCCTGGACCCCGGCCTGCGCCGGGGAGCCGGCGGGCAGGGACGCCCGCCCCACAGTCCCTACATGCCGGGGAATATGGAGTACCCGAGAAAACCTTTTGTGGTGTAACCGACTCCGACATAGACCGCGAGGACGACAAACAGTCTCTTGAGCCAAATGTCGGGAATGTATTTGGATGTGTAAGGCCCCAGGATCGAGCCGAGAAAGATGCCGATCAGTTCCACACCGATAAAAAAGAAGTCTATGGGGGTCCCCTTGACAAACATGAACGTGAAGATCGAGGTGATCATGCTGACGAACACGGCCAGGGCCGAAGTCCCCGCAACGATGTACATCGGCAGCCCGGCGATGGACGTGAGGAAGGGCACGTAGAGAAACCCGCCGCCCACGCCGATGAACGCTGAAATCGCGGCAATGAAGAATCCTCCTAGGATCGGCCAAATCGGGGCAAAGGAGAATTCCACACCATAGAAGGCAAACGTGATTTTGGCAGCGCCCCACTGCTTCACTTCCACGCCGCGTGCCGCATGCTCCGAATTGCCTTCCTCTCTCTTGATATGGTCCTTTTCGAACGCTGCGGCCGCGGCCTTGGCCGCCTTCTTGCTCGCCTGTCCCCTCTCTGTGGTCTCATAGAACAGGAAGCAGCCGATAATCAGAACAATGACCCCGAAAAAGCCTATGTATTGACTGAGGTTGATCTTCCCGGCAGTGAGCACCGGGATCAGATACGCTCCTGCGATCCCTCCGACGGCCAGGCAGATGCCCAGAGGCAGCACGAGGCGACCCATCCGGTAGTAAGTGAGAGAAGAGATGAGGGAGGAAAGACCCACCAGGTACTGATTGCTTGTACGGATGGAGTCGGTCAGGAGTTTGTTGAGCACGGGGCTGGATTCCTTGAACGATCTTCCGTAATCCGCCAGCCCGAAGACGGTTATGTGACCGACACCCGCCATGATCCCACCGAAAGCCCCAACGGTAGAGAAGATCCAACCTACCCAAATCCCCCACAAGATGCCGTAAAACCAAAAGGGACTGGGCGCCCCGGGTATGCCCATGAATCCCGGTGCCGCTTTGGGATCGATCATTCCCTTACCCGTTCCCTGGGGCGTCTTGGCAATGGCCTCCTCGAGTTTCCCGGCCAGCGCCGGCTCCGTCAGCACGATGGAACCCACCACCGCGACGGCGGCCAAAATGCCGACCACTATCCACTTCCTTTGCTTCATGTAAACCTCCTGTTCGCAAATCTCGGTTCAAGAGCAACCGAACAGCGTTGATTCCCGTCCGGCGTCACGCGCATCGCCGCCCTTCACCGGCCTTTCGGCGGAGGAGACCGCAGCAGCTCACGGACCCTCGCTTCAACGGTCTCCATTTCCACCGGCCTCAACAGGACTTCGTGCTCCGCCATGATCTCTTTGCATTCCTCGTGGAGGAAATCCGTGATGACGAGGATTCTGAGCCCTTCGATCTCTGTCCTGAGCAACTGTCCCACCGGGGTGGTGTTTCTCCGTCCCGCATCCGCGTTGACAATGGCCAGATCCACCTTGTTCGCGGCGGCCAGATCCAGGGCACGGCGCTGATCCTCACAGGCGATCACCGCGTACCCTTCTTGCTCGAGGAAACGCTTGAAGAGCATCCGCGAATCCCTTTCGGCATCGAGAACCAGAATCACGGCCACAGTCGTCTCCCCGTTCAGCCTCTTTTACTCGGCCCGCCGTTGAACGACAAGCCGAACCGCGCTTGGCAACAGGTTCGTCCTCGTTCCATCTCCCGACATCCGGAGAGAACGGCCACATGCCCGCCCCCGAAGGACTCACTCCTGATATCCGGCAACGAGGCTCGAAAGCGCCCTATAAGCACGAGAAAGAGAGCAAGTACCGTGCCGAAACATCCTAGCCCCATTGGAACGAAATTTTATGGTTGAACTCCGTAGGGTTACGCTCCGAGATCCACGCCGTGCACACGCGGAAACCATTCCGGCCGCCCAGTCCCATGCAATGGAATAGTGGCACAGCAAGCGGGATTGGCCGATTTGTTAGTATATGATTGGGAACTTACGAGCTTTGGGTGAGAATCGCCGCACTGCATTACAATTATTGCACCAGGACGGTGGGCGTGCTTGGGGTCTGTCCCAAAACAAACCTTGCACGCCCATTCCGCGTTCTTTGGGGGACATGATACCGTTTTTGCCCTGAAATTCGATGGGCAAGACACGGTTTCGGCGGATAGGCATTCCCAGGCAGGAGCCCTGAGCATTACCCATATCCTCGGTCGCTGGACACCGGACTCATGCCCTGAAAGGGCATACTGTGAATAGCCATGGGTTTTAACCCATGGAAACGGTGCACAATAACGGACAGTTATGGACCCCGAAGGGGTCCACCAATGAGACAACGAATACGGAGTTGCTGGTCGGCCCCTTCAGGGCCGTTCCCCCAATTAAGTAATGCCGTTTTCCGCGGGTTGAAAACCCGTGGCTATTAAAGGTTAGCCCCTTCGGGGCTCCGGCTGGACATCACCTCGAATTGACCGGCTGTTTTCCGGCGATTCCTACGGTGTCCAGCAAAAAGATATGGGACATGCTCAGGGCAGGAGCCCGGGAACAAGAAGGAAGAGGACTTTCAGGTAATACGGTGTCGTATCCAGGGCAGCAAAACCTGCTTTGCCGGCACCGGCCTCCCCGCGTTCCGCGGGGTATTCTTTAGTGGAAACACCGTACTATCTCTCGCCCGGCAGGGACGCCGGGACGCTACCGCGTGTTTACAGCTTGCGTTTTGGATGCCGCAAGAACAAGATCCGGGCACAGAGGCCCGGGCTACGAAGAACAGAGACCAAGCCGGTCGTACACCGTGGGACGGGCGTCCCTGCCCGTCATCTTCAGGAGCAGGCGATCCGCCGCGGCCCGGATCTCAAGGTTCCCATCCGAGCGTGCGCTCATGGGCCACCTCTCACACGAGACTATGCAACGTCATCCGCGGCAGGCTGAAAATCCCGGGACTTGATGCCATACCTGCGCATCACTTGCTGGAGCGCTTGACGTTCCAATCCGCATTCCCGGGCTGCCTGGGTGACATTACCCCGGCTCCGTGCAAGCCCGTCGGAAACATACTCATGATGGAACCTTTCAAGGACCAGGCGTTTGGCCTCTTTGTACGGCAATTTCTTGACTTCATCGGTGACAAGGCACTTTTCTTGCGGGTCTCTTTCCAGGTCGACATCCTCAGGCCGGATTTCAGTTCCCGTAGAGAGAATCACCGCCCGCCGGATCAGGTTCTCCATTTCCCGCACGTTGCCGGGCCATGAATAGTCTACGAGAGACTCGGCCAGCTCGGGAGAAATCCGCATGCCCTCTTTCCCCGATTCCGCGGAGCATTTGCGGAGGAAATGTTGGGCCAGGAGCAAAATGTCTTCGGGACGCTCCCGCAGGGGAGGCATATGCAGGGAAATGACGTTCAAGCGGTAAAAGAGATCCTCCCGAAAATGGCCCAGCGCAATGCTTTCCCTGAGATTCCGGTTTGTGGACGCAACGATGCGGGCATCTACCTTGATACTCTTGGTCTCTCCCAGCGGGCGTATTTCCTTCTCCTGAATCACCCTGAGGAGCTTGGTCTGGAGAGTTCCCGAGATGTCCCCGATTTCGTCGAGATAGATGGTGCCGCCCTCGGCTTCGCGGAAGAGTCCCTTTTTGTCCCTGACGGCATGGGTGAAGGCGCCCTTTCGGTAACCGAACAGCTCGCTCTCGAGGATTTCTTCGGGAAGGTTCGGACAATTCACCGGGACAAAGGCATGATCGGAACGGTCACTCATCCGGTGCAGGGCCCGCGCGGCGAGATCCTTCCCCGTGCCCGATTCGCCGGTAATGAGAACCGTTGCGTCGGTGTTTGCCACAAGCCGGATCGTTTCCAGTATCTTCAGGATCCGGGGGCCGGCACCGACAATCTCGTGGACGCCTTCCTGCTCCTTCAGTTTTCGTTGAAGCAGTTTGTTCTGTTTAAGCAACCTGCTTCTTTCCAGGGCCTTTGAAACGAGGTGAACCACTTTGTCCAGATCGAACGGTTTAGTGAGAAAATCGTATGCACCCTTCTTTATGGCTTCCACGGCCATATCGATCGTTCCGTACGCGGTCATCATCAGAACCGTGGTGTCCGGACGTTCGTGGCGCAACTTCCCGAGAAACTCCATGCCGTTCATGCCGGGCATTCGAATGTCGAGGAGGATCAGGTCATACGACTCGGTTTCAAGGAGTGCCTGAGCGTGGTACACGTTGGCCGCGGTGGAGATTTCACAGGGAAGCTCGGAGGATACCGTTCGAGCCAAGAGATTCAGCATGTCCGGCTCGTCGTCTACGATGAGGAGTTTTAAATCGAGCGGTTCGGCCATCTGCCTCAGACGTTCTCCGGAGAACTGTTGCCCCGCGCGGGGAGTTGAATGGAAAACACGGTCCCTTTTCCGACCTCGCTCTTCACTTCGATGGTCCCGCCGTGATCGCGAATTATACCATAACTCACCGACAAACCTAAGCCGGTACCCTCCCCCACCGGCTTTGTGGTGAAGAACGGATCGAAGACCTTGTCGGTAATATCCTCGGGAATACCGGCACCATTATCGGAGATGGTTACGAGAATCCGCCCGGACTCCAAAACCGCCGTCTCTATACGGATCAAACCGCTTCCCGTAATGGCTTGCTTGGCGTTCACCAGCAGATTCATGAAGACCTGTTTGATCTTCTCGGTGTCTCCCATGACCTGGGGAAGCTCCTGATCGAGGCTGGTGTCCATGGTAATATCCGCGGATTCGAACTGACGTGACAACAGTTCCACGAGGTCTCGGAGACTCTGGTTCACATCCACGACCGTCTTTCGGGTATCGGCCGCCCGGGCGAATTTCAAGAGGTCTTCCACAATACGTTTACAGTTCTTGGCCTGTCTCTCTATTGTCCGGACATCTTCATAATCCTGGGAATTCTTGTCGCATCCACGCAAGATCAACTGGGCGTATCCAAGCATAATGCCCAGTGGGTTATTGATTTCATGCGCGATTCCCGCCGATATCTGGCCAAGTGAAGCGAGCCTGTCGGCGCGTTGCAGCTGCCGTTCAATCTGTTTCCTTGCGGTTATGTCCTTGGCAATGCCGTGATACCCGCGGGTCACATTGGGTTCGGGAGCATTCGCGCTCATGCTCAGCAGGACGAGGATATCCTCTCCGTCACGGGATCTGAACAAGCATTCTCTATCCCTGACAAACCCGTACGAGCGCAGCTCCTGCATGAGTCTTTCGTAATCTTCTTTCTTGGCAAAGAACTCCTCGAGCGACATGACGCCGACCACCGCGTCGGGCGATTCATGTCCCAGCGTGCTCGCGCCGGCCTGATTGAGGTCCTCGAACCGGCCCAGGTGATCGACGATGAAGATCATGTCCATGGAGCCTTCGAACAAGGCCCGGTACCTGACCTCCGATGCGCTCAGCTGCCGTGTGCGGGCTTCCACGAGGGACTGTAGATCCCGGTTGAGGCGCATCACCTCGGCCGACGCTTTCTCCAATTCCTTCTTGTCGTTCAGGATCCCCCGGTTGATTATCTGAACACGTTGAAAGAACAGGGTGATCGAGCCGACTATCATGAACGTTAAGGTATTCACCGCGCCGCTGTACGGAAGCAGTGCCCTCCACACGTCGCCTTTTCCCGTAAAGGCCAACACCTGGCCGGCAATGTGACCCACTGCGCGGGATACGGAAAAGGCCGTGAGCGCCACCGAGAATGCAAGAAGATACGTCCACAGGACGTTCGGCGGATTGGTACGCCGCAACAGAAAGGCATAACGCACACACGCGCAGGAAAGCACTATCATGAGCGCCGAACCGATAAAATCGGTGAGCAGTACGGGAGCGAGCGAGTAACCTTCCATCAGCCTTCCGCCCCGTCCCCGTTCACCACGTTCAGGTAGAGAGAGCGGATGCCGAGCAATAGGCACAGGATCGCGGGAACACAGAAGAAGTGATCGAAGTGCAGCATCAGATACGGCAGCACCAGGAAGGATTCTCCCGGCATTATCCTCCGGGACAACGAGCCCGGATCGCCCACGAAAAGATCATTCGGCAAACGCACTGCAGTCCAGTGACCGGCAACGGCGTCGATATTCCATAAGAAGAAGAGCAGGCATGACACTTGGATGAGCCGCCAACCTCTCTCGCGGACAAACCCGTTGGCCTGAAGCCAGTAGGCCAGGACCGCCATCGTGGTCGCAAAGAACATGTGCGCCAGCTGGTGAGCTATGAGCCCTTCGGGTTCCGGATGAACCTGAAGAGCCCACGCGTGATCCGCGGCAAGGAGAAGAGCCGTCACGAGCGATGTAGTAAGTATTTGCCGACCGGTATTCCCGCTGAAAAACATTCCGCTGATCCAAGGCACGGATGTCATGGTTACTGAAGCGCTTATCCGGCAGATACCTCTGACCCGGACTGCGCAGGGACATCGCACCCAATAATCGGATGAACTATCCGAAGTTGCCGGCAGGCACGCCGTTGGAAGGTATCGTTATTGAGCGATTCATCCGGCGGCTTCCTTCCTCTCCTTTTCATCCGAAGGACTCAAAGGATAAGTGGAGATAAGCACGTCCCCCGGTAGACCCAGCATCGCGCTCAACTTCCTAATCATCGGTAGCGTAAGTGGTCTGCGGCGATTAAGAATATCCGACACCCGTCCTCTGGAGCCTATACAGGGCTCCAAGTCTTTCCGGTCCAGCCCCATGTCATCCAATCGGATCTTGATGGCTTCAATTGGGTCGGGAGGGTCAATGTGATGGTGGATTTCTTCGTAGCTTTCGATGAGCGGAAGAAGTACTTCCAACTCGTCAACTTCGATCGTTCCGGGTTGTGAATCCCAGATTTCTCCGGCTCTTTTCAGAGCTTGTCGGTAGTCTTCTTCAGTTCGTATCGGCTTGATTTCCATACGCGAATCTCCAGAAATCTCCCGTTTCAGATCGTCTCCGCGTCTATTCTGTCGTATTCCCTATGAGTGCCGACGAATCGAACGAAGACCCGTTGCTTATCATAGTGGACTGCTGCCACCACTCGGTAGTCATTGCCCTTGATATTGAAGATCAATCTATTATTGTGAACAATGCTGACATCCGCGTAGCGTTGCTTCACCTCGGCCGGCGAATTCCACTCTGCTGCCTTGGCCATTGCGTACCAGGTCTTCAGAGGCTGTTCAGCGTCGGGATGTCTCTCCCAAAAGTCTCGCAAGGTACTCTTAGAATAGACCCTCATCAAAACAGTATAAGACGCTCACTCGAGGGGAGCAAGACGTTTTCGGCGAAATGGGGCGAGGCTTATTGATGCAAGGAATCTGCTGCCGGATACAAGTCTCGAGCAACTCGACAAGAAACTTTCCAATAGAGCCCCCTTGTAAAACCCGCGCCTCGGCCAATCGCCGTTTCACGTTACCCTGACGGGGCTCAACCGTTTTCATTGCAAATTCTTCTGCGGTACGCATTATATGCCTCATGACACGGCCCGCTCAACAGGTGGGCGGAACGATTTCGAGTCAGCGGGCTTTCTGGTCAGGCTTGTCGTATGTGTATTTTGGTCACGTCCTCTCGTACCCTTTCAAGTTCCGCCGCCGGACGGGGATTCGTTTCCACGGATTGATTTTTCGCTCCAGAAGGTGAGTGAAGGGAACTCCGGATGAAAGAGACACTGGTGGAAGCCAAAGTAACCTACACACTGGAACATGACGGCACGTTCTTCATAGTGGAAAACGTGCCTGCCCGCGTGTCCAAGGAGACTGGAGAGCAGTACTTCGCTCCCGAGACGGTGGAGCGTATCCAAGCCATAATTAAGGGCGGGCATAGGCCCGACAGGGTGATCGAAGCCCCTGTGTATGAATATGCATGACGCGCTTTGGGCTTGTCATATGTGTATTTTGGTCACGTCCTCTCGTACCCTCTCAGGTTCCGCCGCCGGACGGGGATTCGTTTCCGCGCCTTTTCGCAGACGATTCATCGCTTGACTGAGGCTGCGCAGCTCACGGTCCAATAGGTTGCAGAGGTCGGGTGGAACTTTCGTGCCATCGTAACGGCATCCGCTCAAATACCAATATATCAAGCCTGCCCCCAATACGATCTCACGAATCCGTTGACGGTGTAACCCAATTACGTATCCCCCGCCACACTTGTCAGAAATTCCGGGTGCTTCTCGGCAATCCTCAGCAACACTCGTGCGGTCCCCCTTGGGTGTCTGCGGCCTTGTTCCCAATTTCGTAATGTCCCGACTCCAACTCCCAACAAGTTGGCGAATTGCTCTTGTGAGAGGGCATACCGTTTACGTATGCGTCCAACATCCGGTTCAGGGTACTCTGTAACGCGTCCGGGTGCCATCGCGCCACGAGAGATTGCCGCGGCTTCCTTCAAACTTGTAACTAGTTCGTTGAATAGTTTCTCGTCCATTACACGATCTCCTTGACGAGTTTCCGTAGAGTAGCAATTTGATCTTGTGTCAAATCATCCTGTACGTTCTTCGGATACATGAGCAAGAGGTATATGCGACTCCCGGCAGCATGCCGGTAATAGATGATTCGCACCCCACCGCGTTTACCGCGTCCAGCCCCCTTCCATCGGAGTTTGCGAACCCCACCGGCGCCCCGGATCGGATCGCCTGCCCTGGGGCCGGCAATGAGCGCGGCTTGAACTTGTCGCAACTCGTCATCAGGCAAGTATTCAAGTGCCTGTTTGACGAACGTCGGAGTCTCGACAAAGACCATGCTCACCTCTAATCAGAGACTACGCCAATGACGCACATGTGTCAACACCCCCCTCTTCCTCTCGTACCGCGAACCGCATTCGATTTCTCCCGAATGCCAATATAGTGCCACAGCGAAGTACCCGAGGTGCCCGCGCCGACGAGCATAATGCGTCGGCAATCCATAGGATTTTGTCCCGAGGTGCCGGCGAAGAGAAGATTACCACGGCCTGAAGAGCGACCTCCATGCACTTGGAGATCTCTCCGCCCGTCTCACCTTAGTGCTTCATTTCATAAGTTCGGTCACACATTGTCGTCTCGTAGGCATGTTGGGAGCCTGCGAGAAGAATTTCCGGGCACGGAGGCCCGGGCTACGAAGAACAGAGACCAAGCCGGTCGTCCACCGTGGGACTCCCGCGTTCCGCGCGGGATGCCCGTCATCTTAGTGGGACGGGCGTCCCTGCCCGTCATCTTCCGGGGCTCAGGTTGTGCGACCGTATTTATGCCACAAAAGACCTAGTCGTGCGATGACTCCACCTTCTCGTTGCCCAAGCGCCGTGTTCGGCCTCGGATCTCACGTT
>JAZDHD010000413.1:0-27369 GCA_043806215.1 Pseudomonadota bacterium | reverse complement strand
TCCATGAGTTTACTGGAGAACGGTTCCTACTCCGGGATTGTGCTCGCACCGGCGGCCAAGGATCTTTTCGAACCCGACACCGTAGCGGTGTACGGCAATCCGGCTCAGATCATGCGCTTGATCCAGGGTTGGACTTACTTGGATGGACAACGCGTCTCGGGCAACTTCGGCGGCAAGGTCGAGTGTACCGAATACCTGATCGCCGCTTTCAAGAGTGGTGCGCCGCGCGTGGCAATCCCCGGCAACGGGGACCGGATCTTCTCCATGACTCAGGACGACGAGATGGTCTTTTCACTGCCGGGCGGCGAACTGCCGCGGCTCGCGGAGGGGCTCAAGGAAGCGGGCAAGAAGCTGGGCGCACGTTACCCGATCACATTCTACCAGAACTTCGAGCCTCAGTTCCCCAAGATCTACAAGGAGGTCGGAGAGGAAGTAGGCGCATTCTAAGGTGACAAGGGGCGGTCCGCTCGATTAGGACCCGCCCCGACGCTCTCCAAGGTTGATTTGGTGACGCGCATTGGAATTCGCGCTAATCCTAATCCAGTTCCTCAAGGATCCCGCCGATCGTTCCTGTCATTGCGAGGAACGCAGTCCCGCGTCCCGCGGGAAAGCAATCTCAATGCCTCGTGAAAGGTTGAGATTGCCACGCCCTCCCAAGGCCTCGGGCTCGCAATGACAAACGTGACGGTGTCCGCATTATTCAAGGAGCGACACTATTGTGCACGGGATCAACCCGTGGGCAGCCACACGGTCAGTACCGTGCTCTGTTCATCGGACTTCACTGAAATAGAGCCGCCGTGATCCTCAACGATCTTCTTGGACAAGGTGAGGCCAAGACCCGTACCACAATCTTTCGTGGTGAAGAAAGGATTGAAGACCTTTTCCAGGTGTTCTTTCGGAACCGGGTTTCCCTTGTTCCGGATCTTCAATGTGAAATAGGCCTCCGATGCCAATTGACCCGTCTGCACTGCCCTAATACCTGGCAGCGCCACCCCCGTTTCAACGGTTATCGTTTCATTCGGCGGAGATGCTTCGATGGCGTTGGCCACGAGATTTCTGACAACCTGGGAAAAACCGTCGGGATCGAGCGGAATATCCCCGGTTTCCGGGCCGACATCGAGATCAAGGCGAAGATTCTTTTCCGCCATCCGTTCCTCGTTGATTCTCAAGACATATTCAATGATCTCGTTGGGGTTGACCCGCTTGACCGAGACATCGTCACGCTTGGAGAAATCGATCAGGCCCCCGAGGATTTTCTCCAGCCTTTGCACCTCCTTGATGATCACTTCAAACCACTGATTCCTTGAACCGTCCGAGTTCCCGGGACACGACAAGCACTCTCTCGACATTCTCCTTGCAAATCCGCCGATTATGGCAAGGGGTTGCCGCAATTCATGGGCCACGGTGGCCGTGTGCTCCTCAATGGCCTTGGCCTTCCCGATCTGCACGATGTGTTCATAGAGCTGGTCGATGGTCGCGATCTTCTGGAGCAGCTCTTCCCGAATCTCTCTTTGCTCGGTAATGTCTTGTTTCATAACCCAAAATTGCTCAAGAGCATCTTCTTGCACATTTCCCACCAGCGTTGTCTCGAAATACCTCAGGGTGCCGTCCGCGAATTTTTCTTTCGTCTCGAAATTATGCAGTGAAAAGCCTTCCCTGCCCCACATTTGATACCGCCGGAGGTCGTCCCGGGTCGAATGGAGGAGCTTGCGGAGCGGGAGGCCCTTTACTTCGTCTTTGTCTTTGTAACCACTGAGCCGCGCAAACTGTTCGTTCCCCCCGACGACCAGCGAGTTCAGGATCGACGCGGTAATCTCCTCTTCACTGAGATCCTGCGACACTTTGCTCTGCATCAAGAATTCCGCGATACCGATGGGAAACGTGTGAACAAGCTTCTTGTACTTTTCGTTCAGCGTGAGCTCCCGTTTTTCCACGGACAAGTCCTCGATGAGAACGAGAACGGACCTCTCACTGCCGAATCGTATGGAACGCAGGTGCATCCTGCTCCATATCCTTTTTCCATTAACTGCGATCAGTCCCTCTCTCTTTTGCGGTAAACGCAAACCGAGCACACGTTGCACCAGCCGGGCCGCATTGTCCGCATCCTCTTCGCTGTCAAACAGAGAGTACAGTGATTCTCCAGACTTGGAGGAATGCTCACCGGAAATGGCCGAAAACGCGTAGTTCTCAAAAAGTATCCGTCCCGAGGTATCCGACAACAGAATGGGCATTGGGACGGCGTTAAGCAGCTTCCCGAAAGACCCGATGGATATCCATGTCAAATCGAAGCTCCCTGTTTCGGTAACGTCTTTGGAGCCTCCGGAATCCGGCGAGTCCTCGCTCCGTTCCTTTACATAGAGCAGTTTCGGCGCATCACTGAAGCAGCCGTTGTCGTCCACCTCCGGTATGTCGACATCCTCCCGGTTCCAGACAATGTCCGACGAAGAATCGGATGGTCCGAAGTATTCGACGTCGCCGCCCACAAGGGAGTCGCCGATCCCCCCTCCCCGTTGGGATTTCTCCCCAAGATCGGTCAATTGACTGCGGAGTCTCTGCAGTTCCCCAATAAGCTGCTCTTTGGTCTTTTCTTCATCTCGCATTGCGTCTCCCTGCAAACCCCAATTTAGGAAACAAGTATCGGGACGCCGCTACATGATAGGTAATAGCTTAGAATAACGCTGCAATACACGATCGGTCAACAGTATTCAACAGAAAGGGCGTGCATTTGGTCTTGTGGGGCCGGCCTTCCGGCCCAACGGATCCGAGGCGGGCGAATTTTCCTGAAAGTCCTCTCCTTTCTCGTAGGGGTGGGCCCCCGTGCCTACCCGGGCGGCCGGCCCGCGTTCTGCGCGGGACCCCTACAGCCTGGGAATGCCTGTCCACCGGGCTTTGCCCGGTCTTCGGTTCGGAGTCTGGGAAACTTTCATGGTCGTTTGAGATCGCCCGGATCATAGGAGGTTTATGAGTCAATACGGGGGACACGTGCCCGAGAACCGGATCGTTTTCGGCAAATGGAACGGTTCACCGACGGTTCGTCATGCCAAGGCTTTCATAGCGTTGTTCATTGCAGCCAACAGAAGAAGCACGTTTTCGGGACGGCTGTTGTAGCCCATCAACCCGATCCGCCACACCTTCCCGGCAAGTTGCCCGAGCCCCGCGGCGATCTCTATGTTGTACGTGTCCCGCAGATAAACGCTCAGGGCTTTGGAGTCCACACCGTCCGGAACCAAAGCGGTTGTGAGACTAGGCAGGCGATAGTCCTTGTCAACATGGCATTCTATTCCCAAATCCGCGAGGCCCTCCCAGAGCAGTTCTGCGGTGGTCCGGTGTCTTTCCCACCTCTGTTCCAGGCCTTCTTCCGCGATCAAGCACAGGGCCTCCCGGAATCCGTAAATCATGTTAATGGGCGCGGTATGGTGGTACGTCCTTTCGCTGCCCCAATATTTCCCTATGAGACTCATGTCCAGGTACCAATTGGCAACCTTGGACGTGCGTCCGTTGAGCTTTTTCAGGGCCCGTTCCCCGAAAGTCAACGGCGATGCGCCCGGGGGACAGCTGATGCATTTCTGTGCCCCGCCGTAGGCCATGTCCACGTGCCAGCGGTCAAGAAATACCGGCACGCCTCCGAGGCTTGTAACCGTGTCGAGCAACAGCAGGCAGTCAAACTCCCGGCACAACTTCCCGATACCGTCCATGGGCTGCAACGCGCCGGTGGAAGTCTCTGCGTGGACCAGTCCGAGTATGACCGGTCTATGGGTCTTGAGTCCCTCGGCAATCTCTTCTCCGCCGAAAACCTCTCCCCATGGTTTTTCCAGACGACGGACATCCGCGCCGTACCGCGAAGCCATGTCGCACAAACGCTCTCCAAAGTAGCCGTTGACTCCTATGAGTACGATGTCCCCCGGCTCGACGCAGTTTGCCAGGCAGGCCTCCATTGCGGCACTCCCCGTCCCGCTGACGGGAATGGTGAACTGATTGTGGGTTTGCCAGACGTACCGCAAGAGTTCCTGCGTCTCATTCATGACTCCCAAGAAGGCCGGATCCAGATGCCCCACCTCGTTCATGGCGAGTGCCTGGCGGACTCTCGGATGCACATTGGACGGTCCCGGGCCGAGCAGCAACCGGGGCGGCATGTCCAGTTGAGAAACCTGTTTTCGGTGGGTGTCGTCGACTCTTGGGGATCTTGTACTCATGGAGCGGCCTCTTTGGTTTTCTTGTGCGGAATCCGCCGTTGACGGATGCAACACGGATCATAGGGAATCACGGGTGAGATTTCAACTCTTTCCCCACGCGGGCACTCGGACTCGTTGACACGTCCGCCCCACCTGTGGAGAATGAAACCCTTTCTTGGAAGAAAGCCTCTTCCACCTGCCGACGGACGGACGGTATTCGTCGGCTCGCCCCGTGAGCCGCCTCCTCCGGACGGCAGGTTCCGAGGGTGGCCGTTTCGGCAAGGCAAAGGAGAAATCATGAGTCCTCTGGCTATAGATCGGGATAAATGCAAGCGCGACGCCGTGTGCACCGCTGTTTGCCCGCTCGGCCTCATCGAGATGCGGACCGCCGAGTCCTATCCCTCGTGGATCGAGGCGGCGGAGAACCTCTGCATCAACTGTGGCCATTGTGTTTGCGCGTGTCCCGCCGCGGCTCTGACCGTTACCCGCATGACGCCGGAAGAGTGTTCGCAGGCCTCAAAAGCTCTGTTGCCGTCGTACGGGCAAGTGGACCATTTCCTGCGGACCCGGCGTTCCATCAGAAACTACAAGGACCAACCGGTGGATCGCGAAATCCTGACCTCGTTGCTCAAGACCGCATCGTTCGCTCCCTCGGGCCACAACTCGCAGCCCGTGCACTGGCTCGCAGTGGACACCGCGGACGAGATCCGGCGTTTGGCCGCGCTTGTGATCGAATGGATGCGAGAGGCGATTGAAAAGGAACCGGAAATCGCGCAGCCCCTCCATTTCGACCGCGTCACGGCAGCCTGGGAACGCGGTCAAGACCGTGTCCTGAGAGGAGCCCCCAACCTCGTCATCGCACACGCGGACGCGTCTCTGCGTGCTTCTCAGGCGGCGTGCATCATCGCTCTTGCCCATTTGGAGCTTGCAGCCGTTGCCCGGGGGCTCGGCACCTGTTGGGCCGGGTACTTCGCTGCGGCTGCAAACTCGTACGGCCCCCTTATGGATGCGCTTGCATTACCTGTCAGGCATCAGGTGTTCGGCGCATTGATGATCGGGCACCGTAAGTATCAATACGCCCGCGTCCCTCGGCGGCATGAACCGCGCGTAACGTGGCGATGACAGTACCATCGGACTAAGGGGTTGTCCCAAAATAAACCTATCACATCGAGGGCTTCTCGGGCGAATGGTGTAGTCATGGGGGCTTCCGGCAATCGGGGGACACGATTCCGAGTTTCGCTAGGTCGCATGGCGCCACTCGCGAAATCGGATCATGTCCCCCGATTGCCCGTCCCGGGCTCTCAACCGAGCGGTCACGGCTCAATCCTGTGCCACTTTCCTTCAGGAAGCAGGAGCACTTCCAACCGTTTTTCCGCGTGACGGTTGATGTGGAATGAATCCCGCTCATCGGGACCCACCAATACCACGGGGCCCTTGAACCCATGGGCAAAACGCTCGATGGTTGTCGTCCCCCCAAAGTCCGCTCCGATTTTGTTGTAGCCTATGACAAGCACCTCGTATTGGCCCTTTCTGAAGCACTTCCTCAATTCCCACTCGCTGTTGCCCTCACAGAGGCGAAACCCTACGTCAACGGTGTCGCCGAGGCGATCATCGAACGCCTGCCGCATCTCTTTGTCCCTCCGTGCAAGGAGATCCGGCGTGACTCGCTCTGTACGCCCTTTTTCAGCGTCCGAAAACACAACGTCCCTTCGAAGTCTATAGGGTGATTCCAGGAAGTGAAAAATGTTCAATCGAGTTTCGTGGTGTCGGGCGAGGGCCAATGCATAATCGAACGCCCAGTCTCCTTGCCTGGAAAAGGCGGCGCAAAGTCCCACTCCGCTTTCAATCTTCCCCGATTTTCTGCGGCGATAATCCAGGAAGTCGATTATCTTTTCTTTGCGTTCATCCATAATGCTCCCAGTCCCCGCTCGGCACCTCGGCCGGCACTATCTTGCCGGCATCCCGACACCGGCGTGCAGTTTATCGGACCATCTTACACTCCGTTTCCTCGACCGGTCGAGTGATTTCAGCACCCGAAAATATCCTGAGCGGCTTGAGACTCCTTATGCGGAGCTTCCCGTCGAATTCGGAGGAAACGCCCCAGACGCCGTCATAAACCGCCTGATGGTCCTCTTTCCGGATTGTTGTCGTCCCCGCGGGCAGATCGATGGTCAATCCTTCCAAGGCCTTGATCACAGCGTGTTTTTCAGTCGTACCCGCCAGTTTGCAGGCTGCTGCATAGACCTTTACACCCGAATACGCGCCCTGGGCATTGTAGTCGGGAAAGACCCTGTAACGGCCCGTATAGGATTTCACGAACTTCGTATTGGCGGGACTGGAGTTACCCTGGAACCAATAGAGACCGCCAAGCCAGAGTCCCTTGGGCATGTCCAAACCCAGGCCGAGCATGACATCGGCCGAATAGGCAAGGTTCAATATCGTTACCGGCATCTTGCGCCACATTCCGAGTTCGGTGGCCTGACGAACGAAGTCTATCAGATTCCCTCCGTACAATGAGACCAAGACCCCTTCAGGTTTGGCTGCCATGATCTTTTCAATATAAGGTCGGAAGTCTACGGTGGTCACGGGTGCAAACGCAATCTTGTCTTCGGTCATGAACTTTACATCGGGCCTCATCTTACCAAGGTACTTCTGAAAGTACTCCCAACACTGATAACCGAAGAGGTAGTCCGGTCCCAGAGTGCTCCATGTCTTTGCGTTGGTCTTTGAGGCCAGAATGGCGGCGCCTTTCAGGTTCTGAGGACCATTCTGGGAGACGCGAAACGTATATGGATTGCATATCTTCCCGGTGATATCCGGGGTCATGGCAAGGGTGCCTATCAACGGAGTGCCGAGCTCGTTGGCCACGGGAGCCACAGCGGATATGACTCCACTGGATACGATCCCGAGGATTGCATCCACCTTGTCCTCAAAGATGAGCTTTCTGGCTACCTTAACCCCGACTTCGGGCTTCAGTTGCGTGTCTGCGTAGACGCCGACAACCTTTCTCCCCAGAATGCCCCCGGCTTCGTTGACTTCTTCTATCGCCAGTTCTGCACCCTGTTTGGCGCCGAAACCGTAATGGGCCAATCTTCCTGAAAAGACGTACGCGAAGCCAAGTTTCACCGGTTCCTGTCCCGTGGCGGTGAGAGGGGACAACACCACGGCAAAGAGAATAAAGGACAGCGTGAATTGCAAACGGAATCTGTTCATGGCGTGCTCCTACGGGTTGGTTGGTTGGCAGGTGTTGCCCATGTTGACTTCCGGCGGCCGCTGGAATTCTCTTATAACCCTTTGGAAGGATGACACAATCTCCCCCCCCTTAGTGAAGGCTAACAAAAGAGTCACGAACCTGCAACATCTTTGTGCACATTCAGTTGAGCTCGGAGCCACATAATTGCGACTCTTGCTGAAATATGTTTTGATCTCGGAATATTCAAGGTTTTTCCACTTGCAGTCGTTCTTTCCTACGTCCAGGTGCCGGACTTGATGAAGGATAACCAGACTACTCCCGGTGCACCACACGGGTTCGACCGAGCATAAATTGACAATTCATCCGGCTCGCTCTATTCTCTATGCTAATTCAATGCAGTTCCGACGAACCGGATCCATCGAGAGCACAATGAGGCACGTACCTGAGACCATTTTTTTCGAGACCGTCCGCTCCGGAGACGATCAGCGAATCGAGCAGGTTCTCGAAAGTATTCCGGAAATTGATGCGGCTGCGTGGAGTGGAGACACGGCCCTTATGATGGCTTCATTCCATGGTTTTCCTAATGTCGTGGAAATGCTGTTGGAACGCGGTGCCGCGGTGAACGCGTTCGACAAAGGGGGGTACACTGCCCTCATGAAGGCGGCGGCCAAGAACCATACGGAAGTGGTGAGCCTTCTTCTCAATCGGTCCGCTGCAATCGACGCAGTCAACAGTAGAGGCCGGACCGCCCTGATGGAAGCTGCTTTGTGGGGTTGTGCGGATGTGGTGAAGACGCTCTTGGAAGCCGGTGCCGATATCGATGTGCGGAACAAGGCCGGAGAAACGGCGTTGATGGATGCTGCGCTGTGGGGCCACGATGAGGTTGTGACCTTGCTCATTGAACACGGAGCGGACCTCGACATCAAGGATAATGACGGTAATACGGCTCTCTTCCGAGCGAGTTCCAAAGGACACCGCAGAATTGCCGAGGATCTGCCGGCCGCAGGGGCGTTGTGCGATGTGGTGAATAGAGAAGGCAAGACTCCGCTGATAGCGGCAAGCCGGGGAGGCCATCCGGCGGTTGCGGAACTGCTCCTTGACCGGGGAGCCGATATCAATGCCGGGGACCATTCCGGGGAAACCCCGTTGGCAGGTGCGGCCTCCCGGGATCATTTCGAAACGGCACAGGTTCTGCTGGCAAGGGGCGCGGATATTCACGCGCGCGACCGGAACGGAGATACTCCCCTGATGGGGGCCGCATACGGCGGACATACGGAGATGGTGGAATTCCTCTTGGAAAGAGGGGCAAAGATCGACGCAGCGAGCAATTTCGGGAACACCGCACTGATGCGGGCTGCCTACACCGGGAATGCGGACGTGGTGGAAGTGCTCCTGGATGCCGGATCCGAGGTCGACAAACGGAACAAGTATGGAAATTCGGCCCTCGTCGAATCGTGTATCAGCGGGATGGGAGATGTTGCAGAGTTGCTCCTGGATCATGGGGCAAAGATCGACATTCAAGACGACCAGGGACAAACGCCGTTGATCGTTGCATCCCTCGGCGGCAGGGCGGAGGTGGTGAAACTCCTGCTCGCACGTGGGGCTTCGGTAAACATCCGGGACATGAACGGCCGGACGGCGTTGATCTGTGCCGCATCACAGGGTTTTCATGAAGTGGTGGAGGCTCTTGTAGCCTCCGGTGCCGACATGGCGGAAACCGACAACGCCGGCAAGAACGCTCTCAACCACGCACTTGAACAGGGACAGTCCGAGACGGCCAATCTGTTGCTGAGCAGGACGCCGGTGGACGGTAAGGAAGATATCGAGTTCAACGATATCCTTATCCAGGCCTGCCGGAAAGGTCAGCCCGAAGTGGTGGACCTTCTCCTGAGCGTAGGGGCGCGGATAGACTCGGAAGACCGCTATGGGAGGAAGGCACTTCTCACGGCGGCAAGCTCGGGTCATTCGGAATTGGTGGAGCTCCTGGCGGCAAGGGGAGCGGACGTCGATACGTCAAACAGACTTGGAGACACCGCGCTGATCCAGGCGGCACACCTGGGCCGCTTCCAGGTTATCGATGCCCTCTTGCGCTTGGGAGCCGACCCCAACCTGAGTAACCATAAGGGAACCACTGCCTTGATGGCTACGGCTCGGAAAGGCCGTTCGGTCGGTGTGCAAATGCTGTTAACCAAAGGGGCGGGGGTCAACGCACGTGACTCCGAAGGAAAGACCGCTCTGATGAAGGCGGCAAGCGCCGGCGCCGTCGAAGCGGTCGATCTTCTGCTCAATGCAGGGGCGGACCCCGACCTTGCAAACAAATCGGGAAATACGGCGCTGATGCGGGCGGTCTTTCACGGGCACAAGGACGCGGCGGAAATCCTGGCGGCTCGCGGTGCTCGGGTGCAGGCATCGAATGACTTCGGTCACACGGCACTTACCATTGCCTGCAGATCCGGCAGCCCTGATATCGTACGATTGCTGCTGAACAAGGGCGCTGACGTTTCTGCACGGGAAAACACGGGAAAGACCGCGCTGTTGATTGCAGCGGGCGTCGGCAGGCGGGATGTTGTTGAACTCCTCCTTGAAAGCGGATCCGATGTCCATGAACAGTCGGACGATGGCGACAGCGCGCTCATGAAAGCGTGCTTTAAAGGTCACCCGGCGGTTGTCGGCCTTCTTATGGAACGAGGGGCCGACACGGCCTGCCGCAACAAATTTGGAAACACCCCGCTCATGAAAGCCTGTTACAGAGGAAACCTTCAGGTCGTGAGACTGCTTCTGGCGGCCGGTCTTGACCTCGACACTGCAAACGACTACGGAAACACTGCTCTGATGAAAGCCGCGTACAACGGCCATGCCGGTGTGGTAAAGCTCCTTCTGGAACACGGTGCGAATCCCCGTACCCGGGATAATGAAGGTTCCACCGCACTGAAGAGAGCTGCGAACAGGGGGCATGCCGAGGTATCGGCCCTTCTGAAGTTTTATGGTGCATAATGGGGACTGTTTGATGGCCTTGCTGTTTACCAGGGACAAAAGCAAAGCGTTCTTCGATGCCGTACAAAAGGGTGATCACGAACTCGTCAAGCAGCTTGTGAGCAAAGGTGCGGATGTCAACTCTTTCGACGATGCCGGCATGACTGCTTTGATGAGGGCTTCGGCCGGCGGAAATTTGAGGATGATAAAAACCCTTGTCGACATGAGGGCCGACGTCCATTCGGCCGACGAAAAGGGCCGGACGAGTCTCATGATAGCCGGCCTCGCTTCGCAGAAGAACGCGGTCAAGATGCTTTTGATCAGTGGGGCGCATGTCGACGCAAAGGACTCGGAAGGCTTTACTACGCTCATGTACGCGGCCCAGCACGGACGCGTCGACATGATCGAGTTCCTTCTGGAATGCCGCTCATCGCTGGAGGAAAAGACCAAGGACGGCAGGACCGCCCTGATGATAGCGATGCTCGCAGGACAACCCCTTGTGATGACGCGGCTTCTGGACCGTGGAGCCAAGGTGGACGCACCCGCCTTGGGGGGATGGACCCCTCTGATGAGGGCTTCCTTTGACGGTCACCTGGGCATGATGAACTTGCTCCTCAAGAGAGGCGCCGACCCGAACGGAGTCGATCAATCCGGACGCACTCCGCTCATGAAGGCCACTTACTCGGGCCGACGCGAGGCCGTGGAGGTGCTTCTGGACAAGGGAGCCCTTGTGGACGCTCAGGATCATGCCGGTTGGACCGCATTGATGGTTGCGTCGGATCGAGGTCACACGGCAATCGTGAAAGTGCTTCTGCTCAATGACTCGTCGGTTGACGTCCGGGACAGGGCGGGCAGGACGGCGCTGATGTGGGCCGCCCGGGCAGGACGGACGGAAGTGGTGAACCTCCTGCTGGACCAGGGTGCCAATGTTGATATTCAAGACTCGGCGGGAATGACCGCGCTCATTTGGGCCTCCCAAGAGTCCAACGAAGAGATCGTAGAGATACTCCTGGAACGAGGCGCGTCGGTAACTTCGGAAGCCGAAGAGACCATTGAAGCCATGATCGAGGTCTCCGACAGCGGTCGTACGGAAGCACTGGAATTGACCCTCGAACGAGGCTTTCTGGTGGAGCCCGCCAAGAAGGACCAGGAGCGGGACTTGATCGACGCGGCCGCAGCCGGTCTGGTTGATGAAGTGAAGCTCATGCTGGACACCGGTGCCGACATAAACCGGATCAACAGGTTTGGGCTTACCGCGCTGATGAGAGCCGTGTACAGAGGACACCTGGACGTCGTAAGCCTGCTGCTGGCCAGAGGGGCCGAGGTGAATCTCCAGGATAAGGACGGTAAGACCGCGCTCTTGAAAGCCTGCTCCACCGATCACGTACCGGTCGTACGCAAGCTCATCGAATACGGCGCCGATGTGAACCTGGCCAACAGATACGGTTTGACACCCATTGTGAGGGCGGCATATAAGGGGAAGGCGGGCGTGGTCCGGGCTCTGGCGGAGAACGGCGCAGACCTCAACAGCCGGGACCAATCCGGGATGTCTGCCCTTGGATGGGCGGCGATCAAAGGACATACCGATGTGGTCGAGTTTCTCCTGAGCGCCGGCGCGGATGTGCATCTTCCGGAACCGGTCCATCAACCGGTCATCGAGGACAGCACCGAGGAACCGGTCGAAAAGTCCCAGGACGAGGAATCAAACCGGGAGGCAAATGTCGACGCGTTCATCGACCTCTGTGTTCACGGAGATCCCGCGGATGTGGAGAAGCTGATCGACGAAGGATTTGACCTAAGTGCTCAGGATAAGGTTGGGCGGACTCCGCTCATGTGGGCATGCTACAAGAACCGTCCCGATATGGCGGCCTTATTGCTAAAGAAGGGAGCGGACGTCCATATTCAGGACAACGGCGGGAGAACATGCCTCATGTGGGCCGTTCGATACGGAAGTCCCCGCATCGTGGAAATGCTTGTCGACGAGGTGGTCAATATTGACGTCCGGGACCGACATGGGCGGACGTCCCTGATGTGGGCTTGTCTGAGCGGCAATCCCGAGATCGTCAAACTGGTCCTGGCAACCGGGCCGGATATCGACGCCGTCGACAACGACGGGCGGACCGCGCTTATCTGGGCCTCGGGAAAAGCTCATCTGGAAATCATCGAGATGCTCTTGACCTGGGGTGCCGACGCCGACATAGCCGATCACTCGGGCAAGACGGTTCTGGCGCACGCGCTCGAGATGGGCCGCACCGATGTCATCGACATCATTTCACGGAGAAGACACTAGCGGAAGAAGCGCCGCACCCTATGCCGCGCATCATTGAGACCGGGGCTGCATGAATGACCGGACATTACGCATTTGCCACAGTGTGGTCGGCAGTTCGGCGGCTTGTGAGATTCGCCGCACTATTCGCCCCGGTGTGGGCCGCGGCAAGTGGAACGCCGTTCATGAGCGGGGAGGTGCGTGCCTTCGACGACGTCCGCGCCGGAATCGAGGCGGAAAGATCCGGACCCGATGAGCCCGCCGTGGGTGAACCGGCACTTGTCCGGGGCCAAGATCCGTCGGAAGATTTCATAAGCGGACTGCGGTCCGTTCTGAAGAGCCGCGGGTCGTCCTACCCGATGGATCCGGGAGTCCGAGGGTTCCGCAGAAACGCGGAAACCAACAACGTATCGGGATCCTTCCACGGGACGGAAAAGAATTTGAACCGGAGTATGAGGAGCATCACGAACAGCGTGCGAAGCATGAACACCAGCATCAATCGCATCAGGACATATCGAAGGCGTTTCTGATGCCGTGCCCTGCCGAATGGACATGGTTCGTGGGTGAAATAACCATGAGGAGGCCGTGAGCATCCTTAGCGACGAAGAATTGATGGCGCAGGCTCAGAGGGGTTCGGAAACCCATTTCAACCTATTGGTGGACCGTCATACGCCGGCCGTCTACCGACTCGCCCTGGAAATCACCCGTAATCATCATGAGGCTGAAGACATCGTCCAAGAGACCTTCCTCAAAGTCTACAGCAACCTCCGGCGGTATTCTCCCGACAAAGCCCGTTTCAAGACATGGTTGCTCACAATTGCGCGTAACCAGAGCATCAATGTCTTCAGGTCGTTGAAGAGAAAGACGGCACGCCTGCTTTTCGAATACGATTTCGATGAACAGGCCGTTGAACCGGGCGCCGGTTATGCGTCTCCCGAAAACCGCAACGCGGAACAAATGCTGTCACACAGACAGGAAACGGCAAGAATTCAAGGAGCCCTCGGGAAACTTCCCGAGCGGCAGAGAACCGCGCTGCTGCTCAAGTCTCAGGAAGGGTTGAGTTACGATGAGATCGCTTCCATTATGAAGGCGTCGGTCTCCTCGGTGGAATCGCTCATATTCCGCGCCCGGAAGAGACTTTTGGAACTTCTGGAATAACCGTGGAAAAACTTCCGCGGGATTCCTTTGTTTTCACGGTATAATTCTATGGGGTGAATACCATGAGTTGCATCAAGTATCAACGGATGATTTCCCGGCTAGTGGACGGAGAGCTGCCGGAGGCGGCCGCAGAAGAATTGCGGATACACCTGGTCGGATGCAGCCGTTGTCAAACCTTCTCTCAACAGGCATCCGCGCTTGATCGAGGTATGAAGACCATTGAGTCCGCTCTCCCGCGTTCCGCACTCGCCGGACGGGTGAAGGCGCACATAGCAGAGCAAAGGCCCGACATGGCCGACCGGCATGTGTTTCCCGCCTGGGCCCGGGTCCCGGTCATGGCAGTGCTTGTACTCTGCGCGTTGGGGGTTGGGAATCTGGCAGGCAAATCTCTCAGCACGATGTTCGTCGCAGATCGACAGGTAGGCACTCTGGATCTTCTGGAGACCGACGGCGGCCAGTCATTCACCGATGCCCTTCTGGAAATCGCCGGGGAAGGTACCACCCAATGAAACGCACCATCCTCCTCGTTCTGCTTGCGGCTTCCCTTTCAATGAACGTCGCGGTCGGTGGGACGGTGCTCTGGAATCTCCTGCGCGGCCCACAGTACGCCGCGAAACGGGACATTCCGCTGGAAACGTCACTCGACAGAGACGATCTTCAGCGTATTTCAGCTGCCTGGCCCCGGGGCCGGCGCGCGGAGATGATGGAGATACGTCGTAAAATAGGCGACAAGAAGCTGGAGGTTCTTGAATTGATTTCCAAGAATCCCGGTGATCTCAAGGCGGCGGATGAGAAGATTGACGAGCTGATTCAATTGAGGGGGCAGATGGAAAGGAAGGCCCTCACACGGATTAGTGAGATAATGGGCTCTCTGCCGGAGGAGAAGCGGACGGCATTCTTGGGATTTCTTCGGAACCGCGCATGCATGGGGCACGGGATGATGGGCCGCGGAATGAGACACGGAATCATGAGACACGGAATGGGCCGCGGAAGCATGGGACCGGACATGGGGCGCGGTCGAGGAATGGGACCCACAAATATCCCTTGCGAATGATTCGGTCGATAACGCGCCTGCCCGGCTTGTCCGATCTCACGCCGTACCATAGGCGACCGTTCCCCCCCTGTTATAGCGACGCGCTTTGAACTTCGCGTTAATCCTAATCCGGTGCCTCAAGTATCCCGCCGGTCGTTCCCGTCATTGCGAGGAGCGCAGTCCCGCGCAGAACGCGGGAAAGCAATCTCAATGCCTCGTGAAAGGCTGAGTGTTCTTTGGCGCAAATACGGTCGCGGCACCACGCTGAACCATGTCATTGCGAGCCTGAGGCTTTGGGAGGGCGTGGCAATCTCAAGTGGTTAAGAATGTGCGACCGTATTTAGGAAACTGGGCACTTAGTGCTTCGTTTCATAAGTTCGGTCACACATTTTCGTCTCGTTGCCGTGTTGGGTGCCTGCAAGAAGAATATCCGGGCACGGAGGCCCGGGCTACGAAGGACTGTCATGAAGCCTTATACCTGTTTTGTGGGGTCCCGCGGAACGCGGGATGCCCGTCATCTTCAAAGGCGGGCGTCCCGCCCCATCTTCGCCCCCCTGTCCTCAGTCGACCGGTACCCTCGATGCCTTTTTCACGTTTTCCCGACAAAATTCACGGCGTGTGCGCGAGTTATTGGACGCTGCCTTGTAAAACATTACAGAACAATGATTTTCCTTGGAAAGGAGATTATCGATGAAACGTAGAGTAGCGGTGATCACGGCAACTTCTCTGTTGGTGCTCGTAACGGCCTTTGCGGCATACGCGGGTCCCGGTTGCTGTGGCATGGGTTTCGGGCCCGGCGCATCTTTGAGGGGTATGTGGAATGAACTCTCGGCGGACCAACAGAAACAAGCCGAGGCGCTGAGACTGGAATTCTTCAAGAAGGTGGAGTCGTTCCGGGCCGACCTGGGGAAGAAGAGAATTGAGATCATGGAACTTGCCTCGAAAGATTCCGTCGATGAAGAGGCGCTTCAGAAGAAACGAGAGGAGATCTGGGCCGTGAAAGACGCCATGCGGAATGAGCGGCGCGCTATGGGCACCAAGATGAGGTCTCTGCTGACGCCCGAACAGAGAAAGAAGGTGGGACCCTTAGGCCGATTCCTTCCCGGCGACGGTGACGGACCCGGAGGCGGTTACGGGCCCTGCGGCGGCCAGGGTTTCCGAGGCGGTAACGGTCCGGGCGGACCATCCTTCGGCGGCGGCAGGGGTTTCCAGGGCGGCTGCCCGTGGGGTGCAGGGGGCGACGCAACGTAGAGTGAATCTATCCCACCTGCGCAGGCAACGTGGTCGCCAAGAATCGCCGGTCCCTCCTTGGCTTGTCCGGGAGGGGCCGACGCTTGGTGCTCATGGCGTAAATACGGTGACACATTCTGCTCCTGTTACCGAGTCTGAGAACCGGCACGGGAGCTTTCCGGGCCCGGAGGCGTTAACTTAAGCCTGTTGGTCGCCTTGGACTTGGGTTTATTCATAACGTCCCGAAGGGACCCGAGATGTTAGCCGGGCCTTTCAAGGCCCGGAAATCGGCTTTATCCCGTTCTTCCGGGGGATGAATCCCCCGGCTAAATTCCTAAGTGCCTTCGGCACAGTAAGATCGCTGCATCTCAACACCGAAAACGGTGTGTATGCCTCGATTCGTGTGCCGGTTGAAGTACGGGTTGCCCGCCGGAATCCTTGAGTTAACGCTTATGGGCCTACGCCGGGATGACGGCCTGAAAACGACCGGCAGGATGCCGGTCCCGCTGAACAAGGCGACCCGGAACGATGAAGGATCCATTTCGCGACGGACATTTCGACACAACATTCCTGCGTACACATGCCTTTGGATCCATTATCCCCGGTGGGTAAACACCTCACTGCGGATTCTCCATGAGATAGTCGTAGATGAAGTAGTCGACGAGATTCTCGACCTGTCTTTCTACGGTGACCGACAACCGCCCGGTGTCCGTGACTCCTCTGCTGAACGTCTCCCACGTGGATCCAATGGTTCGGCAGGCCCTGTTCCGCTCCGGACGAATTACTTCATCGAGCCTCACGGTGACAAAATAGAAGTACACGTTGTCGGATTTCACCGTGTTGACGAAGATATTCAGCCACGGGTTACCGGGAGGCTCCGGCACATTGCCTATGCCCAGGGCCTTGATACGGGAATCGAGGAGTCTGACCACCACGGCGTCCTGCAGGTGTTGCCTTGAAAGACCGTCATCCGCTGCGGCCCGGTCAATGTCGTGCACCCACACCGTCATGGCGTCCAGACCACGCAATACCCTACGAAAACGTTTGGTCTGCTTCATACCCGATCAACCTTTCATGAGACGGAAAGGACACGGCGCTCCTTGCGGCCCTACCGATTGGAAGAATTGAGAAACGGTTTCCTACGTGGATGTACGCCTTCAGCGTTCTCACACGTACCGGTTATACTCCAAGGTATCAATTTATCACGGGATCATCCCATCAGTCTTGTCCGGTACGCTTCTTGCGGCCTCTTCCGCGGCAGATCTTTGATTCTCTGCGCTCACTCACATTCGTCAAAACCCCGGGTCTCCCCTCCATCTCCGACTCGGGGTTTTATTTGTACGCGCTCAGGAAATGCCCTCCGGCCGGGTTCCGTCATCACCTTTTCGCTCTGCTCAGGTCCAATCCCAGCAGCCTTGCGCCGGTCAAGTTTGCCCCGATGAGGTTGGTCTCCGTTATGTCCGCACCCGTCAGGTCCGCATCGGAGAGATCGGCTCCACTGAAATCCGCCCCGGCCAACACCGCGCCGGAAAGATCCGCCATGGTCAGCGAGGCTCTGGACAGGTTCGCCACCGTCAATGTGGCTTTCAGGAGTTTAGTCATCGTCAGATTGGAGCCGGCGAAGTCCGCCCAGAAGCAATCGGCTTCGGAAAGATCGGCCAGGGTAAGATTGCTTCTCGACAGGTTGGTCTGGGACAGATCCGCGGCCTTGAGCAAAGCTCCCGTGAGAATCGTCCAATACATGTCCGCATTTGCCAGCACGGCCTCTTCCAGCACCGCCATGGTCAGGTCCGCTCCCGTCAGGTTCGCATCGCTCAAGTCGGCTCCCTTCAATCTTGCACAGGTAAGATTCGCCTTGGTGAGATTGCACCCCGTGAGATTTGCTTCCGTGAGGTCCGCCTTCGTGAGGTTCGCACCCGACAGATTAGCCCCTCGCAGATCCATCCCGGCAAGCTCTATCCCCACCAGATTGGCTGCGGGTAAGTTTGCGCCGCACAGATCCGGCACGGAAGATTTCGCCTTGGCGAGAAAGCGTCTCAGCGATTCCGCTTCCCCTCTCAGTACGATCTCATGACTGAACCGATTCTTGATCTTGATCTGCAAGATAGCTCCGCACTGCGATTCGATTACGTCGGTGTTGCCTCCCCGCTCGAGGGGAATCGCTCAAGTCTTCAGCCGGGCTGGAGGAACATCATGGGGCCGGAATAGTCCGACCGTCGATGAGGCCTCCCCGGAAGCAGGGAGCGGAACCGTTGCGGCTACTCCTCTCGGCTTCATGCAGATTTTCCGTCATCGGCATGAGTCCTCCGCAACGGATCCAGCCATAACGTACCGTATTCACGATACACCATATGAGTTAAGAGTTCTTGACATCCTGAGATGGAGTCTCCAAAATGGGCCGCAAATCCCACAATTGTAGCGGTGACTGCCATGGGAAACGTGAAACTGTTCTTGGATCACCTTTTCTTTTCGCTCGTGTCCGTCTTCGTTGCGATCTTGCTGCTCAGTCTCATTCTCGGCGGCATTGCCCCGGACTTCTCGCTTGGAGATAACATTTGGGCGGCGGCCGCAGTCTGGGTCGTCTTGTCGGCTTCCCTGGCGGGCGTCCTCACCTATTCAAGCATGAGAAAGAGGGAAACCGGGCATATCGAGTTCACCCGGCGCAAATACTAGACAGCCGAGAGAATAGCAGGTGTCGATGGTCTCTTCAAGGGAGCATCGAACCTATCGGGGCAGAGGCGGACTTGCCGGCGGGCGCGTCTTGAGCGTGATGGATGCGCCAGAACGGGAAAGACCCCTCCGTATGAAGAAGGGGTCTTTCGCAATGTCTCTTATCAGGTTATCTCTACGGCTACGCGGCCACCCTCAGGAATCGTCTTTCACCACGCTTAACCGCACAAATCATGCTCATCAACAACGGCTAGTTCCCCTTGGGGCACACGAGCAAGGTGATCCACTTGCCGGAATAGCTGATGCTCGGGCAGGTGATTTTACCACAGTTGCACATTGCAGGCCCACAAAGGCCGATGTTACCGGCAGCCTGGCCTTTGCACAGCACTTGATCTTTGCAGATGACTTGGCACTTCGGCATTTCATAGCAGTCCCAACCGTAGAACGCGCACGCCGAGCCTGCCACGGCCAATGTCGTGAACAACACAACCAACATAACCAACGACTTCTTCATCCTTAACCCTCCTTAATTGAAGCATACTCCACTACACGAGTTGTTAGACCACAGATTAGGGTCAACCTAGCATGTGGATACGTAGCTTGTCAAGAAAAAACCCGGGTGCCGGATCAGCCGGCTCTCTCCGGCAACCACTTTAGTGACGGAGGACCGCGATTCTGCGATCCAGCCTCACTGAGCACTCGTAATGAGGTAATCCAACAGGGAGAGGATTGCAAGGAAAATCGAGTGCCCTCACAATAAATTTTGCTTTTCCGGCCGGGGCGCGCTTCTCGGGGATTCCCCGGAGCATTTCCGGGAGCATATGGCGGCAGTTATTGCCCCCGTGTGCTAGACCTGCAGGATCACCGTTAAAACCAGAGGTTTCCGTCCCAATATCCGGTTGATTTGCCGACGCACCACCAACCGGATCTCCTCTCTTGACTCTTCCCATTCCTGAAGAGACTTGGGGGAGATCTCCTCTATGCGTTCCATCAGGCCGATCCGGACGCCGTCCATAAGTTCGGGTTCAACCTCGCTGAAGGTCACGCCCAATGATTGAAGCTCAGGTCCGGAAACCAGCCGCCCGGATCGTGCCTCAACAGCCATAACGACGGTTACGAGACCGACCTCGGACAGCATCCGCCGCTCTCGGAGGACGTCGTGCCCGATGTCCCCTACGCCCTTTCCGTGGACAAACACCCTGCCCACTTCAAGTCTTTCCGTGATTTGAGCGTGGTCGGGCGTGAACTCGATCAGATCTCCATCTTCAGCGATCAGAACCCGTTCCCGGGGGATTCCTTCCTTCACCGCGAGCCCGGCGTGTCTCAGCAAGTGGCGGTATTCGCCGTGGATCGGTATGAAGTAGCGCGGATTCACAAGGCGTATCAGGTACCTCAGTTCATCCTCACTGGCATGCCCGGACACGTGGACATTGGAGATCTTCTCATACATAACCTGTGCTCCGCGACGGGAGAACTCGTTAATGATCTGGTTGATCGCCTTTTCGTTTCCGGGAATGAACTTGGAAGAGAAAACCACCATATCGCCGGGTTTCACCTTGAGATACTTGTGGCGGTCGAGAGCCATGAGGGACAGTGCCGACATGGGCTCTCCCTGCGACCCCGTGGACAACACGACAATCTGCTCCTCCGGGAGGGAGTCCATGTCCTTGATGTCCACTATCAGGCGCTTCGGCACGTGCAGGTAGCCGCGTTCCGATGCGATACGCGTGTTCTCGATCATGGAGCGGCCTACCATGACCACTTTCTTGTTGAATTCGCGCGCGAGGTCGAGCACCTGCTGTATCCGGTGAATGTTCGAGGAAAACGTCGCAATCAGGATCCTCTGCCGAGCTTCTCTGAAAATGCTCTCAAAGGCCGGACGGATCATACTTTCGGAGAGAGTGGTCCCCTTGTTTTCCACATTCGTGCTGTCCGAAAACAGGGCAAGCACGTTCTTGTCCGCGTAGGACGCAAGTTTGTCGAGGTCGCAGAGCCGACCGTCGATGGGAGTCGGGTCGAGCTTGAAGTCGCCCGAGTGAATGAGGATCCCGGCAGGGGTATGAATGATGAGGCCGACGCCGTCGGCCACGGAATGACATACCGCGTAGAATTCGATACGGAACGGCCCCAGGTTGATCGGTTCGTCCGGGGAGATTATGTTTCTCTCGGTCGTATTGAGCAGCCCGAATTCATCCAATTTGTTTTCCACCAGCCCCATGGTGAGTCTTGTCGCGAAAACCGGGGCCGGTGCTTTCTTCAAAGCGTACGGCAACGCGCCGATGTGGTCCTCGTGCCCGTGGGTGAGGACGAAGCCGTGAATTTTCCAATCCCGCCGGAGCACTACGTCCAGGTCGGGAATGACAATGTCGACACCCGGCATCGATTCGTCGGGGAACATCAGGCCTGAGTCAATGATAAAGGCGTCCTTGCCCGCGGACACCACCATCATGTTCAGCCCGATCTCTCCCAATCCCCCCAGCGGCAGGACCTTTGCATGTGGGTAAGATTCGTCGTTCATCGAAAGTTCATAGCCCGTCCCACGCGATGTCTCTTCCCCGCGTGCCTGTAGTGGTTAAACGCGCGCATGATTTCCCGCGTCAACCAATGGGTGACTTAACCGTTCCCCAAGATATCGTGCAGGCGTCCCGTCATCCGCCTTACCTGAGCCTTTCCGCGACCAAATCTCCCACTTCTCGGGTGGTGTGGCCCATCTTCCCTGCTTCGAGGCCGGCAAGATCCTTTGCAAGGACTCTTACAACGGCCTCTTCCACCGAGCGGGCCGCTTGCCGCTCTCCGAGCGTCTCCAGCATGAGCGATCCGGCAAGTATGCATGCGAGTGGGTTTATGAGGTTCTTTCCCGTGTACTTGGGGGCGGAGCCGCCAATCGGCTCGAACATGGAAACCCCGTGCGGGCAGATGTTTCCGCCGGCCGCGATGCCCATCCCGCCCTGTATCATGGCTCCCAGGTCGGTGATTATGTCCCCGAACATATTGTCCGTGGCGATCACGTCGAACCACTCCGGATTCTTGATCATCCACATACAGATGGCGTCCACGTGGGCGTAATCCGTGTTCACTGCCGGGAAGTCGCGGGAAATCTCCTCGAATGCCCTCATCCAAAGATCCCACGAAAAGGTGAGTACGTTGGTCTTGCCGCAGAGAGTAAGCTTCTTGCGTTTTCCGCGCGTCGCCGCGAGATCGAAGGCATACCGCAGCAAACGGTCGACCCCTTTCCGGGTATTGATGGATTCCTGAATCGCGATCTCGTCCGGCGTCCCCTTCTTCAGGAATCCGCCGGCCCCGACGTAGAATCCTTCCGTATTTTCGCGGACCACCACGAAGTCCACCTCGTCCGGACCTTTATCCTTCAACGGCGTTTCAACGCCGGGGTACAGCTTCACAGGCCTCAGGTTCACATACTGATCCAGTTCGAACCTGAGTCGCAGCAGAATCCCCTTTTCGAGGATCCCGGGTTGAACGTCCGGGTGGCCTATCGCGCCCAGGTAGATGGCGTCCGCCGACTTCAACTCTTCAAGCACCGAGTCGGGGAGGGTTTCACCGGTCCTCAGAAACCGGTCGCCCCCCAGGTCGAACTCTACGAAATCAAGTGTGAATTGGTTGAGAGATGCAACGGCTTGAAGCACCTTCTTGCCTTCCCCAATAACCTCGGGACCCGTACCATCTCCTGGAATGACCGCTATTGAATACGATTTTGACATTGTTGCCCCATTTTGGCGGATATGCGTGCACAGGATCATCGCGCGTCGGCAAAGTCTTCTTTATACAACAAATCTCGGGATCCATGCCAATTTTCTTGTGCAATCCGCTCTTTTCCTTAGTGCTTCATTTCATAAGTTCGGTCACACATTGTCGTCTCGTTGCCATGTTGAGTGCCTGCGAAAAGAATATCCGGGCACGGAGGCCCGGGCTACGAAGAACAGGGACCAAGCCGGTCGTACACCGTGGGACTCCCGCGTTCCGCGCGGGATGCCCGTCATCTTCAAGGGCGGGCGCTCCCCGCCGTCTCCCCGGAGCAGGCCGGGGTCCAGGAAGAAGAGACTGGTTCAGGGCCTACGCCGGGAAGACGGTTCAGCTTGTGCGACCGTATTTACGCCACGAAGCACTTAGGTTCACGCAGTGAAACTCTTGCCTTGGACGCGCCGGCGCCGGCGGCCCGGCCCGGAACACTTGTCCGGGGTATTGTCATGGGTTTTCGTTGTGTTGGCTCGATTATTTATAATTCGTGGTACCTGTGCGCCCCCCAAGATATTACCTTGACTTTGCGCGCTGAAGCTTTATCTTTAATAATAACCCGGTTGGTATCGGAGGCTTCGGGAGTCGCGGTCGGCCCCTGCGTTTTTTTTCCCCCGCAGGGGTTGACTTATGTACCGGACGGAGCTATTTTATAAACGAAAGGCCGTCTTCCATTTGTATCATGACTCCCCCCCCTTGATACCTTACCGGAGACGGTCTTCATTTTTTCCGGCGCTTGGATTTAAGGCCGCCTGCACCGCTTCAGACAATGAAGATCCAATCCCCTAGACAACCGAATCGCTTACCCCATTGGATCCGGACAAAGTTCCCGGCCGTTTCGACGGCGGCGGCCTTGAGGCGCCGCACCTACGCGCAGGGTTTGGCCACGGTTTGCAGGGAAGCGCGCTGCCCGAATCAGGGAGAATGTTCCGCCCGGGGCACCGCGGCTTTTCTCATTCTCGGCGACCGCTGCACGCGGGACTGCAGCTTCTGCGCGGTCCGTCACGGTAAACCCTCGCCTCTCCGGCTTGAGGAGCCTGAATTGGTCGCAGCGGCGGCGGCCTCTATGAGGCTGACGCACGTAGTGGTTACCTCCGTGACCAGAGATGACCTCGAGGACGGAGGAGCAGAGGCATTTGCCGCGACCATACGCGCCGTCCGTGAGACCTGCCCCGATACGACCATAGAGGTCTTGATTCCCGATTTTTTGCGGGATTGGTCGGCGCTCGGCAAGGTCATTGACGCACGGCCCGAGGTCATCAATCACAATATCGAGACCGTACCGCGTTTGTACCCCGTTGTTCGGCGCGGTGCCTCTTACGAGAGATCCGTTGAACTCCTCGAGCGCGTTCACGCAAGCGGTGAGGGCATTGTGACGAAAACCGGCCTCATGGTGGGCTTGGGCGAGGATCGTGCAGAAGTCATGTCGGTGATATGCGACATCGTCCGTGCCCATGTTGCCTTACTCACCATCGGCCAGTACCTGCGGCCGACTCCCCGCCATCACCCGGTGGACCGGTATCTGCCGCCCCAAGAGTTCGATGAACTGAGAAGCTTGGCACTTGCCGAAGGAGTTGGGGAGGTGGCGGCCGGGCCTCTGGTGAGAAGCTCTTACAGGGCAGGCTGGATGTTTCGGCAGGCGTCACGCCCGGCGAATGCCGACGACCAGGATTCCTAAGCGCCCCGTTTCCTAAGTACGGTCGCACATTTTCGTTTCGCTGCCGGCTCGGGTGCCGGCAAGAACAAGATCCGGGCACGGAGGCCCGTCCCACGAAGAGTAGGGGCGCACCTGCGTGTGCGCCCAAATGCGGGCGGACACATAGGTCCGCCCCTACCGTAGCCTGGGCCTCCGTGCCCGTCATCTTCAAGGGTGGGCGCTGCCAATGAATTGCGGAACGGAACCTCTCCCGGTCTATGCAGGCGTTATGACTTCCGAAGTCGACGCCGGATTCTCTTGCCGTCCACAGCGCTTATCCGACGGATATCACGCACCTCAGGAGCCTGCGCTCCGCACGCCATCGCGGATCTTGAGCCCCATTTCCGTGGCCAGGTCGGAATCCGATTCGGTCAGGACCGAGGCTATTTCGAGCCATTCATCTTCGTCTCCGGTCAGTGTGATCTCGATGATATCGTCGTGGGAATCACTTACGACAGCTTCGGTAAGTTCCATCCTTGATCTCCTTGGACAGGTTCATTTGGACGTGGCAGGCCGCACATGCTAATGAGCCGCGGGGCACCGTGCCGCAATTCTCGTCTTGCGCCTTCCTCCGGGTCAGGGCTGCCTACGAATCCCCACCGAGGGCGAACCGTCTCTTCAGCGGCCGGGCGGTTATGCAGCTCATGGTCACATTGGGGCCGACGTCGGGGCACCTTGACGGGCCGAGCTTCGAAAAATCCTAGTACAACGATTTTGAAAACGCAACTATCTTGTGAAGTCTTTCGTCACTTATACCGGCTTGCGCAATGCCTATTCCCACTCGATCGTACTAGGGGGCTTGGATGAAACATCGTACACGACACGGTTAATACCGCGCACTTCGTTGATAATCCGGTTGGATATCGCGGCGAGGACTTCATGCGGCATCCGGAACCAGTCCGCGGTCATTCCGTCTCGGGCTTCCACGGCCCTGAGGGCCGCAACGTGCTCATAGGTTCTCTCATCCCCCATCACCCCAACCGACCGTACCGGCAGCAGTACTACAAAGGCCTGCCAAATATCACGATACAGCCCCGCCTTACGGATTTCCTCGATGGCGATGGCATCCGCTTCCTGCAGCACCGCTACGCGTTCCGCGGTGACTTCCCCCAGTATCCTGACGGCAAGGCCGGGCCCCGGAAAGGGGTGCCGCCAAATCATCTCTTCGGGGAGGCCCAGTTCATGTCCCAGTTCCCGCACTTCGTCCTTGAACAATTCCCTCAGCGGTTCAATTAAACGCAGGTCCATCCTCTCCGGAAGTCCCCCGACATTGTGGTGGCTCTTGATGGTGGCGGAGGGTCCCCCTTTGAACGATACGCTCTCTATGACATCGGGATAGAGGGTGCCTTGGGCCAGAAACTCCACACCGGGGAATCGGCGCGCTTCTTCCTCGAAGACCCTGATAAACTCTTCCCCTATCACCTTTCTCTTCCGTTCCGGGTCCTCCACGCCCAGGAGTCGTGCCAAGAAACGCTCTGAAGCATCGACGTAGTCGAGGCTTACGCCCAGGAGATCCTGAAACGCCGAACGTACCTCGTTTGCCTCATTCTTGCGTAAGAGGCCGTTGTTCACGAAAATCGGGTGCAGCCGGTCTCCAAGCGCGGCGTGAAGCAACGCGACCATTACGGAAGAATCCACCCCGCCGGAGAGCGCAGCCACCACGTGGGCCTCGCCCACAAGATTCCGTATTCCCGTCGTGGTATTTTCGATGAACGACGACATAGACCAGTCGGGCTCGATTCGAGCAATCTTGAACAGGAAATTGCGGAGTATCCGCTCTCCGTCGGGGGTGTGAACCACCTCCGGATGAAACTGCACGGCTGCGATACGCCCGTCCGCACTCTCCATAGCCGCTATGTCCGAATCAGCGGTACCGGCCGAGCACACGAAGCCTTTGGGGACACGGACCACCTTATCGCCGTGACTCATCCACACAGGCGAGCCGGCCCCAACACCATCGAGCAACACCGAGCCGGGTCTCACCGTCGTCAAGAGCGCTCTGCCGTATTCCCTTTGGCTCGCCCGTTCCACCGTGCCTCCCAGGATATGCGCCAGCGCCTGAATTCCGTAGCATATTCCCAGGATGGGAACGTCCAGGTTCAGAATTTCCGGGTCGAGTTGGGGCGAGCCTTCGTCATAAATGCTTGAGGGGCCTCCGGAAAGCACCACTGCGGAGGGCTTGAGTCTCCGGGCGGCCTCCATGCCCTTGTTGCACGGATGTATTTCGCAGTATACGTGGTTCTCCCGTATTCGCCTCGCTATGAGCTGCGTGTACTGTGAACCGAAATCCAGGATAAGTACATAGGAATTTGCCAAAGGTGATCCTCCCGGCCGTCGTCCGTTTTGTCTGTCCCACGCGGGGATTCCACCCTCCCGTAGGGGTAGGCCCCTGTGCCTACCCGGGCGGCCGCCCCGCGTTCTGCGCGGGACCCCTACAGCCTGGTAACGCCCGGACTCCGAGCCGAAGACCGGGCAGAGCGCGGTGGACAGGCATTCCCAGGCAGGAGCCTGGGAACGAGAAGGAATTATCCCTGCTTTGGTAGCGCCGGCCTCCCCGCGTTCCGCGGGGTTTCTCCTACTCAATCGCCAGGGAGGGACGCCGGGTCGCTACTGAACTCGCCCGGCAGCGACGCCGGGACGCTACCGCGTGTTTACGGAATGCGTAACCGTACTTAGGAACCGGAGCACTAAGTGCCCAGTTTCCTAAATACGGTAGCACATTCCTAACCTCTTGAGATTGCCACGCCCTCCCAAAACCTCGGGCTCGCAATGACAAACGTCAAGGCGTCGTAGTATTCAAGGAGCGACACACTTGTCGTTTGTCCATACCGGTTCAAGGTCCCTCTTGACGTCCCGGAGGGACGGAGGCGATTAGCCGGGCCTTTCAAGGCCCGGATGCGCTTTTTTCCGGGGGATGAATCCCCCGGAAAAATTCGTATGTGCCTTCGGCACATTAAGATCGCAACAAAGCCCGCGGAAATGCCACACCCTGTAGGGGGAAACGCCACACTAACCAACCGGTTTCACAAACGTTGTCTCAAAGCCTTCCTTGACGGCCGGCTTCGGCACGGTTTGAATAAAAAAGCACAAAAAAAACCGGGGCAAGAGCCCCGGCCTTTTCGTGTTCCGGTATGTCGTCGAACTCTTACTTCACTACCTGTTTCTTGACCATTTCGTATTTCAGGCCGGGCTTCACACACGGATTGCAACCGGGGGAAATGACCT